>CALOBA010000046.1:0-34369 GCA_942491465.1 uncultured Gammaproteobacteria bacterium
CCTCCCGATCAACCGGGTTGCCAGCCCTGTCAGCGCAAGAACTCTCCATCCACGCCGATCTTGCCGGGCCCGTCGAGTACCCAGATGCCGGCGGAGTTGTGCCTCGACGTCGAACGCGAGCTGGCCGTTGGCGTGGATCTCGCCGCCGGTGACGGCATCGCGATAGATGCCGGGGCGCAGGTCGCCGATATCGATGAACTGGTCGCTGCCGATGGCCAGACCGACGACGACGAGCCGCCCTGCTCGGGCAGGTCGCGAACGAAGGACATGCCGCTGCCCCATTCGTTGACTTGGCTCATGGGCGCCTTCTGCAAGGCCGGGACCTGGCGACGGATGAGATTGAGCCGCTGGATGTTGCCGGTAGAGCGGGTGGGACTGGGTCTGGCGGATGCTCGCGTCGGTGAGGTGGTCGCCGAAGAAGGCACGGCCGGTGCTGTCGAGGGTGTCGCGCTCGCCCTCCACGTCCTGCGGGGCGCCCTTCATGAACGCGATCTCCTCGCCGAAGTACAGGCAGGGGATGCCGCGGGCGGTCCAGAGCAGGTTGTAGGCCGCCGCCGCCATCCAGGTCTCGCCCTTGAAGCGGTATTTGAAGTCGTTGTCGGGGCCGACGTCGTGGTTCTGCAGGAAGGTCACCAGCGCGGTCACGTCGCCGTAGATCCAGTCCATCGACAAGACCGGGGCGGTGCCCGCGAAGGTGCCGCGGCTGAGGCTGTCGCGGAAGGTGCTGAACAGGCCGAAGTCGAGCTGCGGGAAGCCCGAGTCGCCGCCGGCGTTCGGGTCGCGGGGGTCGTGGCCGAGGCGGGTGTACCACCAGGGGCGGATCTGTGACGGCCCGTTGTCGCCGCCCCCCAGGTCGCCCCAGCCGTAGCCCTTGACCAGGTTTTCGCCGAACACGAACAGCCCCGGCTTGTGCGCCTTCCAGGCGTTGACGTATTCGAGCAGGTTGCCGCGCTCGATGTGCTTGACGGTGTCGATGCGCAGGGCATCGACGCCCATGTCGAGATAGCGATTGATGGCGCCGATGAGGTATGCCTTGACGTTTTCCCGGCCGGTGGCGAGGTCGATGCAGTCGCCGGCCATGTGCTTGTGCTGCAGCGCCTCGGCGCTCTCCCAGTCGCCGCCGCAGATGAAGCCGTCCTGGTGGTACCAGTCCGGGTCCAGGCGCTGGGCGTCGAGGCCGAAGAAGCGGCCGGGGTCATAGCCGGGCTTGGGCAGGGTCTCGCCGGTGAGCGGGTCGGTCAGGGGCTCGCGGCCGTCGGGGTCGCGGGCGTGGCGCTCGCGCCACCACTCGGGGGCCACGGGGTTGTCGATGTCGTCGCGGCCGGGCCAGGCGTAGTTGCCGAGGTTGCCCTGGTAGGGGCCGTGGTCGACGTTGCCCTGCTCGCTGCCCTGGGGCACGTAGTACTTGGTCGGCAGATGATCGATATGGACCTGGCCGCGGATGCCGTACTGGCAGGAGTGGTTGATGACCACGTCTTGGATGATCTTGATGCCCTTGGCGTGGGCCGCGTCGATCAGGTCCTGATAGGTGGCGTCCGCCGACTCCAGCCGCGGGTCGATGCGGGTCCAGTCGTAGGCGTGGTAGCCGTGGTAGTCGAGCCCGGAGCGGTTCTCCACCGGTGGCGTGATCCAGATGGCCGAGAAGCCCAGGTCACGGATGTAGTCCAGGCGCTGGATCAGGCCCTTGAAGTCGCCGCGCCAGTGCGGGTCGATGGCGTTGCCCCGGGCATCGAAGCGGATGCGGTCGCGGCAGAAGAAGTTGTTCGATGGGTCGCCGTCGTTGAAGCGCGCCGTGAGCAGGAAGTAGATGGTCTCTTCGCGGAAATCGGTGCGCTCGGCGATGGGGCGCAGTGCGTCGCCGAGCACCACGGGCGGTGGCGCAGGCGTCGGCGCCGTCGAGGCCGACGCGGCCTTGTCACCCGGCCCGGCAGCCGCAGTCGGGGGCTCATCGCGCCAATGCGTGGCGAAGCTGAACCAGCCGTCGCCCCGGCGCTGCAGATCCCCGGTTTGGCGCCCGTGGCCGTCGTTGAAGACCAGCCGCACGCTGCGCGTCGCTTCAAGCTCGACCCGATACCAGCCCGGCCGCGCGGGATCGGCCGCCATCGCCACCCCGGGCCAGCGCGTGCCCTGCCCCGCAGGCTCAGGGTCCCAGTAGTGCATCAGCACCGGCTCGGCCCAGTCCGATGGCTTGAGAAAGTGGAGGGTGATCGAAGGCATTGCGGGGCTCCGTTGGGGGCAGGTAGGATTCGCTGCGATTATTGCAGGCCGGGTTCAGTCTTGTCGCGGCGGCTGGCTGCCCACGGGCAGCGCCGGGAGGGGCTCGGCGACGCCGAGGGATGCGGAGCTGACTTCTCAGTTTGAACTGCAAGTCGCTCCCACAGCGCCGGTGGCCTCGGGACTTCCGCAGCGCTGCACTAGCACCAGGTATGACGGAGGAAGCATGAACAACGGTCGATCCGCCCTTCGGGAAGGTCAGCCGACGCATTGGAATCAGGCCAAGGGCTACGGCTTTTTGCGGCCCGCGGATGGCGGCAAGGATGTCTTCGTGCACATCAGCGCCCTGCCGAACGGCAGCACGCCGAAGACCGGCAGCCGATGGGTCTTCAGCGCCGGCCCGGACCCGAGGGGTCATGGGCTGCGCGCACACAAGGCGGTACCGGTGCAAGGCCAAGACCTGCCGCTCAGACCCCCGCCGGTAGCACCGGCCGACGGACCGACGCGGGCCGTCCATCTGCGCCAGCGCATCCATCGCCAAGGACAGAACCCCCTGGGGGAGCGCCCCCCACGCAACGCCCGATCGCGGCCCCGCAGGTCCGAGCAGCTGCATCCGCTGCCGCTGGATTGGCGCACCGCCCTGGTGGCCGCGGCCACGCTGTATTGCCTCGGCGCCGCGGCGTCCCGCTTCGGCACCAGCGGCTGGGTCCTCTTGCTCTATCCGCTAATGAGCCTGGCCGCCTATCTGATGTACGCGCGCGACAAGCTCAGCGCGATCCGCAAACGCTGGCGCACCGCGGAGGCGTCGCTGCATCTCGCCGAACTGCTTGGCGGCTGGCCCGGGGCCTACGTCGCCCAGCAGACCATGCGCCACAAGACCGTCAAGCCGTCCTATCAGGTGGTCTACTGGCTCATCGTCGCCGCACATGTGGCGGCGGCCACCGTTTGGCTGACTGCTCCCTCGCTGCTGCTCGAAGTCATCGACCGGGGGGCATGGCCCCTGTGACCTGTCCGCGGTCGCATCCGGCCCCCGGCGTCCACCGAAGAGCGCTTGGGGCTAGGAGTACAGCAGCGACTCGCCGTCGGCGAACAGATGGACCTTCTCCGGCGGAGCCGTCAGCCGCACCTCGCGGTCGCGCAGGCCACCGTGGATGCCCGGCAGCTTGGCGATGACGCCGCCCGCCTGCCCCGCCTCGGTGGCGAAGTAGAGCAGCGTGACCTCGCCGAGGGCCTCGGTGATGTCCACGCGGCCGGCGTAGATGGGCGCCCCTACCCCGTCGTCCAGGCTCAGGTCCTCCGGGCGCACACCGATGTTGACCCTGCGACCCATGTCGCCATCGCGGGTTGGCACCGCGCTCCGGGCCGCGCCGCCGCCGTCCAAGGCAACGCCGGTCTGCGCACCCGTGGCGCTGATCCGACCCGGCAGCAGATTCATCGCCGGTGAGCCGATGAACTGGGCGACGAATTCGTTGCGCGGGCGCTCATACAGCGCCAACGGCGCGCCAACCTGGGCGATGCCCTTGTTGGCAAGCACGACGATGCGGCTGGCCAGCGTCATCGCCTCCACCTGATCGTGGGTGACGTAGATCATCGTGCGATCGGGCATGGCCTCCTTGAGCCGGGCGATCTCGATGCGGGTGGCGACGCGCAGCGCGGCATCGAGGTTGGACAGGGGCTCGTCGAATAGGAAGACCCGCGGGTCGCGCACGATGGCGCGGCCGATGGCGACGCGCTGGCGCTGGCCGCCGGACAGGGCCTTGGGCAGGCGATCGAGATAGGGGTCGAGCTTCAGGATGCGCGTGGCCTTGGCCACCGCCGCATCGATCTCGGCCCGCGGCTTCTTGGCGATCTTCAGCGCAAAGGACATGTTCTCGCGCACGGTCATGTGCGGATAGAGCGCGTAGGACTGGAACACCATCGCGATCCCGCGCTGCGCCGGCGGCACGTCGTTCATCACCTCACCGCCGATGCTCAGCGTCCCCCCGCTGATCCGCTCCAGCCCGGCGATCATCCGCAGCAGCGTCGACTTGCCGCAGCCCGACGGGCCGACGAAGACGATCAGCTCACCGCGCCGAATGTCGAGGTTGATGCCCTTGAGTACGTCGACGCCGCCGGCGTAGGTCTTGTGGACGTTGGTGAGCTTCAGGTCTGCCATGGGTGGGTTCCGCTCGTCGGCAAACCGACCGCCCCCCTACTGCGCCCGCACCGCCGCCAAGGCGGTCATGTTCAACAGCCCGCGCACGCTGACCCCGGGGGCGACGATGTGCGCCGAGCGCGCGGCACCGAGCAGCACCGGGCCGATGGCCACGCCGTTGCTGAGCACGCGCAGCAGATTGAAGGCGATGTTGGCCGCGTCCTGATTGGGCATGATCAGCAGGTTGGCGCCGCCCTCGAGCAGCGAGTCCGGAAAGCGCTCGCTGCGCAGGGGCTCGGACAGGGCCAGGTCGGCGCGCATCTCGCCCTCGACCTCCAGCTCCGGGTGGGCGCGGCGGATCAGGCGCAGGGCGTCGCGCATGCGCGCCGCGTGGGGGTCGTCGTGACTGCCGAAGTTGGAGTGGGACAGCAGCGCCAGCTTGGGCTCGATGCCGAAGCGGCGGACCTCGGCGGCGCAGAGTCCGGCGATCTCGGCGATGGCCTCGGCATCGGGGTCCACCTGCACATGGGTGTCGGCGATGAACAGCGTGCGCTGGTGCAGGACCAGCGCACTCATGGCGGCCAGCCGACCGACGCCGATGGAGCGGCCGATGATCATCTCCACCTGCTTGAGGTGATGCATGTAGCGGCCGACGCTGCCGCAGATCATCGCATCCGCCTCGCCGGTGCGCAGCAGGGTCGCGGCCAGGGCCGTGGGGCTGTTGCGGATCTGGGCGCGGGCCTCGGCCGGTGAGTAGCCGCGGCGCTTGGCCCGCTGGTAGTAGGCGGCGACATGGGTCTCAAGCTGGGGATCGGTCTGCGGATCGATGACCAGCAGGTCGCGGTCGGCGGCGATGTCGAGTCCGAGCTGCTCGATGCGCTCGGCAATCAGCCCCCGGCGTCCGATCAGGATCGGCTGCGCGATCCCCTGCTCCAAGGCCTGCTGCGCGACCTGCAGCACCTTGTCGTCCTCACCCTCGGCATAGACCACCCGCTGGGGCTGATCCCGGGCCTGGTCGAACACCGGCTTCATGGTCATGCCGGTGCGGAAGACGCGGTTATTCAGGGCCTGGCGGTAGACCGCCATGTCGCCGATGGGCCGGGTGGCCACGCCGCTGTCCATGGCCGCCTGGGCCACGGCCGGGGCAACGTGCTCCATCAGCCGCGGATCGAAGGGCTTGGGGATCAGGTAGTCGGGACCGAAACGCAGCTCCGCCCCGCCGTAAGCCTTGCGCACGATGTCCGAGGGCTGGGCGCGGGCGAGCCCGGCGATGGCCTCCACGGCGGCGCGCTTCATGGCCTCGTTGATGGAGGTAGCGCCGCAGTCCAGCGCCCCGCGGAACAGGAACGGGAAGCACAGCACGTTGTTGACCTGGTTCGGATAGTCGGTCCGCCCGGTGGCCAGGATCGCGTCCGGCCGCACGGCGCGGGCCGCATCGGGCAGCACCTCCGGCATCGGATTGGCCAGGGCCAGGATCAGCGGACGCTCGGCCATGGCCGACAGCCAGTCCGGCTTGAGCACGCCGCCGGCGGACAGGCCGAGGAAGATATCGGCGCCTTCCACCGCCTCGGCCAGCGTGCGCTTCGGGGTGTCGACGGCGTAGCGGGCCTTGTAGGGGTCCATCTCCTCGGTGCGGCCCTGATAGACAACCCCGGCGATGTCGGTGACGATCACATGCTCGCGCCGCAGCCCGAGGGCGACCAGCAGGTCCAGGCAGGCCAGCGCCGCCGCCCCGGCCCCGGCCGTGGCCAGGCGCACCTCGCCGATGGGCTTGCCCACCAGCCGCAGCCCGTTGAGCACCGCGGCGGCGACGACGATCGCCGTGCCGTGCTGATCGTCGTGAAACACCGGGATGCGCATGCGCTCCTTCAGCGCCTGCTCGACGATGAAGCAGTCGGGCGCCTTGATGTCCTCCAGGTTGATGCCGCCGAAGGTCGGCTCCAGGGCGGCGACGATGTCCACCAGCTGCTGCGGGTCGCGGGTGTCGACCTCGAGATCGAACACGTCGATATCGGCGAACTCCTTGAACAGCACCGCCTTGCCCTCCATGACCGGCTTCGAGGCCAGCGGCCCGATGGCGCCGAGCCCGAGCACGGCAGTGCCGTTGCTGACCACGGCCACCAGATTGCCGCGGACGGTGTAGTCCGCCGCCGCCAGCGGGTCGTCGACGATCGCCTCGCAGGCGGCGGCGACGCCCGGCGAGTAGGCCAGCGCCAGATCGCGCTGATTGGCCAGTTTTTTGGTCGCGGTGATGGCCAGCTTGCCGGGACGCGGCAAGCGGTGGTAGTCCAGGGCGCTCTTCTTCAGCTCTTCGGACATCGGGGCTCCATGATGGCACATGACGGGGGTGAATAGGCCCGACAGGGTAACGCAAACTCAGGCCTTGCGCGGCCCCGGCGCCGGCGCTCGTCACGTTATCGCCGCGTCCCGGAAGACGCACCTCAACGCCGTCGCCGCTTACCTTTAAGCTACGGACAGGTGACGACGCCCGCGGGCCGTCGTCATCGGCCGTTTCGACATCACCGCCAAGGCACCGAGACCATGTTCAACGACAGTCCATTCCCGACCCAGCCGCCCGGCAGCGGCAGCGACAGCGCCCCGAGCAGCGCGTCCGACTGGGAGGACTCCGACTGGCACGACGGCCGCATCGCCCTCCGCGGCCTGCCGGAGGGCGGCCTGAACATCGCCTACGAGACCCTCGACCGGCATCTCATGGATCCCGGCGCCGGCGGCCTCGGCGACAAGACCGCGATCCGCTGGCTGCGCCGCGACGGCGGCGTCGAGTCGCTGACCTACGCCGTGCTCGCCAGCCAGAGCGTCCGGCTGGCCAACCTGCTGCTCGGTCTGGGGCTGAACCGGGGCGATCGGGTTGCCACCCTGCTCGGGCGCAGCCCGCATGTGCACCTGGCGGCCATGGGCGCGCTGCGCGCCGGCGGTGTCTTCACCCCGCTGTTGTCGCTGCTCGGCCCCGATCCGTTGCGCACCCGGCTCAAGCTCAGCGACGCGCGCTTCCTGATCACCACCGAGGCCCTGTACTGGCGCAAGATCGCGCCACTGCAGTACGAGCTCCCGGCGCTGCGCCAGGTGCTGCTGATCGACGCCAGGGCGGGCGGGCGACTGCCGAAGGACTGTCTGCGCCTGAACGAGGCATTGGCGGAGTGTCCGGATCAGGGTGGCCTGATCCACACGGGCGCCGACGACTTGGCGCTGTTGCACTTCACCAGCAGCAGCAACGGCGCGCCGAAGGCGGTGGTCCACGCCCACCAGGCGGCGATGCTACTGCTGGCCACCGCCCGCTGGGTGCTGGACTTGGAGTCCGACGATGTGCTCTGGTGCACCGCCGATCCCGGCTCGATGGCCGCAACCGGCTACGGCATCATCGCACCGCTGCTCATCGGCAGCACGCTGATCATCGACGAGGCGGAGATTGACCCGGCCCGATGGCTGGGCATCCTGCGCGATCAAGGCGTCAATGTGCTCTACACCGCACCCATGGCGCTACGCTCGCTGATGCGGCTTGATCCGGCCGCCTACCGCACAACCGATCTCTCGGCGCTGCGCGTCGTCGCCAGCATCGGCGAGCCCCTCGCCGCCGCCACCGTGCGCTGGGGCAAGGCCGCCTTCGGCACACCGATCCGCGATACCTGGTGGCAGACCGAGACCGGCGGCATCGTGATCGCCAACCGGCCGGGCAAGGCGAACCGACCCGGCGCCATCGGTCAGCCGCTGCCGGGGATCGACGCGGCCATCGTCGAGCGGCCCAAGGGCGATCGGCTGTTGCGGCTGATCGAGACGCCGGACCAGGTCGGCGAGCTGGCAATCCGCAGCGGCTGGCCATCGATGTTCCGCGGCTACCTCTGCCAGCCGGATCGTTACCAGGACTGCTTCGCCGACGGCTGGTATCTCAGCGGCGAGCTGGCCCGGCGCGACGAAGACGGCTGGTTCTGGATCGTCGGCCGCCGCGCCGACGTGATCCAGACCGCCGGCTATCTGATCGGCCCGTTCGAGATCGAGTGTGCGCTGCGCAGCCACCCGGCAGTGGCCGATGCCGCCGCCATCGGCATCCCGGACCCGAACCTCGGCGAGATCGTCAAGGCGATCGTCGTCCCCGCCCCGCACTATCGGCCCAGCGAACAGCTCGGGCTGGAGATCTTGTCCCATACCCGACGTCGGCTCGGACCGGTGATTGCCCCCCGGTTGCTCGACTTCGAGCACGACCTGCCGCGAAGCGACAGCGGCAGGCCCCTGCGCCGCCTGCTGCGGGCCCGCGCCCTCGGACATCGCGAGGATGATCCGGCGCTGTATCTGGACGATGACTGAGCGGCACCAGAGGCAGCTCCATGGCGAAATCAGCCATCCTCGCGGACCAGAGGCAGCTCCATGGCGAAATCAGCCATCCTCGCGGACCAGAGGCAGCTCCATGGCGAAGCAGGTATCGCCGTCCTCCGCGCGCAGCAGCCGCAGTCGGCCACCGCAGCGGCTCAGGTTGCGCAACGTCACCCCGAGCCCCAGCCCGGTGCCGTCTCCCGGGGGCTTCGTCGTATAGAACGGATCGAAGATGCGCGGACGCGTCTGCGGCGGGATGCCGGGGCCGGTATCCTCCACCCGCACCTCGACGCAGTGCTCCCCGGCCCGAGCGATGATGCCGATCTCGCGCAGCGCCCGACCGCGCAGGGCATAGACCGCGTTCGCCAGCAGGTTCATCAGGGCCTGCTCCAGCAGTTCCCTGTCGATGGCCACCGCGGGTAGTTCGGGGGGCACCACGGTCACCAGCGTGATGCCCTGGCTGGAGAGATCCGACTTCAGCAGTCCGGCAACGAAGTCCACGGCGGCAGACAGATCGCAGGCCCCGGAGCCGTCCTCATCGGTTGCGGCATAGCGCAGCACGCCATCGACAATGCCGCCGATGCGCCGCACCTGGCCCTGGGCGCGCCTGAGGATGTCGCGCAGATCCGCATCCACGAGCTGCTCTTCGACGTGGGCGACGTAGTTGCTCAAGGCCATCAGCGGATTGTTGATCTCATGGGCGATGCCGCCGACGAAGGCCCCCAATGCGGAGAGCTTTTCCACCTCCAGCGCGCGCTCGTAGGCCTGGGCCAGCTCGGTCTCCATCCGCCGCTGCTCGCTCATGTCCGCGACCATCGCCAAGACGCCGACGATGCGACCGCCCGCGTCGCGCACCAGCGATAGGGTCAGCTGGCCCCAGACCTCGGCGCCGTCCGCGCGCAGATAGCGCTCGCGGCGGGACCAGCCGTCGGACCCGCCGGACCAGACGGCCCGGAAACCGGCCATCGCCTCGTCCAGATCCTCCGGATGCAGCAGCTCCTCCATACGCATCTCGACCAGGGTCGCTTGGTCGCGGCCGAGCAGCTGTTGAAAGGCAGGGTTGCTCAGGCGCGAGCAGCCGTCGCGATCGAGCAGCGCGATGCCGAGGGGCGCATGCTCGAACAGGGCCCGAAAGCGCGCCTCGCTCTCGCCAATGCGGCGCAGGAGCGGGTTGCTCAGGCCGACGAACAGCGCGGCGCCGCCCCCCGCCAGCAGCAGGGTCAGGCCGAGGGCCGTGAGCCCCGCGCGGATAAACGGTCGTCGCAGCTCATCGAGGTCGATCTTGGCGACCAGCCCCCAGCCCGGATCGGGGATCGGCTCAGTGGCGGCCAGGACCTGGACACCGCGATAATCGCGCCCGACCAGGGTCGTGCTGCGCCCGGACAGGGCCTGGCGCATGGGCTCCGCCAGCGCCGAGGCCCAGGGGATCAGCGCCGTCGACCCATCGCCGGGGTGACGGTGGGCCAGCAGGAAGCGGATTTGGTCATGCTCGCGTCGCGCCAGCGTGAATTCGCCCGTCTCGCCGAAGCCGGAGTAGCTCCTGGTGGCCTCGCGCACCTGCACCAGGGTGGCGGCCACCGCGCCGTCCGGATAATCCGTCGACCAACGGGCATCGAAGCGGGATACCGACTCGATCAGACGCGCCTGGGAGCGGGCGATCTCGGTCAGCCTGGCGCGCTCGGAGTTCATCGCCGCGGAGAACAGCAGCGAGATGGTCACGCCGGCCGCGGCCAGCGTCACCAGGGTCATGATCGCGATCAGCAGCAGCAGTCGGCCGCGGTTGCTCATCCTGCCCCCCCGGGCTCGCCGCTGCCGAGAGGGACAGAACACCCGTGAGACGCCGCCACAGCGGTGGTCTGCGGCGGTCGCGGGGGATCATCAGCTGCTGGTCGATCGATCGGACGCACGGGCTTTCCTTGAGCAGGTAAAACGACATGGGGTCTGCACGCCGACCAGTATAGGTCGATCGGGCCGGGCTCCACCGACGGCTATCGGACGATCAGGCAAGGCGAGGGGTACGAATGGTCCGCGACCGGGGATCGGCTCCCGGTGCCGGTGGTACGACGGCGTTAGACTTCGAGAAGCCAACCGGAATGCGAAGGGCCGCAATCGGGATCGGGATGGGGATCGGGGTCGGGGTCGGCTCCGATACCGATACCGATCGCCTTAGCGATAGCGATAGCGATCACGCCGGCGCAGGAATGCTAAGCGACGGCCCCCGATGCCGCCTGCTCCGCGTCGAGCGCCCGCGCCAGGCGCACCCGCGCCTCGACGTCGGTGGGCAGCGGCTCCAGCGAGCGGATCTGCTCGAAGCGCCGCTCCAGGCCGTTGCCGTTGGCGATCTGGATCGCGAGCCCCGGGCGGGCGTTGATCTCCAGCATCATCGGCCCCTGGGTCTCGTCGAGCACCAGATCGACGCCGCAGTAGCCGAGCCCGGTCATGTCCGCGCACTCGGCGCCGATGACCAGCAGCCGCTCCCAGTCGGGGATCTCGTAGCCGCGCAGCGCGCTGCCGAAGTCGGGATGCTGTTCGATGATGCGGTTGGCGAGCACGCCGCCGGTGGTCCGCCCGGTGGCCAGCTCGATGCCGACCCCCACCGCCCCCTGGTGCAGGTTGGCCTTGCCGTCCGAGGCCCGCGTCGGCAGCCGAATCATGGCCATGGCCGGGATGCCGCGGTAGATCAGCAGCCGGATGTCGGGCACGCCGCGGTAGCTGATGGCGTCGAACATCGCCGTCGAGCGTACCCGGTACTCGATCATCGCCGCGTCCGGGATGCCGCCGAGGGAATGCACGCCGCTTAAGATATTGGAGACAAAGTACTCGATATCGTCCAGCGACAGCACCCGTCCGTCGGGCTTGACGAACAGCCCGCTGCGACGGCTGTCGATCACCAGCACGCCGTCGCCGCCGCTGCCGTGGGCCGGCTTGATGACGAATGACGACCGCTCCGAGAGCAGTCGGTCGAGGTGGATCAGCTCGCCCTGAAAGCGCACCACGCCGTAGAGCTCCGGCACCGACAGCCCGGCCTCCAGCGCCAACTGCTTGGTCTTGAGCTTGTCGTCCACCAGCGGAAAGCGCGCGCGCGGATTGAGCCGCATGACATAGTTGCGATTGCGGGCATTGATGCCCAGCACCCCGGCCTGTTTCAGCCCTTGCCAGCGTCCGAACATGGGCGTCAGCCGGCCTTCAGGGCCTTGAACCGGATCAGCTCGCTGAGCCGGTAGCCGCTGTAGGCGCCGAGCATCAGCGTCAGCGCCAGCAGCACCAGCAGCAGCTCGGGGAAGTAGAACATCAGGTGCTGCAGGTGCGGCTCGTTCATGGCGAAATAGCCGCAGATCGCAACAATCAACGAGCCGAAGGTCTCCTTGACCGTCTCCACGAAGCCCCGCTCCTCCCAGACGATGGACATGCGCTCGATGGTCATGGCCAGGATGACCATGGGGAACAGGGCGATGGACAGGCCCTGCTCCACCCCCAAGCGGAAGCTGAGGATGGTGATGCCGAGCATCAGGCAGACCACCACCACCAGCATCGCCGAGAGCCGCGGCACCAGCAGCAGCCGCAGCCGGGCCAGCGCCAGGCGCACCGAAAGCCCCACCAGGATCAGTGCCAGGAACAGCGTCACGCCCCAACCGAGCTGGGTCTCGCGGAAGGCCAGCGCGATCAGGATCGGCATGAAGGTGCCGAAGGTGGGGATGCCGATGACCACGCGCATGAAGGCGACGATGACCGCCCCCACCGGGATCATCAGCAGTATCCGGAACAGGTTCTGGGTCTGCACCGGCAGTGCCGCCAGGTCGAGGCCGAACCAGTCGCCGTCGAAGGTCGGGGCGGTGATGGAATGCAGGTCGGCCTGGGCGATGCGGGTCTGGATGGTCGAGAACGTGGTATCGACGCCGCGCACGCCGCGGGTCTTGACCAACCGGGGGCTGTCGTAGCGCCAGATGAAAAAGTCGGCCGGGTAGCCGGGGGCGCCGGTGTCGGCGTTGTAGCCGCTCCAGCGCTCACCGTTGTGGACCTCCAGCCAGGGTCGCAGGTGCCCGTCCACCACCGTTGCGCCGAGGGGGATACCGTAGGCGATGCGCGTCGGGATACGGGCGCCGGCGAGGATCTCCGCCACCAGGTGCTGCCAGCTCGGACGATCGTCGACGTTGTGGATGACCTTGACATTCTCGTCGCTGCGGTCGGCCAGGATCAGCAGCACCTGCTCGGTGAACGAGAACACGTCCGCCGACTGTGCGCGCGCCTGGTCGAGCACGGCGGTGATCGCCGAGGCCAACGGCTCCTTGTAGTCCGGCACCGGCGGGAAGCTCGGCACGTCCGCGGCGGTCTCCACGGCGCCGGGCAGGACCTTGACCTGATAGTAGAGGGATTGCTCGCGCTTGGGCGCGCGGCGCAGGGTCCAGGTCGCCTCCCGCGGGCCGCTGCCGTTCTCCAGCAGCGACAGGCCGTAGGCGCGAGAGACAAAGTTCTCGTCGATCACCCGGTCCATGGACGCCGCCTCCGGCAACCGGAACTCCACCTTCGACGAGCCGCCCTTGCCGCGGAAGGCGATCTGCGCCTCGATGGTCCAAACCGTCGTGGTCATCTCCGGCAGCGGCGGCACCCGCAAATAGAGCGCCTTGAATACCGCAAGCCCCAGGCCGCCGGCGAACAGCAGCAGGATGATGATCAGCAGTGGGGAGAGACGAGCGTAGAAGCGGTGCGCCATCGGCAGGAGATCAATGCGGGGCGGCCCGGACCCTGGAACTTAGGATCGGTTCAGAAACAAGCGGTGCAGACGCAACCATGAAACGGCGAATCCAAAGGCACCATGAGGGGTTGCGTCTGCACCACTTGTTTCTGAACCTTGACTTAGGGCCAGCGCGGGTGGCTAATCAGGACATGCGTATCCCAACATGAAGGTCTCGGCCGCATTGACGACGAAGCGACCGGCGAGAAACTTGCGCCCGAGCAGGATCGGGTAGTTGAAATTGGAGCGATCGTAGAGACCTAATTCGGCCTGCTCGACCTTGCCGTCGAGGCAAAAGCTCATCTGCACCGTCACCCGCTCGTCCGAGGGCAGATCACCGCGACGCTTGACGCGGATGGTCCGCTTCACCGGCAGGTCGTAGGTGAGCTTGGTGCCGGACTGTTCCACATGCTCATCGAACAGGCTGAAGCGCACCCGCCGGACGCCGGCCTGGGTGAACAGCTCCAGGTCGCGGGCGTGCATGGCGTTGGACTTGGCGCCGGTGTCGAGCTTCGCCGTCAGCCGCACCCGGTGGGGCTCCAGGCGCACGCTCTGCAGCCAGCCCGCCTCGCGCAGGCCGGCCTCTTCAGCGCCAAAGGCACCCATCGGCAATACACCGACACCAAGCACCAGCAGACCTATCGCTCTGATCAACACGCCTCGCTGCCCCGAACGGACTGAACAAGCCCAAAACTTAAACGGTTAATGACGCGGCATCATAAGCCCGGACGGCCATGACCGGCAAGGCTGACGCGGGCCGGCCGGGACCAGGGCAAGCGGTCTGGGTTATGCTTTGGCGCTGATTAGGCCGCGCGGCTGTTGGATGCGGACGCTGCTGCACCTTCTGGCGCGCCACCCTCAACGAAACACCGGAACCACCCGATGCACGACACCCCCACACCCGAGACCATCCGCAACGTCGATCATGCCGAGATCCACAAATTCGAGCAGCTCGCCGCACGCTGGTGGGACCCGCACAGCGAACTCAAGACCCTGCACGAGATCAACCCGCTGCGCCTGGACTACATCGACCATACCGCCGCGCTGGCCGGCAAGGCCGTGCTCGACGTGGGCTGCGGCGGCGGCATCCTGTCCGAGGCCATGGCGGCTCGGGGGGCGCAGGTGCTGGGCATCGACATGGGCGAGGAGCCGCTGCGGGTGGCCGAGCTGCACACGCTGGAGTCCGGGGTCGAGGTCGACTATCGCCAAATCCCCGTCGAGGAGTTGGCCGACGAGCGCCCGGCGAGCTTCGATATCGTGACCTGCATGGAGCTCTTGGAGCACATCCCGGACCCGGCCTCGGTCATCGACGCCTGCGCCCGACTGGTGCGCCCCGGCGGCCACGTGTTTCTGTCGACACTCAACCGCAACCCCAAGTCCTACCTGTTCGCCATCGTCGGCGCCGAATACGTCCTCGGCATGCTGCCCCGCGGCACCCACGACTTTGCGCGCTTCGTGCGCCCGTCCGAGCTCGACACCTGGGTCCGGCAAACCGACCTGCGCATCACCGACCTCACCGGGCTGACCTACAACCCGATCACGCGCCAGTATCGACTCGACCCGAAGGACATCAGCGTCAACTACATGGCCACCTGCAAGCGCCCCGCCCATGACTGAGCAGCCCGGCGCCGTCCTGTTCGATCTCGACGGCACCCTCGCCGACACGGCGGCGGATATGGGACGGGCACTCAACCGGCTGCTCGCCGACCACCACCGGCCGGCCCTGTCCGCCGAGCGCATTCGTCCCCATGTCTCCAACGGCGCCCGGGCGATGGTGCACATCGGCTTCGGCCTGCAGCCCGGCGACGACGGCTTCGACGCGCTGCGCGGCGCCTTCCTCGACCACTACGCCGGCGATATCTACCTCCATACCCGACCTTTTCCCGGCATCCCCGAGCTGCTCCAGCAGTTGGAACAGCTCGGGCGCCCCTGGGGCATCGTCACCAACAAACCCGGCTGGCTCACCGACCCGCTGCTCGCACGCATGACCCCGGAGCACCGGCTGGTCGAGCGCGCCGCCTGCATCGTCAGCGGCGACACCGCGCCCCGTCCCAAGCCCCACCCCGACCCGCTGCTGCACGCCTGCGCGCAGATCGGCTGCGACCCGGCGGCGAGCTGGTACATCGGCGACGCCCGGCGCGACATCCAGGCCGGCCAGGCCGCCGGCCTGCGCACCCTGGCCGCCTGCTGGGGCTACCTCGGCACCGACGATGCACCGGCCGACTGGGGCGCCGACGGCCTGGTCGAGCACCCGCTGGACATCATCCACTGGGTGCGCCGGCCGCCGCAGCCCGAGACGACCACAGCCTGAGGCGAGCGATGGACGACGAGCACTGGGGCTTTCCCAACCGCGCCACCCCGGCGGGCAGCAGCGCCTACTACAGTATCCGCGTCGCCCCGGCCGCCCGGCGCGACGCCCTCGCCGCCCTGTTCGGCTGGCGCGAGCGCGTGCGCGCCGTCCTCGACGAGGTCTCCGACCCCGGCGTCGCCGGCCTCAAGCTCGACTGGTGGCGCGACGAGATCCGACGCACCCTCGCCGGCGAGCCGCGCCACCCCATCAGCCGGGTCCTGGCCGCCAGCACCGACGGCCTGCCCGTCGACCCCTTCCTCGCCATGGCCGACCGGACCGAGGCCGAGCTGCGCGCCCGCCGCAGCCGCGACCTGGACGCCCAGCGCCAGGCCGCCGAGCAGGACCTGGGGGCCCTGTTCGAGCTGATCGTCCGCCTGCATGGGCTGGACGAACCGATCGATCCCGCCCGCATCCACCAGGCCCGCCAAGCCGGCGGCTGGTGCGCGCTGGTGCGCCGCTGGCGCGACGGCGGCGCGCTGCTGCGCCGCAACCGCGAGGTCGTCCCCGAGCAGCCGCTGCAGGCCGCCGGCCTGACCCCGGCCCGGCTCGCGAGCCCCGACGGGCGCCACCAGCTGCCGGCCCTGCTCACCGAGCTCGCGCCGAGCCTGACGGAACACCCGCCGCGCACCAAGGACCTGCCCAAGGCCCTGCGCGCCCAGGTCCGCATCCACGCCGCCCTGCTCCACGAACTCGCCCGCGACGGCTTTCCCGTCGTGGACCAGCGCGTCGGCCTCACCCCGCTGCGCAAGCTGATGCTCGCCTGGCGCAGCTGACCCGGTCCGCCGGCGGGTGCAGGTTGCGCGACACCAACGACGCGCTACAAGGCCCTGTCCGGGTCCAGCCCGCGCTCGCGCACCCGGCGCAGAATCGCCTTGATCCGGTCCATGGCGTCCACCATCGGTCGCAGCCCCTGCTCGGTGCCGTCGGCGTCCGGGAACGCCAACCACTCGCTGTCCGCCAGCGCCTGGAACCCCATGCTCCAGTCCGGGCAATCGCGCTGCGGGGCAGGGCCCTGGAAGACCAGCGTCACGCCGCGATGGCGCCGATCGCCGCTGATCGCCTCGAACATGCGGCGCACCGCGGCCTCGTCGCCCTCCAGGAGCTGGATGAAATAGTCGCCGCTGTGCAGCAGCATCCCGGTGATGCCCTGGCGCTCGTTGTTGCGGCGCGAGACGGTCAGCAGATCCACCAGGTCCTGGCGCTGCATGTCGTCGGCGGCGGTACTGATGTAACAGAGTTGAAAGATCATCGGTGCATCTTGCTCGTCGCTGGGAAAGGGGGCGCAACGGTACCCCATTGGTCCCCGTCGGCGTCAAGGACGTCACGCACCGGCGTTGCCGGGGCATGCTCCACAAGCGCCATCACACGGACGGCGGCAGGTCCTTCCGCGGCTTGATCGCGGCCGGCACGCCGACGGCGATATGACGCGCCGGCACATCGCGAATGACCACCGCGTTGGCGCCGATGAGCACGTCGTCGCCGACGTTGATGGCGCCCAGGACCTTGGCCCCGGCGCCGATGTCCACGCGGTCGCCGATGACCGGGGAGCCGCGCTCCTTGGCCCGCAGCAGGCCGACGGTGACGCCGTTGCGCACGGTGCAGTCGTCGCCGAAGCGGGTGTCACCGCTGATGATGATGCCGCTGAAGTGCTCGATGGTGAAGCGCTGGCCGACCACCGCCTCGCAGGGCAGGTCGATGCCGGTGAGGATCTGCGACAGCAGTTTGAGGATCTTGTACAGGATCGACAGCGGCAGCCGCACCCAGCGCGACTCGAACCGGTAGCGCCAGCGTCCGAAGCGATAGACCAGCATGACCCAGAGCCCTTGGCGGGTCAGGTCGCCTGCGTAGTTCCTCCAGTCTTCTCGTACCTGCTCGAACATCGTGCCCTCTGTGGTTGGGTTGTTGCCTCGATGCGCCTTAGCTACCAAGGCTGCGGCGGCGACACCCGCCCCGCCTGGGTCTCCTGCCAGGCCTGTCGCCATAGCGCGACCAGGACCCGCGACTCCTCGGCCTTGGCGGCGGCCTGGGGATCAGCGGCCCGGCGGGCATTGCGCCAGGCCCGCAGCCGATGCCAGCCGCGCTCCAGCGCCATCGACCAGCGGGCGCCAAGCCGGCCATGGTGCTTGCGGTAGTACAGGGCTTGGCTGCGCATGCGCCATAGGGTGAGCTGGCTGCCGCTGCTGGAGAAGCTCAAGCGCTTGACGGTGCGCGATGACTCGCCGCCGATGTGCACCACCTCGATCTCCGGCCGGTAGACCACCCGCAGGCCGGCGGCCTTGATCCGACGACAGAGATCGACCTCTTCGAAGTAGAGAAAGAAGCGCTCGTCGAAGCCGCCCAGCCCCTCGGTCAGGTCACGACGGATGATGGAATAGGCCCCGGGCACCCAGTCCACGTCCGCAGCTGCATGCTCGTCGGCCCAGGTGCGGTCGACGCGACCGAACAGCCGCGACTGGGGCCAGCGCGCGGACAGTCCGCTGATGGTCAGAAACTCGTTCAGCAGCGACGGGAACATCCGTGCCGACGGCTGCCAGCTGCCGTCGCGGCCCACCAGCCGGCCGCCGGCGAGGCCGATATCGGGCTCGGCGTCCATCAGCGCGACGGATGCGGCCAGGGTCTCCGGGCCCACGAAGGCGTCGGAGTTCAGCAGCACCAGATAGCGGCCCGTGGCCACCGCGAAGCCGCGGTTGTTGGCCGGACCGAAGCCCAGGTTGGCACCACCGCGGATCAGCGTCACCTCCGGAAACTGCTCGGCGACCATTGCCGCCGAGCCGTCGGCGGACGCGTTGTCGACGACGATGGTCTCGATCATCAGCCCGCCCTGCCCCCCCGCGAGCGCCTCCAGGCACTCCCTCAGGACCTCGCGGGTGTTGAAGGAGACGATGATGACGGAGCAGTCGGGGATTGCTGTAGACATGGCTCGGCGGGCAGATGTGGTGTTGATGCGGCGATCCCGAAGGGGGGCGTCGGGCGGCAAGTATAGTCCTCCGGGTGCGCCGGCTTCAGCCGACCTTCTGGAGCAGATGCGACCCCGGCTGGTATCCTTCGCGCCAGTTGCCGGCCTGAACGGGTTCGCGGCGCCAAAGGCCGGCGCGGCCCCGCAGCGATGAAGCGCGCGGGCCGACGATGACCCGCAACCGATACCCCTCCGGCACCGTCCACGGATCAGCCCACCTATGTCTTCCGCAATCCTGACCGAATTCGCCCAAACGCGCGTCTTTCGCGGCCTCGACGGCCTGCGCTTCCTCAGCATCGTCGCCGTCGTCTGGCATCATTCCGTGCACAACAGTGGCTTCAAGATCGGCGAATTCGGGTTCTTGGGGGTCGACCTGTTCTTTGTCATCAGCGGGTTCTTGATCGTCACCCTGTTGCTGCGCGAGCGCGATAAGACCGGATCGATCTCGCTGCGCAACTTCTATATGCGCCGGACCCTGCGCATCTTTCCGCTGTATTACGCGGTGATCCTCGGCCTGGCCGCGCTGTATTTCTTCGCGGCGCCGGGCTCCGAGGTCGGTCAGGCATTCCTCGGCGAGCTGCCGATCTATCTGCTCTATGTCGCGAACTTCTTTCCGGTGGTCTTCGGCATCGTCTGGAGCCTGGCCTCGGAGGAGCAGTTCTATCTGCTCTGGCCGTTCCTGGAGAAGCTGCTGTCCGCCGCGATCTATCCGATCCTGCTGCTGATGATCGCCGCCAATCAGGCGCTGAACTTCTTCCGCGAACCCCTGTTCGGCGCCATCGGGCTGCCGCAGATGGCCGATCTGCCGGTGATGGAGGCGACCTTCACGCCGATCCTCCTCGGCGTCCTGCTGGCCCATCTGCTGCACGACAACAAGGCGACCCGATGGCTGCTGGCGCTGATCGCCCGCCGGCATGCGGCGCTGGCTTGGCTTGCGCTGCTGCTGCTGGCCATTGAGCTGGCGCCCGCGGACATCTCCGGTGTCTACCGGCTGCTGATTCAGGTCATCATGGTCATGCTGGTGGGCAGCACCGTCATCCGCGACGACAGCTCGCTGAACCGGGCGCTGACGGTGCCGATGATTGCGCGCATCGGCGCCATCAGCTACGGCATCTATCTGTTCCATCTGCACTGCATCACGGTGGTGGAGAAGCTCCTGGGGCGCGTGGCGGTGCAGGAGCCCATCGCCATCTTTGTCTGCTCGCTGCTGCTGGCGATCGTCATCGCCGAGCTGAGCTTCCGCTTCTTCGAGACGCCGTTCCTGCGGCTCAAGTCCAGGTTCTCGGTGGTGCATCAAAAGCACGTCTGAGCCGGGGCGATTATTCCCGACGCGTCCGCACCCAGTCCGCATCGCGCTTCGCCGAGCGGCGGATCAGGCGCAGGATGGTCAGCTTCCAGACGATGTAGAACGGCGCCGCGGCCAGCACCATCAGGTCCCGCAGCCCGCCGCCGCCGACGCGGATGGCCACCAGCACATGCAGGGCGACGATGCCCAGGGCGATCAGCGCATAGAGCCGGGCCGGCCCCACCGGCAGCAGCCCCACCACCAACAGCAGCAGGACGTGGAAGGCCAGCGGCAGCAGCAGCAGGTCCAGCATCGGCTCCAACTGACGCCAATCCCCGGCGAGCACCCGCCGCAGCATGCCCGGTACGCGCTCGCGCAGCATCAGCAGCCGGCCGCCCTCCCAGCGCGCGCGCTGGGTCTCGCTGCCAGCCCCGCCGGTGGGCATATCGGCGGCGACCCAGGCGTTGTCGATGTACTCCACCCGCAGCCCGGCCTCCACCAGCAGCAGGTGGTACTCCAGGTCCTCGACCACGGAGTCGGCGCTGTAGGCCACCTGCGCCAGGGTCTCGGCGGCCAGCGCGAAGCCGTTGCCGAGGATGCCGGCGGACAGCCCGAGCACGGCCCGACCCCGCGGGCGCAGCCCGTTGAAGGCCATCAGCGCCACGTTCATCAACCGCGTGCGCAGGCTGGCGTCCGCATTCAGCGTGCGGTAGCGCACCTGCACCGCATCGGCACCGGCGCTGAAGCAGCCCGCCACCCGCGGCACCAGATCGGCGCTGACGACGCTGTCCGCATCGATGATCAGGTAGGCGTCGAAGCCCTCCCCCGCCAACACCGTGAAGGCATGGTCCAGCGCATAGCCCTTGCCCCGGCGCTCGGGGTCGGTGCGCTCCAAGACCCGGGCGCCGGCCGCGGCGGCAACAGCGGCAGTGTCGTCGCTGCAGTTGTCGGCGATGACCACGACTTGGGCACCGACCACATCGCCGGAGGCGCGCAGGCTCTCGATACAGCGCGTGATGTTGCCGGCCTCGTCATGGGCCGGCACGATGACGGCCAGCCGCGGCGGGACGCTCAGGCCCCGCCAGGGGCAGTCGTCGCGATAGAACAGCGCCGCCACGGTCAGCAGCAGCAGCTCGATGGTCCCCGGCAGCGTTGCCAGGACCAGCAGCAGGGCGATGCTGGCGAGCAGCATCAGTGGGTCCCGCCCAAAGCGGCCAGGCGTCGGCGCAGCACCTTGGCCATCAGCTCGGTGTTGCGGCGCAGGTCGTAGGCGTCGAGCACCCGGCGGCGACCGGCCTGGCCGAGGCCGCGGCGCAGTTCGCTGTCCGCCGCCAGCCGGGCGATGGCCTCGGCCAGCCCGGCGTGGTCGGAGGCGGCCACCAACAGGCCGTCGATGCCGTCGCGGATCAGCTCCGGGATGCCGGTGATGCGCGTGGTCACGCAGGGGATCTCCATCGCCATGGCCTCCATCAACACGATCGGGATGCCCTCGGCAAAGCTCGCCAGCACGAAGCAGTCCGCCTCGGCCAGCAGCGCGCGGACCCGATCCTGATTCACGGCGCCCTCGAAGCGGACCTGTTCGGCCAGGTCAAGCTCGCGGACCTGACGCTCCAGCGACGGCCGATCCGGCCCGTCACCCACCAGCCGCAGCCCCACCGCCGCGCCCTGGTCCCGCAGCCGGGCCATGGCCTGGACCAGGATGTGCTGCCCCTTCGCCGGCACCAGCCGGCCGACGCAGATCAGCTCCAGCACCGCCGGCGCCGCGCGGAAGGCCACGGGCTTGAACAGCTCCGGGTCGACGCCCAGGCGGCAGATCTCCATCTTGTGCCACTGCGCCGGCGGCGAGAGCTTCATCGGCTGGCTGCGGGCGAAGAAGCTGATGCAGAGGATGAAATCGGCACCGACCACCTTGTCCGTCAGCCGATAGCCCGGCGCGTCGTAGAACTCGTCCGGCCCATGGGCCATGAACGAGAAGCCGATGGGAAAGATCCGCCGGCAGATCAGCCCGACCGTGGACGCCGGCGTGGCGAAGTGCACATGCAGGTGATCGATCCGCTGCCGGCGCAGCCAGCGCCCCACCATCAGCGCCTCGATCCAGTAGAACAGCCCGTAGCCGATGCGCTTGAGGTCCGTCCCGCCCAGGCGCAGCGCAAAACCGAGCCCGGCGAGGGTCTTCAGCGGCCGGCGCAGCAGCGCCGAGAGCAGCGCCCGAGCCGCGCCCTTGGCGCCGTCGCGCTTGACGTAGTAGGCCAGCTCGGCCTCGCCGGCCTCGGCGGCGGTAAACCGCGACGGCTCGCGGTCCGGGTCGTTGATCGAGGCCACGGCCATACCAAAGCCCAGGGCCTTCAGCCGCAGCACCTCATGCAGGATGAAGGTGTGCGAATAGGCCGGATACTGGGAGACCAGGTAGGCCAGTCGGGGTTGTTGTGCGGGTTGGTTCACGTCTGCGCTCTTGCCGGCGAGAGATTGCATTTCGGCTCCTTAACGCGCGTGGGCGCAAGAAACCTCGGGCTACATAGGTTAGTCCACCGCACCGCATCGTGCTCAAGGCATCGCGACGCGGAGGGCGAAGGCGACTAGGGAGATGCTGAATAATTCAGCGTTTCCCTAAAGCGTCCGCCGGAACTTGAACATGCGCTGATCCGGCTGCGGCGCCGGTTCGCCGTCCTGCTCGGGCTCGCGCATGTTGTAGACCAGCACCCCCTCGGCCCATCCGGTGATGATGAACAGGATCTGGATGGTCTGGGTGCCCAGATACACCGTCGCCAGGGCCAGAAAGTAGACCGCGTAGACCGACGCCAGGGTGAAGGTCAGGATGCGGACCTCCGAGCCTGGCGGCGCCCGGCTGCCGCGCAGCATCAGCCGCACGGGCATACCGAACATGGTGAACCAGAACAGCAGCAAGGCCGGCAGGCCGTGCATGATCACCAGCAACAGGTAATAGTTGTCGATGGACGGCATGTCGCTGATCTTCGGCCAGGTGTTGCGGCCCCAGCCCAGGGCCGACTGCTCCATGGCGATGTCCCAGTACTTCTCGATCAGCTCCCAACGGTAGGCGGCGGTCTCCTGGGTGGTGCTCTTGGCGTTCTCGCGACCGACCCCGGCCCAGGACTTGAGCCACAGGAAGCCGGGCACGCCGATCACGATCGCCAGCACCAGGATGATGACCAGCGCCGTGGCCGGCCGCCTCGAGCGGCCGATGGACATCACCGCGGCCCCGGCGATGGCGCCGAGCCAGGCGCCCTTGACCATGGTCATGATCACGCCGGCGAGCAGGCCCCAGGTGATGATGAAGGCGTAGCTGAAGCCGAGGAACTTTTTCATCCTGAAGATGCGCAGGTCGTCCCAGTGGCCGCGCCAATGCAGCCAGCGCTGCAACCGAAAGCCCACCACCATGATGATGCCGGCGAGGATGGCGTGGCCGAAGGGACCGGCGATGCGGGTGAAGCCCCAGCGGAAGGTGGTGACCCAGTTGTTCTGGCCCGGAAAGAAGCGGTCGAGGATCATGCCCCAGGGCGTGTAGCCCATCTTGAACTCCCACAGCGACACCGCCGCCACGGAAAACAGCAGCAGCACAATGCGCTTGCCAAATTCCACAACCAGACCCTTGGGCACGATCAGCGCCTTGGTCAGGAAGTACGGCAGGACCACCGCGGCCAGCAGATCGATGATCAGGTTCTGCGCCTCCTTGTAGCCCGCCGCCAGATACTCCGAATAGCCCACCAGGAAGGCGAACAGCAGCACCACCCCGTCCATCATCGACCAGCGGAACGTCCCCGTGTCACGCATCACCCAGATCGCGAAGATCGGGAAGATGGCGGCATGGTGAAAGCTCGGGTCCGGCAGGCCTGGCGCGAACCACCGATAGTAGGTCGGCATCAGGAACAGCGTCGGCAGGTAGACGTTCAGATAGGCACTCGCCGACCCGCGCTGCAACGCGATGATCAGCGCAAACAGGCCGGGGAAGGCGGCGATGATATGCATGCGTTGGCCGGGCTCCAGTCAGCGGTGCGAGGTCGCCGAAATCGCGTTGAGCTTAGGCGATTTCTGTCAACTTTCATACCATCTGACTTGTCTTGACGCCCGCCTTCGGCGTCGGGCTGGCGGTCACATAGCGCGCTATGTGACCGCCAGCCCTCCTTGAAGGCGAACGTCAATCCTGCGTCATCTGGTATGAAAGTTTCCGGCAATCGCCTTAGCCAATCATGGCGCCGCAGACCATCACCGCCGTCCCCTGCCGGCCCGAGCACCGACGATACGTCCCCCGCCGGGGCTCAGCGGTCGCGACGCGCCAGCCAGCGACCGATGCCCCAGCCCAGGATCGCGCCGACCACGTAGTGCGGAAAATCCAGCCAGGCGAAGGTGTTGCCGAGCAGGGCGTGGCCGATGAAGGTCTCACGGATGGCCTGCAGCCAGGGCGGATGCCATAGCTGCAGCACCTCCAGCGCCGAGGTGATAAGCAGCACGGCCAACGCCACCGCAGCGGGGGCCAGCCGCGGGGCCGCGGCCAGCGCGAGCAGGATCCAGAACAACACGTAGAGGACACCACCCAGGTTGTCCGCCACCCAGGGCGCCCCCGGCCCGCCGTAGAACTTGGTGGACAGCCCCAGGGGCAGCAGCAGCGCCAGCAGGATCAGGTAGGGGCCGCGGGCAGTTCGCGGGTCGCGCATAGCGGCCTCCGGTGCCGGCGGCCCGGCCCGGCCCGGCGAGCGGCTCACCGGCCCGCGGGAGCGCCGGCGCGCTCGGCAAGCAGCTCGTGGTAAACGGCCACGGCGGCGTCGATCTTGGCGTCCCAGGTCCAGCGCTCGGCGACCCGGGCGCGGCCGATCTCGCCGCGCCGGCGCCAGGCGTCCGGGTGCTCGGCCAGGTCCAGGAGGGCCTCGCGGATGCCGGTGATCACCGTCTCGTTGTCCACCGCGGGGACCTTGCGACCCACCGCATCGTCGACGATCTCCGCCGGGCCGCCGTAGTCCACGGCGATCACCGGGCGCTGCGAGGCCATGGCCTCCAACAGCACCGCCCCGCCGGACTCGCGCACGGACGGTAGACAGAAGCAATGCGCCTGCTCCATGAAGCCGCTGACCTCGGCCAACGGGCGCGCACCGGTAAAGCGGACCTGCTCGGCCAGTCCGAGCGCGGCGGCCTCCGCCTCCCAGGGGGCGCGCATGGGGCCGTCGCCGACCAGGGTCAGGCGCAGCTCAAGACGGTCTTGCAGCTGCACCATGGCGCGCAGCAACAGCGGCACGGCCTTGAACGGGACCAGTCGGCCGACGAAGACGATCTCCAGCGGCCGGCCCGCGCCGGGTGCCGCGGGCCAAGGCCGTGCCGGGAAGCGCTCAAGATCGACGGCGTTCTCCAGCATGGTCACGCAGCGGTGGCGATGGCGCGGCGGATACCAGCGCCGCGTCGCCTCGGTGGCGACCAGGATGCGGGCCGCATGCCGGGTCGCCCCCAGGGCCATGTCCACCAGGCGCCCGGCATTGCGCAGCGGCACCAGCCAGTCGGCATCGGCACGCATGAATTCCGGGAAGCCCTTGGGCGAGCGCAGCCCGCCGTTGAGCGGCCCGATCACCGTCGGCAGCCCGCTGCGATGCAGCACCGATGCGGCCACCGGCGAGACCGGCGTCGGGCTGTGGATCAGCGCCCAGGGCGCGGCATCACCCGCGCGCCGACGCAGGGCCCGCAGCGCCGCATGGTCGTAGATATAGAAATCCAGCGACGAGAGCATGAACACGGCGTGCTCGCTGCGCGGAAACAGCCGTTTGGCGAAGCGATATAGCGGACCGGCGAACCACTCGGTGTCGATATAGATGACCTCGGAGCCCGGCAGCGGTGCCCCGTGCGCTTGCAGCGCCGCGCGATTGCGCTCATGGGTCAGCAGCGTCACCGGCAGCCGCCGGGCGAGCCGGGAATACCATTCCCAGCCGATCTGCGACACCGAGCCCATCCCCGGCCCGCACTGGTAGGCGGACATCAGCACCCGCGGCGTATCGGTAACCATGGGCTCAGTCCCCCTTGTACTCGATCAGTCGACGCCGCGCGCCCGTGCGCCGCGACCAATACCAGCCGAGCTGGCCGACGAAGATCGGGATCTGCTGCAGGTGCGAGTGCAGCCCGTAGAGCAGCAGCGTCAGCCCGTCGCCGCCGCGCCAGCGCTGGCGCCAAGCGGTTCGGGCGACGACCATGCCGAGCAACACCAGCACCATCAGCACGGGCCAGAGCGCGCCCCGCAGCAGCGCCAGCAACACAGCGGCGGCAACGAGCCCGATCAGCCCGACGGCATGGACGGCATTGCGCAGGGCCACGGCATGCCAAAGCGGCAGCGCGGTGCCTCGATAGCGCGCCGAGACCTCGGCATAGGCATGACCGGTGCGGGTTGCCCGACGCCAGTACTGCGACCAGCGCGTCATCGCCAAGTCGTGGCTGGTCATGGGCAGGTCCAGGCGCAGGGCCTTGAGCCCGAGGCCGCGGATGCGCCGCCACATGTCCGGCTCCTCGCCGGCGATCAGCGTCTCGTCGAAGCCGTCCACCTGCTCCAGCGCCCTGCGCCGAATCAGCGCATCGCCGCCGCAATACTCGACCTCGCCGGCCTGAGCGTGCCAGTCCAGGTCGAGCACCCGGTTGTAGAACGAATCCTGCGGGCGGCTCTCCCGCCGCGCACCGCTGACGCCGGCCACCATCGGGTCCTCAAAGGCCGGCAGCGCCCTGACCACGAAGTCTGGGTCCAGGACCGTATCGCCGTCCAGAAACAGGATCAGCGGCGCGTCGGTGGCGCGCCAGCCGGCGTTGCGGCCGATGGCCGCGGTGGGGCGCTCGGGGCGGACATGGATCACTCGGGCACCCAGCGCCGCGGCGCGCTCGCGGCTGTCGTCGCTGGAATCGGAGTCCACATAGATCAGCGCGTGCCCGCCCGGCACCGGCGTCATGGCCTGCACCGACGCGAGGCAGGCGCTGAGCCTGGCCCCCTCGTTGCGACCAATAACGACGACGGCCAGGGCCGGCCGGGCGGAAGACGGGGCGTTGGGCGTGGTCACGGGCAGCAGCGTCGGGTTGGTGTTGAAAGTCCGCCGAGCATAGACCCGACGGCGCGGGTCGGCAAGGAGGCCCACTACTGCGGCAGGCGGCGGGGCTTCGCTCTGACGGGCGAGGCCGCATGATCCGGAAAACGTGACGCACGCGACAGAACGGAGATTGCAATCGAACCTAAAGTAGGCGTGTGATGTGTATTTTTTGCATATCTTGAATCCTAGTGCAGCGCGGCAGTCTCGAAACATCCGCACGCTTGCACCAAAGCCGAGGCTCCAGCCTCTACGAGAGGGAAGTCCGATGCGCAACGCCGTCAAGCCACTGCTGGAAGGGCTGCTGATGCTGCCGCTGGCGATACTGCTCAGCACCTCCTCGATCCCCGAGACCCGGGGCGCCACAGCACCATCGGCAGCGGCCACCAGAGCGCCGCCGGTCCCACCCGCGGCCCCCGCGCTCGGCACCAACCTGCGTGAGCTGGCGGACTGGTCCACCCAGCGCCCGTTCATCAACCTGTTCAAGCAGGCAAGGCCCTGGCTGACCCAATGCGACAACGCCCGCGACCCGGACTGCAACGGCCGCTGGGACACCGGCGAGGCCGACCGGCTCGATCTCGATGCCCACGGCTGGGTGCGCTCGCTGCCTGAACCGGCACGGCCCGGCTATTCCATCGCCGGCACCGTGCTCGACCTGCCCGCGGGCTTCCCCAACGGCCGCTATCTGCTGCTCTACGACGGCGCCGGCAGCCTGCACTTCAGGCTCGGCGCCAAGCTGATCGAGGCCGAATCGAAGCCCGGTCGGGCGGTGCTGGAGATCGCAGTCCACCGCGGCCCCATCCACATCCAGATCAGTGCCACCGACCCCGCCGGCACCGGCGACTACCTACGCAACCTGCGGCTGATCGCCGAGGGCGACGAGGCCCTGGTCGGGCACCAGACCTTCAACCCGGCATTCCTCGCCCGCACCCGCCCCTTCCAAGTCCTGCGCTTTATGGAATGGCAGCGCATCAACGGCAGCCCGATCCGCAGCTGGGATCAGCGCACCCAGCCCGACGACGCCACCTACAGCGGCCCCGGGGGCGTGCCGCTGGAGGTCATGCTCGAGCTGGCCAACACCCTGCACCGCCCGCCCTGGCTGAACATCCCCCACCAGGCCGACGAGGACTACTTGGCACAGATGGCCGAGCTGACCCGTGCCCGACTCGCCCCCGACCTGCCGGTCTATGTGGAATACTCCAACGAGGTCTGGAACGGCATCTTCGCCCAGAACCACTGGGTCGGCGATCAGGCCGAGGCCGACTGGCCCGGTGGCAAGGCCTCGCGCTTCACCAAGCTCATCAACGGGTACGGCCGACGCAGCGCCCGGGTCTGCGAGCGCTGGCGCGCCGCCTTCGGCGACCATGCCAAGCGCGTGATCTGCGTCCTGGGCGCCCAGGCCGCCAACGCCTGGACCGCCGACCAGGCCCTGCGCTGCCCGCTGTGGCGCGGCGCGCCCTGCGTCGACCACGGCATCGACGCCATCGCCATCGGCCCCTACATCGGCAGCTATATCGGCCACCCGGACAACCAAGCGGTGTTGAACGCGCTGGCCATGACCGGCGAGGCCGGATTGACACAGCTCTTCGCCGAGCTCAACCGCGGCGGCATCGTCGCCAAAGGCCCAACGGATGGTGGCCTGGCCCAGCTCGAGGCCTGGCTACTCGCTTCCCGGGCCGTCGCCGACAGGCACGGCCTCCACCTGATCGCCTACGAGGGCGGCCAGCATCTGGTGGGCTTCAACGGCGTCGAGCAGAATGATCGCATCACCACGCTGTTCATCGCCGCCAACCGCGACCCGCGCATGGGCCGGCTCTATGCCGAATACCTGCGCACCTGGCAACGCCTCGGCGGCGGGCTGATGATGCACTTCAGCGACATCGCCACCCCCACCCGTCACGGCAGCTGGGGCGCGCTGGAGGACGTCCAGCAGACCGGCTCGCCCAAATACGACGCGCTTATGGACTATCTCGGCGGTGACCCCTAACCACCCCGCGTGGCTCTCGCTCAGACTCCAATCCGTGCAGTCAGGATGGTGCTAATCTCTAAACGAACTGATTTGCGACTCGAATTCATCGACCCAGCACGCCCTACGAGCCCATCATGTCCAAGCGCTATGAGATCCTTTGTCTTGGTGTCGATCCTGCCGGACTCGGGGTTGGCATACGTCCTCTAGTGCCCGGGGTCGGCCTCGAGTTTGCCGTCGCGATGGATCGCGGCAGTTTACGCCAGGCCTTTGTCAAGCCCTATCGTTGGGACCTGATCCTGTGTCGCAGCTCGGCATTCTACGACTTGGCCGTCGATCAGCTGCTGCGTGAGCTGGCCGGGAAGATCGACGCATCGCTGATCCTCGTGCGCCCGCCCGAGAGCGCGTTGTCGCCGGCGGAAGCGGCTCGACGCGGTGCGGCCGACCTGGTGCAGCACGGTGATCGCGAGCACCTCGAGGCCGTCATGGTGCGGGAGCTGACCACGACGCAGCTGCGAAAGACGCTGAGAAAATGGAGAAACGATGACGCCGCCGCAGGCCAACCCTCAGCGCCACCCGACCCGCAAGCCGTGGTGCCGTCGTTCGCCGTCGGATCATCCCTGCTCGACAACGACAACGACGACGGCGGCGCTGCGGCCTCGCCTGCGCCGCCCGCGGAAACGGCGGAAGAAGGCGCCTTGGACGATAAGCAGGTCAAGCTGTTGATCGAGGCCGGCGGTCTCACCCTGGAGTATCAGCCGATCGTGCAACTTGCCCAAGATGGATCGCAGCAGGCGGCGATGTTCGAGGCCCTGCTGCGCCTGCGCGGCGAGGATGGCCAGCTATTGGCCCCCGCCAGGTTCTTTCCGGTGGCGACCAAGTATCAATGGCTCGGCAAGCTGGACCTTTGGGTCTATCGGCGCGCGTTGCCGATCCTGGAGAAGATCCAGGGGGCGGGCACGCCCGAGACGCTCCTGTTCGCCAACCTGTCCACCGAGAGCCTCGAATCCCCAAAGGTCATGGAGGCGATTCTCGGGACCATCACCGAGGCCCGGATCGAGTGCGGAAGCCTCATTGTCGAGCTGTCCATCGATGCGCTGACGCGGGCGCCGGCGGCTGTTGCGCAATTCCAGCAGGCGCTGAAGCGGCAAGGACACAAGCTCCTACTGCAGAATCTCCAGGCGGGGGACTTGAAGACCCTGCGGCAACACCTGGAGCTGATCGACTACGTCAAGCTCGGCCCGCATATCATTCACGGCCTGGAAACCAGGGAGATGGACCGGCTCGCCCTGCAAGAGATTATCCGCGCGGTCAAGGACCGTGGCGTGATCGTCATCGCCTTGGCCGTCGAGAGCGCGGACATGCTGCCCGCGCTCTATGCGTCGGGAGTCGACTTTATCCAGGGCCACTTCGTCAGCAAGCCCCTAGGGGACATGGCATACCCGGATGCGGTGAGCGTGGACCCGCAGCGGCTTGCGATGACTTGACGAGCGAGACCCGACACCCGGAGCATCTTCTCGGGCGCTGTTTCACGCCTCTCGCTTTGCAACCTCGTTAAGGCCCCTAAGTCGCACAGGCTCCTATAGCCGGCGCCGGCCCCATGCCCGCTCGCTGAACAGCCATGCCAGCGCCCGCAACCCATAGCGCAGATCACCGGCGGGGCCGAGTTCGCGGGCGTAGAAGCTGTCGCTGAGCAGTCGGTCCTCCAGCGCCGCGTCGGCGCTGAGGTCGAGCTGGGTCGGGCCGATGAGGCCCACCGGGGCCTGGTCGCGGACCATCTCCCAGTCTTCGTCGCGGGCCTGCAGCTCCTCCGGCGTCATCGGCGAGACGCCGAGCAGGCGCAGGTCGCCGCTGACCACGGCGAGCAGGCGCGGCAGGTGGCGCAGGATCGGGATCGGCGTGTCCCAGCGGCCGTCCTTGAAGCCGTTGGCGTGGCGGCAGCCGCGGCGCAGGGCGCTGCGGTTGCCCACCAGCTCTTGGCGCTGCAGCCCGGGCTTGCCGCCGGCGATCAGCGCCGCCATGGCCGCCGCCGGCCATAGCGGCAGCGACAGCAGCAGCAGCAGGGCGCCGAGGAGCTGATCGGTGACGGCGCGCCGCGGGCGGCCCTGGTTGCGGGTGTCGGCGAGCATGAACACCTCGGTCAGCCGCAGCTGGGCCCCGGTGTCCATGCGCATCAGCCAGTTGCCGGCGACGATGGCGTTGTCCACCTCCAGCAGCGGGCCGATGTAGCTGTGCGCCAGGATGACGCTGTCGCGCACGGTGGCGTCGTGATCGACGATCACGTCCTCGCCGATGACCACCTCGCCGAGCAGCTCGGCGCGCTTGTCCACGTGGCTGCGCTCGCCGACATAGGCCACGCCCTGCTGCAGGCTCACCGGGGAGACCGGGCCTGGAGGCCGATGGACAGCCCCAGCGCGATGCTGTGGCCCGGCGTCGGCAGCCCCGGCACGCGATCGGCGATCAGGTCGCGACTGCTCCGGTAGAAGGCATGAAAATCGTCCATCAGGCTCAGGTAGGCCGGCGTGACGTAGCAGCGGGCCAGCGGGGGCGGCGGTGTCGGGGCATCCCAGCGCAGGCTGTCGAGCAGCTCGCCGGGATGCGGGCAGCCGGGGCGCAGCAGCAGCACGCCGCCGCGGCAATCCTCCGAGACGCTGGCGATGCAGTGGTCGCTACGCCCTTGGGCGACGCTCAGCAGGTCGGCGATCACCGGCGAGCGCAGCAGGTCGCCGCGCAGGGCGAGCACGGGGTCGTCGACGTTCATGTCCATACGCTGCCAGAGCGTCGACGGCGCCTCCTCGCCGCGACTCAGGACATAGCGGATGGAGACGCCCCAGCGGCGACCGTCGCCCAGGCTGCTGATCTCGGTCTGCTCGCCGCGGGCGCGTTCCACCACGGTCAGGTCGCGCAGCCCGGCGTCCGCCAACGCCTCGATGGTATAGACCAACAGCGGTTTGCCGGCCACCGGCAGCAGGGCCGGAGGCGCGTGTTCGGTGAGGGGCGAAAGCTCCGCCCCGAGCCGGTCGGCGAAGATCAGTGCATGCATTCAGGGAGACCTCTCGGCGATGACATGAGTGGGCAGCGTGGTCGGATCGCGCTCAGTAGGCGCCGGTGCCGAACAGCAGCGCCGGGATGGTCTTGAGCAGGATGCGGATGTCGGTCCACAGCGATTGGGAGCGGATGTACTGCACGTCCAGCTCCACCTGCTGGTCGAAGGGGATCTCGGAGCGGCCCGAGATCTGCCAGATGCAGGTGATCCCGGGCATGACATCCAGGCGCCGGCGATCCGACAGCGAGTACAGGTCGACCTCCTGGGGCAGCGGCGGGCGCGGCCCCACCAGGGACATCTCGCCGCGCAGCACGTTCCACAGCTGCGGCAGCTCGTCGATGGAGGTCTTGCGGATGATGCGACCGACCGGGACACCCGCGGGTCGTCCATCATCTTGAAGATGACGCCGCCGTCCATCTCGTTCTCGGCCATGAGCGCGGCCTTGCGCGCCTCGGCATCGGTGAACATGGAGCGGAACTTCCACATGGTGAACAGCGTGCCCCAGCGCCCGACCCGGATCTGCTTGAAGAACACCGGGCCCGGGTCCTCCAGCCGGATGAGCACGGCGACGACCAGAACCACCGGCGCCAGCACGACCAAGAGCACCGCGGAGGCGCCGATGTCCAGCAGCCGCCCGAGCAGGTAGGAGCCGCTGACCACCCCGACCAGCCGGCGCGCTTGAAATAGAAGCCGAGGCGATGGCGCAGGTTGTGCTGGTCGATGGTGGCGTAGCGCTCCAGCAGGAGCGCGCGCATCTTCTGTTGACGAGTCGCGCCGAGGGCTCCAGGCATGGCCCGTTCGGTCTCGTCCCGGTGGTTGACGGGCTGGTAGCCGGCGCGACTCGACGTCGGCAGCGGGAAAAGTTCCGGGCGGCTGATCTGCTGCCAGATCCGCGGCAGGAATACGAGCGGACGGCCGATCCAGGTAGCGCCGCCAGAGACGGCCCAGCTCCTGCATCAGCCGCTAGGTCCATTGCAGGCCGATCTCGCCATCCACTCCGTGCGGCGCCCGCGGGGATGCACGACCGGAGTGGAGAAGGTCGACCAGGCCGCCGACGCCGAGGCGCAGCGCCCGGTCGCAGCCGATCCTGCCAGCGCGCCAGCAGCAGCTCACGGCGCAGCGCGCCCATGGCCACCAGCAGGATGCGCGCCGCCCGATGCGTTGATGGTGTCGATCACCGCCCCCTCCTCGTCGGGCCGGAAATAGCCGTCGCGGTGAAGGCGATCCGCAGGCCCGGCACGCGCTCGTACATCTGCTCGGCCACCGCCTCGGCCACGCCGGGACGGGCGCCGACCAGGTAGAGCGGAAGTGCCTCGCGGGCCGCGGCCGCGCACAGCAGCGGAAACAGGTCGGTGCCGTTGACGTTGGCGCGCAGGGTCTAGCCCATCATCCGGCAGCCCGGAGGTGCAGGACCGATGCCGTCCGGCAGCACCGGGCGGATGCGGGTCAGGCTTTGCCGATAGGCCCGGTGCCCCAGCGCGATGTTCAGGCAGTCCGGGTGGACAAAGGCCAGCAGGCCGGGAATCGGCGCCCGCGCCTGCTCGACGCACCAGTGGATGGCCTCGTCCATGCTGGTGTTGACCACCGGGATGCCGCCGAAGAAGCCGATCAGGGGCGGCGCAGGCGCGCGTCGCCGCCGCCGAGGACATTGGAGACCACCGCCCGGCCGATCAGCCCGAGGTCGCGCGAAACGACTTGCGATGGGCCAGCTCCCGGTCCAGCTCCGACTCCGGCGCATGGGCGATGCCGACTCGCGCGCGCGCACCCCAAGGGACAGGATCAACCCCGGACGCACGGCGAAGCGCTCCAGGTGCCCGGTGGGGACCTCATCGGCCTCGGCGGCGGTCAGCGGCCGAGGGCCGACCAGGGCCATGTCGCCGCGCAGGATGTTGATCCAGACCGGCGCAATACCCGCGCAGCGGCCCCGCTGCCGGCAAAGCGTAGCCTTGCAAACGGCGTGCGCCATGCCCGATCCGCGGCTCCGGCGCGAAGACCGCACCGGCCTGCCGCCTGTTGACCAGGCCGCGGGTCACCAGCACCGGCTGTGGCCCGAGCAGCAGGCGCCGCGACGTCATCAGGTCCAGCGCCCGCGGCAGCAGCGCCCGCACCAGGACAATCAGGCCCCAAGGCGCAGCAGGGCCGAGCGGCGCCGCCAGGCGACATGCCGAGGGGGCTCGGGGATGGGGGCCGGGCTGGCGGTGCGTGCCGGTTGCCGCTCGTCGATGCTGTGCGTAGGCGTCGGGCGGGCTGTCATCGGTCGCCGACTCCTGGCTGGAGGCCCGCGGCGCCGCTACCGCCCCTG
>CALOBA010000047.1:0-44530 GCA_942491465.1 uncultured Gammaproteobacteria bacterium
AGCCAGTTCGGCAGCGACCAGGCCGTCGACATCGACCTGGAAGGCGAGACCGATTTCAGCGGCTACGACGGGCTGTCCGACGAGGGCACCGTGGTCGGGATCTACGTCGGCGGCGAGGCCCGCGACGCCCTGCAGGCCGGCGAGGACGGCCTGGTGCTGCTCGATGTGACGCCGTTCTATGCCGAATCCGGCGGCCAGGTGGGCGACACCGGCACGCTGGAGACCGACGGCGCCATCCTTCAGGTCAACGACACCCAAAAGCAGGGCGAGGGCCTGATCTGCCACATCGGCCGCATGGTCCACGGCGAGCTGCTGGTGGGCGATCGGGTACAGGCCAACGTCGACCGCGACCGCCGCCGCCGCACCGCGCTGCACCATTCGGCCACCCACCTGCTGCACGCGGCCCTGCGCCAGGTCCTGGGCGAGCACGTCCAGCAGCGCGGCTCGCTGGTGGGCCCGCAGCGCCTGCGCTTCGACTTCTCCCACTTCGAGCCCGTTGGGGCCGAGGAGCTGCGCACCATCGAGCGGCTGGTGAACGCCCAGATCCGCGAGAACCACACCGTCGAGACCCGCATCATGGGCCTGGAGGACGCCAAGGCCTCCGGCGCCATGGCCCTGTTCGGCGAAAAGTACACCGAGCAGGTCCGGGTACTGCGCATGGGTGGCTTTTCCACCGAGCTGTGCGGCGGCACCCATGTCCGTGCGGTCGGCGATATCGGCCTGTTCAAGCTCGTCAGCGAGGGCGGCATCTCCTCGGGCGTGCGCCGTATCGAGGCCGTTGCCGGCGATCTGGCGCTGGCCTGGGTCGAGGACGAAGAGGATCGCCTGCAGCGCATCGCCCGGCTGGTCAAGGGCAGCGGCGCCGATGTGGATGACAAGGTCGGCGCCCTGCTCGAGCGCAGCAAGCGCCTGGAGAAGGAGCTGGAGCAGCTCAAGGCGAAGTTGGCCAGCGCCGCCGGCAGCGACCTGGCCTCCCAGGCGGTCGACATCGGCGGCGTCAAGCTCCTGGCCGCGCGGCTCGACGGCGCCGATCCCAAGTCCCTGCGCGACACCGTCGATCAGCTCAAGGGCAAGCTCGGCTCCGGCATCGTCGTGCTCGCCAGCGACGCCGGCGGCAAGGTCAGCCTGATCGCCGGCGTCACCAAGGACCTCACCGGCCGCTTCAAGGCCGGCGATCTGATCAAGGTCGTCGCCGAGCAGGTCGGCGGGCGCGGCGGCGGTCGGCCGGACATGGCCCAGGCCGGCGGCAGCGACCCGGCGGGCATCCCGGCGGCCCTGGACCTGGCCAAGCGCTGGGTCGAGGAGCGGGCCTAGCCCTCAACCACCAACCACCACTCATCGCAAATCACTCCAACGATGGCATTGATCGTTCAAAAATACGGCGGCACCTCCGTCGGCACCGTGGAGCGCATCCAGGCCGTGGCCGAGCGCGTCAAGCGCTGGCGCGACCAGGACCACCAGGTTGTGGTGGTCGTCTCGGCCATGTCTGGCGAGACCGACCGCCTCATCGGGTTGGCCAAGGCCATCCAGCCGCGGCCGGCGCCCCGGGAGCTCGATGTGTTGCTCTCCACCGGCGAGCAGGTCACCATCGCCCTGCTCAGCATGGCGCTGGAGACCCTGGGCTGTCCGGCGCGCTCCTACACCGGCGGCCAGGTCCACGTCCTCACCGACAGCGCCCACAACAAGGCCCGCATCCGCGACATCGAAGGTGCCCGCGTGCGCGCCGATCTCGATGCCGGGCGGGTTGTGGTCGTCGCCGGCTTCCAGGGCGTCGACGAGCACCGCAACATCACCACCCTCGGTCGCGGCGGCTCCGACACCTCCGCCGTGGCCATGGCCGCCGCGCTTAAGGCCGACGAGTGCCAGATCTACACCGACGTGGACGGCGTCTACACCACCGATCCGCGCATCGAGCCGCGGGCGCGCAAGCTCGATCGCATCACCTTCGAAGAGATGCTGGAGATGGCCAGCCTCGGCTCGAAGGTCCTGCAGATCCGCGCCGTTGAGTTCGCGGGCAAGTACCAAGTCCCATTGCGTGTCCTGTCCAGCTTCGGCGAGGGCGAGGGCACCCTGATCAGCTTTGAGGAGCAGACCGTGGAAGAGGCCAAGATCGCCGGCATCGCCTTCAACAAAGACGAGGCCAAGCTCACCATCCTGGGCGTGCCCGACCAGCCCGGCGTCGCCCACAAGATCCTAGGGCCGATCGCCGATGCCAATATCGAGATCGACATGATCATCCAGAACGTGGCGGCGGATCAGCAGACCACCGACTTCACGTTCACCGTGCATCGCAACGACTATGCCCGGGCATTGGAGATCCTGCAGCAGACCGCCGAAGGGCTGTCGGCGCGGGAGGTCTTGGGCGACGAGGCCATCGTCAAGGTGTCGCTGGTCGGCGTCGGCATGCGCTCCCACGCCGGCATCGCCAACCGGATGTTCGCCGCCCTGGCCAAAGAGGGCATCAATATCCGCATGATCTCCACCTCCGAGATCAAGATCTCGGTCGTCATCGACGAGCGCTACCTGGAGCTCGGGGTTCGTGCGCTGCACGCGGCCTTCGGCCTTGAGGCCGAGCCGGACGCCTGAGTCCGAGGGGCTTGGGCCGGCGCAACATTCGATACCGAGCCCCAGGCGCCTGCCGAAACGGAAAACCCCAATCATGCGCTACTAATCAGCGAATAATCGGCTATCCATTGAGAAAGAGTATTGCTAAAATCTAAAGTCCGGCCGGCATAGGGTCGGCTTGGTTGGCAGTGGCCCAACCGCAAGGTGTCGCTGGAAGAAGGCGACGACGTGGAGAACGGCCCCAAGGGGCCGAGGGCTCCGGCAGGAGTGGGCGGGCCACATCATTATTTAGGAAATGGAGCAAACTCAAATGCTGATATTGACTCGCAGAGTCGGCGAAACTCTGATGATTGGTGATGACGTGACCGTCACCGTACTCGGCGTCAAGGGCAATCAGGTCCGCATCGGCGTCAACGCCCCCCGCGACGTTGCCGTGCATCGCGAGGAGATCTACGAGCGCATCAAGCGGGAACAGGCCCAACAGGCTGCTCAGCAGGCTGCCGTGGAGGCGGTCCCCGGTGCTGATGTCGAGATGCCTCCTCCCCAGGACTGAAGCTGGAGGCGACCTAAGGTCGCCCGGAACAGCGGCTGGGCAGCCACACCCTCGGCTGCCCACCGCGACAAGGAGTCCTTAAGACCACGCGGCCGGAGATCCTACCGGATCGCTCGCCGCCCAATCCCGGCCAGTGGCGTCCGTCACGCCACGGGCCTCGGGGCGCAGCCCGGCGACCCGCCGGGCCGTCAGCCCTACCGCCCCAACACCGGCGATCGCGATCCTCGGGCGCAACAGCACTTTACGCGCCCCTCGATCCTGCTTATACTTCGCGGCCCACCCCAAGTTTCCCGGAGAGATGGCCGAGTGGCTGAAGGCGCTCCCCTGCTAAGGGAGTATGGGTTAAAAGCCCATCGAGGGTTCGAATCCCTCTCTCTCCGCCAATCCCTCGTAAATAATGCTTTCTAGTCAATCGTTTAGACGACTAAGAGCAAACCCGGCCCCCCATCTAGTCCCCCACTTGTGCCGGGGTAGGTTCGCAGCCGGTGGACGTGAACCGCCTCAGCACTGCACCGACCCTATCCCGCTCGCCGGCGCTGGCCAGCCAGCAGCAGCGCCAGCCGGTGCCGATTCCACGATCCGGCAACCTATAGGCGGATAGGCGCCTCCGCATTTTCCGTTCCATCCCGTTCGGTCTATGGGTCACGTTGCGTTGACCGGGCGCCGGGGCTGTCGGAGTCCCCGGTTCGGTGGCCTCGGGTGCGGTAGGAGGTCGGCGCCGGGCTCAGGGGGCAACGCCCGCACGGGGCGGCGCCCGCAACGGCTCAGGCGGGCGCAGTGCTCCGCTTGGGGCGTATCGGCGGCGAGCGCAGGGGCTCCGCAGCGTGCGGGGCGCCAAAGGGGCATTTGCAGTCAGCAGCGATAAGGGTTGTCGCCCATGTTCAAGTCCTCTCGCCTCCTTGCGGCTGCGCTTGGCGCGGTACTGCCAACCCTAACGAGCGCCGAAACCCTGATCGGTCACGCGGACCACGTGCGCGACGGGGACACCATCGTTGTGTCCGGTGTCCCGATCCGTCTCCAAGGGCTTGCAGCGCCGGAGCTTGGCGAGAAGTGGGGCAGGGCTTCGCGTGACGCCATGCAACGCGTCGTCGCGGGCGAGCGGTTGCACTGCGAACTGACGGGGGAGCGGTCTTATGATCGCAAGATCGCGGCCTGTCGGCTCGATGACGGGCGAGACGTGGCCGCAATCCTTGTCTCGCAAGGTCTCGGTCGCGATTGCCGGCGCTACAGTGGGGGGGCGCTATGCCCAGCATGAGACCGAGCGCTCGGAGTCGTTGCCCTTGCCTGAATACTGTCGACCGCGGTGAAACGCCACCAGCTCAAAAAGGGATGCGTTGTCAGGATGCCGGGCACTGGGTCGGACGGTCGCCGGCGATCGGGCTCGATGTCCGCAATCGGCTAACAACGGACATCGAGTTCAGGGCAGCAGCCGGCAGTCGTGGTCTACAAACCGAACAGACATCTTGATCGCTTCTCAGGCACTGGCCCCACTCGTCGATGTCGCGTTCACGGGCGAGATCTTCGAAGTCGTCGGAGAAGTAGGGCAGCAGAAGCACGGTCTGCTCGTCGCTGGACAACTCCGCGACATGCAAGCGCAGTTCGTCACGAGGGCTGCTGAAAGCAATTTCATACAGGTAGCTGTCAGCCTGACCAGCAATGATCGCGCCGAGAAAATCCACCATGGTGTCCTCCTCTTCCATTGGGGAGGGTGAGGACAGCTGTCTAAGATCCGCGATGGCGCCCGCGATAACCCTGTTGTGCACAGCTTTTCTGTCGATTTCGAACAGACTGAAACAGAGGGCCTGAACCAGGTTCACGAGCCGTTCAGATAACTCTTCCGCCTCATCGTTAGCTGCGGGCTGCCGGTCGAAGCCGATACCTAACATCCAGCCGACGAACTCAGCTAACGCCTCGGCGCCTTGAGGAGGTGTATCCCACCAGCCGACCTTGATGTCCGACCCGCAACCGAACACCGTGACCTCGTAGAACACGCCATCAGCGGTTTCAGAACCTTCCAGAAACACCGGGACACTCGCCTGCGTCAAGCGTTCCAGCATCATGTGCGCTTCGTGCGGGTCAATCGTGATGCGCCAATGCCCTTCTTGGTCTACAAACTCCTCTGAAACCTCGACGAAGAAGCCGCGGGCTTCATCAAAGCGCAGGGTCATCGTTCTAGCGGCTGCTGACCCGACAGGGCTGGGCGATGTTGCCACCCGTGCCAGATCCTTTTGCCCCTGTCTCATCATCGCCGCGAGCCTGCTTGCCATAGCCTGATCTCCTGGTAGCCGAATACACTACGAGGTCGCTTGCGCACCGGCGACGCCTTAGTCGGTAGTCATGAATCGTATGGTTGCGTCAACACTACCCCTAGACTGCCTGGCGCTACACCGGCGGTAAACCCAACTCCTTCAGATACCCATTGTGCGTCTGCGCCGCCTTGACGATGCGCTGGTCGATGTCGGTCAGTGCCTTGTGGACCTCGCCGAGGTCGATGTCTTCCTCCGGCTCGGCGGTGCTGACGTAGCGGGAGATGTTCAGGTTGAAGTCGTTCTTCTCGATCTCCGCCATCTCGACGCGGCGGGCATAGCGCTCGACCTCTTGCGGCCGGTTCTGGTAGGTGTCGACGATTTTGTCGATGTGCTCGGGGCGCAGGAAGTTCTGCCGCTTGCCCTTCTCGAAGTGCTCGGCCGCGTTGATGAACAGCACATCGTCGGGCTTTTTGCACCGCTTCAGCACCAGGATGCAGACCGGAATGCCGGTGGAGAAGAACAGGTTGGGCGGCAGGCCGATGACGGTGTCGATGTGGCCGTCTTTGAGCAGCTTGGTGCGGATGCGGGCCTCGGCGCCGCCGCGGAACAGCACGCCGTGGGGCAGGATGATGGCCATGGTCCCCTCGTCGCTCAGGAAGTGGAACCCGTGCAGCAGGAAGGCGAAGTCGGCGGCGGACTTCGGCGCCAGGCCGTGGCCCTTGAAGCGGAAGTCCTGCCCCAGGGCTTCATTCGGCTGCCAGCGGTAGCTGAACGGCGGATTGGCGACGACGGCGTCGCACTTGAGCTTCTTGGCCGGGTTCATCTCGGCGAGCCGGGGCCAGTCGTTGGTCAGGGAGTCGCCGTGGTAGATCTCGAATTCGCTGTCCTTCAACCCGTGCAGCAGCATGTTCATGCGCGCCAGGTTGTAGGTGGTGATGTTCTTCTCCTGGCCGTAGATCATGCCGACGCCGTGCGGACCCATCTGCTGGCAGACGTTCAGCAGCAGCGAGGCCGAGCCGCAGGCGAAGTCCATCACGCAGTTCAGGCGCTTGCGCTTGCCGGTGGCCGGCTCCTGGCTGTCCAGGCTGACGATGCGCGAGAGGATGGTGGAGATGGGCTGCGGCGTGTAGAACTCCCCGGCCTTCTTGCCGGAGCCGGAGGCGAACTGGCCAATCAGGTACTCGTAGGCATCGCCGAGGGTGTCGCTGTCGGTGGAGAAGCCGGCGATGCCCTCGCCGATCTTGGCGATGATGGCGCAGAGCTTTTTGTTGCGCTCGGCGGGGGTGCGCCCGAGCTTCTCGGAGTTGAGGTTGATCTCGGAGAACAGCCCCTGGAAGCTGCTGGCGAAGGACTCGTTCTCGATGTACTGAAAGCCCCGCTCCAGGGTTTGCAGCAGTTCCTTGTCCTGGGTCCGAGCCAACTCGTAGATGCTGCTCCAGAGATAATCCGGGGCGATCACATAGTGCACCTTGCGGCGCATCTGCTGCTCGAGGGCGGGCACGTCATCGCTCGTTGTCGGCGTACCAGACCGCCAGCGGTGAGCGGCGGTCGCCGGCGGCCAAGGTCGGGTAGTCCGGCCCCAGTTCCTTCCGCGCCGCCGTCTCATAGTTGTCGGAGAGGTAGCGCAGGAACAGGAACGAGAGCATGTAGTCGCGGAAGTCGTCGGCGTTCATGGCGCCGCGCAGGTCGTCGGCGATGGCCCAGAGGGTCTTGCCGAGTTGGCTGAGTTGTTCTTGGGTCATGCGCGGATGGCCTCCGGGCTGGGGAAGAGTTGCTGCATCAGCCCTTTCTTGTGGGTCTTGAGGGCGTTGAGTTTTTTGGCGTGGGCGGTGATCAGCTCGTCTAGGGAGGTGAGGCAGGAGGCGATTTCTTGTTGTTCGCCCCCGCCTGGAAAGCAAAGTTTGATCTTATTAAGCTCTATCATTGTCAATGCTTTTTGCGATGAACCAATAGCAGAATTGAGAACGATCGCTTTATAGGCTTCGAGCATCGATTCTAAAAACATCGAATTTTCAGAAATGTTTCGCAGCCAAATCAAATTTCCATCCTTGAAGTAAAATTTATCACTGTCATCGACGCGGTAGATATTACCCAGAGTCCCAACTGCGGTAATTAAAATATCTCCGACTTCTGGTACGCCGTATTTGTCCTTGATTTCTTCATATTGACTTACTGAGATATAGAGGACATCGCTAAGGAGTTCTTTGTTTTTTAGAAGAGAAATTTCCTTGCCCCTGAAAAATGGAACGCCACTACCGACATAATCTGCAAGATGAACTCTCTTGCTCGAAGTAAGTTCTGCAACATCTGACAATGTTTTCTCCTCCCACTCCCCCGCCTCCCGAAACTCGGGAAAGCGCAGGCGGGGGACGGTTTCGCCCTCGCGGGGGAAGAGCTGCTGCATCAGCCCCTTCTTGTGGGTCTTGAGGGCGTCGAGCTTGTCCGCCTGGGCGGCGATCAGGGTGTCGAGGGAGGAGAGGCAGGCGGCGATTTTTTTTGTTGCTCTTCCGAAGCGGGAAGCGAGATACAGAAAGAGAGGAATGTTTCAGCATGGATCCGCCTCGCCTTTCGGCTGCCATCGGCAGTTTCACCCAGCCTTTCGTAGAAATCTTTCCGCTTAACGTGCTCCAATAAGAATATGGGGTTCAGTCGCTCATCGATATCAAAGCATGGCAAGTCAACCGTTGACTCAAAGCTGTCTAAGTGAGGGGGAATTAACCCAAAGGCTTGGTTCAGAAAATCGAGTTTGCTGTATATGAACTGGCCAGCTTGCCGTTGGTAGTACTGAGTGTTCGCGCTTCCCTGAATTGTTCCCTTGCTCCCACGCCGGAGCGTTCTGTCCCATCCACTCCCGCCTCCCGAAACTCGGGAAGCGCAGGCGGGGGACGGTTTCCCTGGGGGAAGCGGCTCGCGAGCGGGGGAGAGCAGGCCGCGATTGTGTTCTTCGGGGCTCGCGCGGCGACAGTCGATTCGGCTGGAAGCCGCTCCCACGGCTTATTCATGTCTGACAATCAATGGCAGTGACGCAGGAGCGTGGGAGCCAGGGATTCGATGCAAACGGGCTGGCCGTCTTGATGATCAACGCCTCTTTTTTGCAACGTCTCCCTTGCTGCCGGTTACTCGGCTCTCGCGCAAGAAATCCCCAAGTGGTCTTTCCGGCCACTCCCCCGCCTCCCGAAACTCGGGAAACCGCAACCGCGGCACCAATCCCGTCTTCTCGTTCTTCATGCTGTCGTCACTCATACGCCGCCAATCCTGAAATCTCGCGCCCGCCGGCCTGCTTCTTCAGCAGCGGCTCCAGGTCGTCCATCAACGCCAGCTCGGCCCGGCCGCGGGCCTTCCAGCCGAGTTCCAGCGGCGCGAATAGCTCGCTGAGCTGCTCGCCGTCGAAGATGAGCCGGTCGAGCACGCCGTCGACGAAGGCTTGCAGGGCCTCGCGCGGGAGCCCGTGCTGGTCGGCGATGGCGGTGAGTTCGTCCTCGGCCTTGCGGCTGCGGAAGTCCTGGTAGCCGTCGCGGATGCTGGACTCGCTGAGCCCCTGGCCGGCCTGCAGGGTGTTGATGTAGTCGATGATGTCGTCGCGCTCGTCCAGCAGGTTGCTGTTGGCGCTGAGCAGCTCGATGAGCTGCTCTCGGCTCATGGTCTGCTTGCCGGGCTTCTCCTGGGTGAAGCGCGCCACCAGGCCCATGATGTAGTCGTAGTCGATGAGGCTGGAGGAGAAGAGCACGAACTCGAATTCGAGCTGCTCGACGCCGTCCGTGCCGTCGCCGCCGCCCTTGCCCTGCTGCTGCTTGAGCCGCTGCGCGGTCTCCAGGTACATGCCGCGGAAGCCGCGGTGGGCCTCCTCGGGCAGGCGCTGCTCGATCTCGGCCTGCTGCGCTTCGGTGAGGTCGGTGTACTGGTCGAGCTGGGTCTTGAGGCGCTGGACCTCTTTGAAGCGGTTGATGAACTCGGCGCGGGCGACGTCGCCCTTGAGGTTGTTGACGGCCTCGGGCGTGCAGGGCTGGCCTTGGCCCTGCATGAAGGTCTCGAGCTGCTGCACGGCGGTGTCGAGCTTCTCGATGACCTTGGGCGCCGAGTCCACCAGCCAGATCTCGCGCGACTTGCTGACGTCCTCGCCGGAGAACAGCGCGATGGCGTCGTCGACGGCCTGCTCCTGGGCGCGGAAGTCGAGGATGTTGCCGTAGGGCTTGGTGTCGTTGAGCACCCGGTTGGTGCGCGAGAAGGCCTGAATCAGGCCGTGGTGCTTGAGGTTCTTGTCGACGTAGAGGGTGTTGAGGTACTGGGAGTCGAAGCCGGTGAGCAGCATGTCGACGACGATGGTGACGTCGATCTTGTTGGCATGCGGGACGTCGCTGTTGGGGTACTTCTGATCCTTGATGCGCTGCTGCACGTCCTGGTAGTAGGCATCGAACTCGCCGAGCTTGTGGTTGGTGCCGTAGCGGGCGTTGTAGTCGGCGATGATGGCCTTGAGGGCGGCCTTCTTGCGCTCGGGCTCCTGCTGGTTGTCGGCCTTCTCCTGCGGCAGGTCTTCCTGCAACTGCTTGACGTCCTTGTTGCCCTCGGCGGGCGGGGAGAAGACGCAGGCGATGTTGAGCGGGCGGAAGTCCGCGGTCTCGTGCTCGCCTGGGGCCTGGCGCTCGGCCTGGATCTCCTGGAACAGGGCGTAGTAGTCGATGGCGTCGTTGATGGAGGCCGTGGCCAGCAGGGCGTTGAAGCGGCGCTGGTTGGTGGCGGCGTCGTGCTTGTCGAGGATGGCCTCGGCGACGGCGCGCCGGCTCAGGGCGCGGGGCGGCTTGGGCTTGGTCTTGTTCTGGGCCTGGGGCTTCGCGTCGGGCTGGTGCTCGGACTGCTCGGGCGCCGCCGCCGTGGCGTCGGCGTCCGCTGCCGCGTTGGCCGGCTTGCCCTCGGGCTTGAAGTAGTCGATGTGGAAGCGCAGCACGTTGCGGTCGTCGATGGCGTGCGTGATGGTGTAGGCGTGCAGCCGCTTCTGGAAGATGTCCTTGGTGGTCTTGTAGGTGCCGACGGTGCCGTCGACCTGCGTGTAGCTGGCGTTCTCCTCGAAGATGGGCGTACCGGTGAAGCCGAACAGCTGCGCCTTGGGAAAGAACGCCTTGATGGCCTGGTGGTTGTCGCCGAACTGGGAGCGGTGGCACTCGTCGAAGATGATGACCAGGCGCTTGTCCCGCAGCGGCGCGAGGCGCTCCTTGTAGGTGGGCTTGCCCTGCTCCCGGTGCTGCTTGGCCCGCTTGCTGGTCTCGTCCAGCGCCAGGCCGAGCTTCTGGATGGTGGTGACGATGACCTTGTCGGCGTAGTCCTCGGAGAGCAGGCGCCGCACCAGGGTCTCGGTGTTGGTGTTCTCCTCGACGCACCCGGCCTGGAAGCGGTTGAATTCCTCGCGGGTCTGGCGGTCGAGGTCCTTGCGGTCGACCACGAACAGGCACTTCTCGATGTCCGGGTTGTCCTTCAGCAACGTGGACGCCTTGAAGGAGGTGAGCGTCTTGCCGCTGCCGGTGGTGTGCCAGACGAAGCCGTTGCCGCGGTCCTGGTGGATGCAGTCGACAATGGCCTGCACGGCGTAGATCTGATACGGCCGCATGATCATGAGCTTTTGCTCGCTGGCCACCAGGACCATGTAGCGGCTGATCATCTCCCCGAGCCGGCACTTGGCGAGGAACTGCTCGGCGAACGCGTCGAGATGGGTGACCTTGCGGTTGTCGGCCTCGGCCCACTGGTAGATGGGCAGGAAGCGCTCGTCGGCGTTGAAGGCGAAGTGCTGGGCGTCGTTGTTGGCGAAGTAGTAGGTGTTGTCGCGGTTGCTGACGATGAACAGCTGCATGAAGCACAGCAGCGTGTTGGCGTAGCCGTTGCCGAGGTCGTGCTTGTACTCGACGATCTGCTCCATGGCGCGGCGCGGATTGATGCCGAGGGTCTTCAGCTCGATCTGCACCAACGGCAGGCCGTTGATGAGCAGGATCACGTCATAGCGGTGGTGGCTGCTGTCGGTGTTGATGCGCAGCTGATGGACGACCTCGAAGTGGTTCTTGCACCAGTCCTTGAGGTTGACCAGCATGTAATGCAGCGGGGTGCCGTCCTCGCGCTGGAAGTAGCCGTTTTCGCGCAGGCGCTTGGCGGCCTGGAAGACATCGGCGCTGATGATGTCGTCGCGCAGGCGGGCGAACTCGGCATCGGTGAGTTGGACGTTGTTGAGCGCTTCAAACTTGGCGCGGAAATTCCGCTCCAGCGCGGCCTTGTCGCGGATGTCTTCGCGGATGCTGTACTTGAGTTCGTCGAGCTTGTTGAGCAGCTGCTACTCGATGTGGCTTTCCTTCATGGTCATCCGGTGATGTCTGCTGTGAGCGTGTGTGGCGAGGCTCGCATGGTCGTGCCGCAAATGCTTGAGGCTAGCGCAACTTCCCGAGGCTAGGCCGCGCCGGGGCGTTGTCGCCCGTTGCTCGTTTCAAGCGGTCGGTGCTTCCTGCGCGGCGGCGTCCGGTTGCTGAATGCCGTTGGCCTCCGGCTGTAACCCCCTCTTGGCGAGCGCGCGACCAAAACGGCCTCAACCAAGCTGAGGGCATGCAGCCCTCGGCCGCAGCTTGCGCTGGCGTGGGTGATGCTTCTAAGACCCGACATTGTAGGCCGAAACGAAGTCTTGGCGTGTAAGGACGTTGTGCACGCCGGTAACCCGTGCGATGCGATGGCGCGAGCGTTCGCGACGACACTCGCCAACCGCTCGCGAAGTTACCGGAACGGTCACGGGTGCACCGCAACGGGGGGTCAGCGCCCGTACCGGCTCGAGCAAGCACCGGGGTCATCACAAGCACCGGGGTCACAAGCACCGGGGTCACCATTTAGCTGACCCCGATCAAGAGGCGACAAAAAACTCTCGCGGCTGAGCATGATGATCTGGATCAATTTTCCGCGAAGCGTTGCGTTGAGCCTGTGACGCGCCGTCAGTTCTCTAGGTGTTGGTTGCGGAGCCGATCCGCTACCGGTCACCCTTCAGGTTCTAGGCATGGGGCTGCTCCCGGTGGGGAGAAGACACCCGGCCCGTTGCTCATTCGAGCCCCGGAAAATCATCGGTGCCCCGCCAAGGTCCAAGTGGTGCACGGCAGTGCCCGGAGGGCGGGCCGTGCGTTCACAGATACTGTGGCTTGCACCCCGGTAGGGCGCAGCCAACCCGATATGGCTCGATGGCGGGGGCGTCTCGGTCACATACGCTGTCGCTCCGTGGTGGTTGCAAGGACTATCACCGTAGAGACGGAACCTGCCACGGCACCAGTTCCCGCCACGGCCTGGATGCTCGCCATGGGCCTGATTGGACTCGGTCTCCGGAGAGGCCCACGCCGCAGAGGCTAGGACTCTGTGCGTCGCGGGGAGTCGGGGTCAGTGCGGCCTGGCAAGGCCGCGTGGTCTAGCGGGTGCAAGTCCCGCCTGGGTAAACGTGCGCCACGAGCCCAGCGAAAAACGGGGTCTTGTATCTTGCGCAAAAGGTAAGACCCCGTCTTTTTTAAGGCGAACGAACAAGAACCACTCAGCAGGTCAACCCAGGATCGCGGATCGGCAGGCCGGTTGGCTCAAAGTCGGCGACGTTGCGGTTAAAGACCGTCATGCCATGGGCAAGCGCTGTGGCGGCGATCAAGGCATCGCGTAACGGTCGCGGGTTCGGCGTTGCGCCGATCGGAGACGACGTTGGTGTCGAGCAGGAACATCCGCCCAAGGCGGGCGTGACCGCCGGGTCATGCAGCCGCGGCGGCTCGAAATCGATATCCTCGATGCCCGGCATGGCAAGCAGATCGGCAATCTTGCGCTCCGGTCCCGCGAGCTTGTCGTAGTGGTTGATGGAGAGCAGCGCATAGCTGGGTCGTCCGCGGACCCTGATGGGGCGAGCGGTTCGCGTTCTCGAACCTCTGGTCTAGTAGCTTAGAATGGGTTGAGCGCGGCGAAACCCATCCATCAGCGATCAAGGCTCGATTTGGCGATGAAGACTGAAGCATTACAACAACGCATCCGCCTCGGCGAGGACTCGACGCTGGAGCTGAAGCGGGTGACGGTGGGCCCGACCGGCAAGGTGATGGCGCCGCACGCGGATGGGCTTTCGGACGAGCTGGCGGCACTGGGCAATGCGAGCGGCGGGACGCTCGTGCTCGGCATCGACGACAAGACTCGCGCCGTGGCGGGCATCCCGCTGCCGCTGATCGATCGGGTCGAGGGCTGGATCACCGCGATCTGTACGGATCGGATCAAACCCCCGTTGGATGTGGTGACGCGCCATCTGGAGCTGCCCGACGCGGACGGCCTACCGCGGGCGGTGATCGTCGTGGAGGTGCCGCGCAGCCTTTGGGTTCATGAGAGTGTGAACGGCTATTTCCGGCGCGTCGGCCATGCGAAGCGCAAGCTCGCCCCCGATGCGCTGGCGCGGTTGTTCCAGCAGCGCAGCCAGGCGCGGCTGATCCGTTTCGAGGAGCAGGAGGTGCCCGGCTGCGGCCTGCGGCCTCGACGATCTCGATGAGCAGATCGACGACTTGGAGCTGTGTCTCGCCATTTTTGCGGCCGAGCCGCCGGAACGCGAATCGCGAAGTCCGTAGTAAACCTTTGATTGGTTTGGGGTAAGTGCCTTCTCAGCCAGACGCGAGATACGGGTTGCATCGCGCCTCGTGGATGTTCTGGCCGTTGGCCTGGTGATGACCCCTGGTTTGTTCCAGCTTGGCGTTGGTTTGCGCAATGAGGTGGTCCCGCTCGTCGAGTTCGCGCTGGAGGGAACGCTGCTGGCGCTGGAAGTTGAGCCGCGCCTGATAGAGGTGGTCGGCGCGGTCCTTCTCGGAGAAATCGGTCATCGTGCTCATGACTGGGCTTTCGGCGCCTCATCCGGCAGCAGGATGACAAAGCGCGCGCCGTCTTGGTAGGTCTCGTCGAGGGTCAGGGTCGCGCCTACCTCGGAGAGTCCGCGCATGGTCACGCTGAGCCCGAGCCCGGTGCCGTCGCCCGGCGGCTTGGTGGTGAAGAAGGGGTCGTAGATCTGGCTGCGCATGGCCGCGGGCACGCCGGGGCCGGTGTCTTCCACCGTGAGCGCCGTGCCCCCCGGCGCCGATGCGATGCGCACCCGTATCTCCCGCCGCGCCTCGCCCTTGACGGCGTAGACGGCATTCAGCAGCAGATTGACCAGGGCCTGGTCGAGCACGTCCTTGTCGCTGACCACCCGCGGCGTCGGCGTCTCGCTTTGGATGGCGACGTCGATGCTCCAGCGCTCCAGCTCGGGTTTCAGCAGCAGGCAGGCATCGGCCGCCAGGGCTTGCAGATCGATGGACTGGATGAAGGCGCTGCCGGTTCTCGCGTAGCGCAGCACGCGCTTGACGATGCGTCCGATGCGCCGAACCTGACCTTGGGCCTTGCCTAGCAGGGCGGCGTGCTCGGGGTTGTCGGTGCGCTCCTGCACATGGCTGATGTAGTTGGTCAGCCCCATCAGCGGATTGTTGATCTCATGGGCGATGCCGCCCACAAAGCTGCCGAGTGCCGAGAGCTTTTCGATCTGCACGGCCTTCTCGAACGCCTGCTGCAACTGCGCATAGGCCGCGGTCGCCTCGGCCTCGGCAACCTGTCGTCGGGCCACCTCATCGCGCAGCCGCTCGATGGAGTCACGCAAGGAGGCGTCGCGTTCGTGCAGCGCATCCAACATGCCGTTGAAGGCGCGCACGAGCTGGCCCACCTCGTCGCCGGTGGACGCCTCGGCCCGCACCTGATAGTCGCCGCTGCGGGTGATGAGTGCCGCAGTCTCGGCGAGGTGGATGACCGGGTCGGAGACCAGGCGCTGCAGTCGCAGGGCGGCCAAGATGGCCAGGCCGGCGGCTACCAGCAGGATTGCCAGCGCCACCAACAGATCGGTGCGAATGCGCGCGGACAGGTCGGCGAGGCTCGAGAGGATGGTCAGCGTGCCGATGCGCTCACCGTCGATGTGGATCAGCGTCGCCGTGAACAGCTCGCCGTGGGCGATGCCCGGTGGACGCGCGAGCAGCCCGGGGGCGCAGCCAGGGCCGCTGTCCGCTGTTCGATCGTAGCCGGCAAACAGCCTGTCGTCGGCGTCGTAGATGCAGGCATTCAGGATCGCGGCGTTGACGCCCAAGGCGGCCAGGTTCTCCCGGGCTACCACGGCATCGGCAAACGACAGGGCCGCCGTGGAGCGGTCGGCGATCAGCTGCGCGAGCACCTGCTGCTCGGCGACGGCGCGCCGCTGGTAGGCGGTGTGCTGGTAGAGGAGCTGGATGGCGCTGGCCAGGAGCAGCATCGTGCAGGTGATGGCGGCGATCACCAGCACGATCTTGGTGCGCAGGCCCAGACGCGCAAACCACTTCACCACGACCGCGCCCCAACGCCGGTGGTGCCCGAGCGGAGATCGGCCGACCCATTGGCGCTGCGCCGCCACTGGCGCTCGCTCGCTCGACCGACCTGCTCGGCCTCGGTTGCTTGGATGCGGCTCATCGCGGGGGCACTCTTGCCTGTGGTGGGGAGATCAAGGAGGCAGGTCGGCAGCGCGCGCGGCCTGCAACGGGTCGACAACCCCAGTGCCGCTGCACGTGCGGAAGCGTCCGAAGCCGGATGCTAACGGGCGCTCGAAGGCCGGTCAATGCAACGGCAGTGGACTGACGGGACTCCCGCGTCGGCCTCGGAATCGGTATCATCCCCGCCAACCAGCCGATGTGCGGAGTCCTCGAGCGATGAACGTGACCAATCGATCCCCATCCGACCAGCCGGGCGCTCGCCCGATCCTTGCTGCCGTCAGCCTCGACGAGCAAGGCCAGCACTGCCTGCGCCAGGCCTGCCGGCAGGCGGCCCTGACCGGGGCGACCGTGATTGCGCTGCATGTGATCCACGAGACCGGCCGCAACGCCGGGCTGTATCGACGCCACGACACCGGCGAGGTGATGCGACCCATCGACGCGATCGCCCGCGGGCTGTTGGCCGATGTCTGCGCCGAGGTGCTGGGCAGCGAGCCGGGCTGTCATGGACAGGAGCCGCGGCTGCTGGCGGTGGAAGGGGTGCCGGAGCAGCGTATCCCCGCGGTTGCAGCGCGCGTGCAGGCCGGGCTGATCATCGTCGGCGGGCAGCGTCCGCGGGGCCTCGAGCGCCTGTTCGGCCGCAATGTCGCCCGGCAGGTGCTGCGCAAGGCGGCCTGCCCGGTGCTGGTGGTGGATCGCGACGGCAACAGCGTCGATCCGCAAGACCTGCTGCCCGGACATCGCGGGGGTCTTGGGGCGGCCCTGCCGATCCGTTGAGCCGACACAAAGCCCAAGGTGTGCGGAACGCCTCAGGCCGGCAGCCTCAGCCGTCTTTACGCTTCTTCCACCAGGGGTGCTTGGCCTCCACCAGCTCTTCCCAGCAGGGGTCGAAGCGATCGAGCAGGTGGCGCGCCTGGCAGCTGCGCCAGCCGATGAGGCCGCCGGCGTAGACCAAGACCTCGTAGTCGCGCTCGTCGCGCAGCAGGTCGTCGAGCAGGTGGCGGGTGACGGCGACGTCGTTGATGATGCCGAGCAGGTCCTGCAACCCCTTCATGTGGCCGATGAACAGGTCCATGCCGTCGAACAGGGGGAGGAAGAACTCGGCGGCATAGCGCAGCTTCTTGCACTCGATGCGCAACTGGTGCAAGGCCGCGGCGTCGTCACGCTCCACATGGGTACCGGCGGTCAGCACGCGGCGCTCCTGCTTGTCGAGCAGCGCGCGGGCGTAGATGACGATGCCGGCGTGCAGGCGCTTGGCCTGCTTCTTCTTGAGCTTGGCCTGCTCCCAGGCACGGGCCTCGACCCAGGCCGGGAAGGCGTCGCGGAACTGCGCAAAGCGCTCGCTGTCGAGCATGGGCACGACGCGCTCGGCATAGACCCGCGCACGCTGCTGCTCGGCGAGGGTCTGCAGGCGATCGCCGCCGGCCAGCGGCAGCTGTGTCGATGCCTCGGCCAGCCCCTCGGTGAGGAAGACGTCCAGGTCGCGGGCGTTGCCGAGTTCGCCGGCGATCCAGCGCATCTCCTCGCCCCAGTGCTCGGTCGCCGCCTTTGGGGCGGCATCGCGAAACAGCGATAGGGCAGAGCGCATGCGGCGGAACGATACCCGCACCTGATGCACCCCTTCGATGTCGTCCCAGCTGCGCGCGCTGTCGCACCAGGTCAGCATGGAGTCGAGGTTGTGGCGCAGGATCGTGGCGAACGCCTCGCTGGTGCTCTGCTCGGCGTGGATCGGTGGCGGGGCTTTGGATTTCGATGGCATGGCGGCGCTCCGACTCCGCGGTTGAAGGTCGCGGTTTAGGCGAGCATAGCGGAAAGCCGTGGATTTGGCTGTGCCGTTTTGCCGCCGCCCCCGCGGACGTCCAGGCGCGATTTGATGCGGATCAAGGCCCGGCGCTGGTTCGGCCCGTACTGTCGGCGTTGATCATCGTCTCGACCACTGCAGCCCATCGGCCCGGTCGGGGCAGTGGGCGCGAATACACGAAGGAGCCTCCATGCCCGATCCCCACGACCCAGAACCAGACCGCCCGGCAGCAGACGAGATGCCCGTCGATGCCCTCGTGCTCGACGACGAGGACGTGTTCGACGCCATGCGCCAGATCCCCGGCTATCTGGACATCAGCACCGAGGACTTCCGCGCCATCTACCGCCTCGCCCACGCCCACGCGCGGCAGCGGCGGCTGCATGAGCTCCGCGCGCTGGACCTGATGCTGCCGGACATCCGTCCGCTGGCACCGGACTGGTCGCTTAAGGCCGCGGCCGAGTGTCTGCTTGAGCAGGACCTCAAGGCGCTGCCGGTGGTGGCCGCCGACGGCACCGTTGCGGGCATGCTGACGGAGACCGACTTTCTGCGCTGCGCCGGCGTCGGCTCCTATCTGGAGCTGCTGCTGCACGTTGACGCCACGCCGCCCGGTGAGCGCACCCGGTGTCTCGGTACGCCCGTGGCGGAGGCGATGTCGGCGCCCGCCGTCTGCGTCACCGAGCAGGCAAGGGCACCGCAGCTGCTCGCCGCCTTCCGCCGCCATGGCGGGCGCAGCATGCCGGTGATCGACGCCGACGGCCGGCTGCGCGGACTCTTGCTGCGCAAGGACCTGCTGCACGCGGCGCACCTGGACGAGGGGGCTGCCTAGCATGCGGCGGTACCTTGCCAAGTGGCGCGGCACCACCCGCGGGAGCCCGCCGCGGGTCGGCAACGCCGAGGTACTCTGGTCCTGGGCCGGCGCCTTCATCGGCATCGCCCTGGTCACCTGGGTCAACCGCCTGTTCTTCAGTGCTGCCGATGCGCAGCTCATGATCGGCTCCCTCGGCGCCTCGGCCGTGCTGGTCTACGGCGCCGTGCGCAGCCCGCTGGCGCAGCCGCGCAACCTGCTCGGCGGGCATCTGTTGTCCGCGCTGGTGGGCGTCGGCTGTTGGCAGCTGTTGAGCCACTGGCCCGGCGTCGCGCCGCTGCTGGCACCGGCCTTGGCCGTCGCGACCGCCATCGCGCTGATGCACCTGACCCGCACCCTGCACCCGCCGGGTGGCGCGACGGCGCTCATCGCCGTCATCGGCTCCGAGGACCTGCACGCCGCCGGCCTCTGGTACGTGCTGATCCCCGCCGGGCTCGGGCCGCTCCTGCTGCTGGCGGTGGCGCTGGTGGTGAACAACCTGGCACCCACACGGCGCTATCCCGAGACCTGGTGGTGAGTCGCGGGCTGTCTTGCAGGTCAGGCCTAGGCGATCTGCACGACGATGTGGTGCAGCACCCCGCTGGCGTAGTCCACCCGATCGGCGGCGTTGGACATGTGCCGATAGAGCTCGCGGCGCTTGAAGATATCGATGACGTAGCGCATGGCCTCGGCCTCGGCGGTGCCCGGCTTCTGGCCCTTGCTCAGGGCTTGGATGTGGTCATCGGCCTGGAACAGTTCCACCAGTGCGGCGCGGTAGACCTTCTCGGCGCTGCGCTCGGTCTTGCGCGCGGCGGCGGCGTCGGTGTCGGCGTCGGCGGGTGAGGTGGAGAGCTTGGCGTAGCCGTCACGCAGGGCGTGGCAGCCGTTGCGGATCAGCCGGGCCATCTCGGCCATGTACGCGTCGGGCTTGACCGCCAAGGCGTCGATCTCGCGGACCGTGGTCTTGGCGTAGTTCAGGATCTCGTCGATGGCCATGATCGCGCGGTAGATGTCCTCGCGGTCCATCGGGGTCGCGAAGGCGCGGCTGAGCACGCCCATGTTGCGGGACTTGATCCGGTCGCCCTCCTTTTCCATCGCGCGCACCTGCTCGCCGTATTCAGCGGCACCGGTCTCCATGAATTGGACGAACACGTCCATGGCGTTGCAGACCTGATCGCATTGGTCGTTGATCAGGCCGTAGAAGTCGGGCATGCGTGGAAAGACGCGATCGACCAGGCGGGTGACGGCGGAATTGCTCGAGCTCATTGGCGGTCTCCTCAGGTGGTGTATTCGGGGTAGTCCGGCTCAGTCGAGGTCGACCAACAGTTGGACCAGCAGGTAGGTCAACATCGAGACGGTGCCGGCGCCGGGGATGGTGATGATCCAGGTGCTGACGATCTCCTTGGCCTTGGCCCAGCGCACGGCCTTGGGTCGCTCGGAGGCGCCGATGCCCATCAGCGACGAGCTGACGACGTGGGTGGTCGACACCGGCGCGCCGACCATCGAGGCACCAAAGATCACCGCCGCTGATGTCAGCTGGGCGTCGAAGGCATGAATCGGCCGGACCTTGAAGATGCCGAAGCCGACGGTGCGCACGATGCGCCAGCCGCCGGAGAGGATGCCCAGGGTGATGGCGAACGCGCAGGAGAGGATGACCCAGAACGGCACCGAGAACTCTTCGATGAAGCCCCCGCTGAGCAGCACCAGCGTGATGATGCCCATGCTCTTCTGGGCGTCGTTGGCGCCATGGGAGAAGGCCAGTCCGGCGCAGGAGAGGATCTGGATGCGCTTGAAGAAGCGGTTAGCGCTGGGCTTGGCGCCGCGCATCAGAAAGAAGCTCAGGCGATGGATGCCGAAGCCGACCCAAAAACCGATGATCGGCGACAGGATCAGCGCCAACAGGACCTTGGTCACGCCGGTCAGATGCCCATCGGCGAGCTGTGCGAAGCCCCAGATCACATGGTCGCCGCCGACACCGATGAGCACGGCCCCGGTGAGGCCGCCGACCAACGCATGGGACGACGACGACGGGATCCCGAACCACCAGGTCAGCAGGTTCCAGAAGATGGCCCCGGACAGCCCGCAGAGGATGATGCTGACCGACAGGACCGCGGCCACGTCGTCGAGGTTGACGAACTTGCCGATGGTGTTGGCCACCGCGGTGCCGCCGAGGATCGGCCCGAGAAATTCGAATGTGGCGACGATAACGACGGCCTGAATTGGCGTCAGCGCCCGCGAGGCGATGGGCGTAGCGATGATGTTCGAGGCATCGTGAAAGCCGTTGGTGTAGTCGAACAGCAGCACAACGGCCACCGACACCACGACCAGCAGGGACAGCGTCTCCATCGGCGATTTCCTCCCGGAGTTTGGCATGGGACCCGCTCGTCAGGCGTGGACGCAGCCGCTTGCATGGCGGCGACCCCAAACACGGCCGGCGGGGATGGACGGGCAGGTGAAGGATGCCGGCAGCGCGACCGTTGATCGTCTGCGGCTTGAAAATTGTCACGAAGTTGTCATGCTTGCGTCACAGTATAGTCATATTAACGTAACAAAAACCCCGCGTGATGACTTCGGATGCCGGCGGGCCTGCATCGATGCGCAAGGCATTGGTCTCGTGCCGCTTAATCCCGGCGCCCCCATGCGCGGGTCGGAGGCATCCGGTTGCCCCCACCATGAGGAGAAAACGATGACCCCGACGGACAGCACCTCGGCCCTGACGGCCACCAATGCGTTGGTCGATGACCACGCCACCGACGACGATCTGCTGCTCGAGGCTGAGGCCCTAGCACAGGAGCAACGGGAGGAGGAGGCGCAGACCAAGCCCCGCAAGGGCAAGACGCGCAGAGTGAAGACCGCCCTGCTCAGCGCCAGCGGACGCGACGCCGAGGAGTACAAGCTCAAGCAGGCGAAGAAGGCCTCCACGCGCAAGGGGCCGGCAGATGACTTGACCGGCGAGCTCAACAAGCTCAGCGGCGCGGACTATCTCGAACTCATCATGCCGCTGCATGTCGAGCTGCTGAAGATGCAGAACTGGGTCAAGGAGCAGGGCCTGCGCCTATTGGTCATCAACGAGGGCCGCGATGCCGCCGGCAAGGGCGGCACCATCAAGCGCTTCGTCGAGCACATGAACCCGCGCGGCGCCCGCGTGGTCGCCCTCGACAAGCCCGGCGACCGCGAGCGTACCCAGTGGTACTTCCAGCGCTATGTCGCCCACCTGCCGAGCGGCGGCGAGATCGTCTTCTTCGACCGCAGCTGGTACAACCGGGCCATGGTCGAGCGCGTGATGGGCTTCTGCAACGGCTCCGAGGTCAAGGAGTTCCTGCGCTCGGTGCCGGAGCTGGAGCGGATGCTGATCCGCTCAGGCATCAAGCTGTTCAAGTTCTACTACTCGGTGAGCAAAGACTCCCAGGCGCGGCGCTTCGCCAAGCGCGTCGATGACCCGCTGCGCCAATGGAAGCTCAGTCCGGTGGATCAGGAATCGCAGGACAAATGGGACGCCTACACCCGCGCCAAGGAGGACATGTTCTTCTTTACGTCCACGGCCGACTCGCCATGGACCATCATCAAGTCCGACGACAAGAAGCGGGCGCGCATCAACGCGATCCGCTACCTGTTGAGCCAGATCGACTATCCGGGTCGCAGAGACGAGCTGCTGGGCATCGACCGCCGGGTCGTGCGCAGCGTGCAGGAAGAGACAGGCGTCGAGGACTGACCCCGGATCCCCAGGTGACCGGGCGTCGGCCGGGGTCGCGGAAGCATCCGCCCCCGCCGCACGCGCATCACCGCGCTGCTGTACGAGCGCGACCTTCCCCCACAGAGACCGGTCGTAGACCGGCGGAGGCAAGTTGCAGTGACCGATATCAACCACAGCGGCGGTGTCATGGCCATGCTGGTTTCCCGCTTCGAGGGCGAGCAGCTCGACGACCTGCTGGCGCTCAAGCGCGCCGTCGATGACGGTGCCCGCCTAAGCGAGCACCACGGCAACCTGCTTGGGCAGGTCTGCAGTGAAGCGATCCACAGCAAGCGTCTGGTCGACAAGCACCCGGAGTATCAAGCCCTGTATGCCCGTTCGGCCCGGCTGTTCAACGAGATCGCGGCGCGGGCGTTGGAGAACGAGATGACCCTGCGTCATCCGACCAAGCACTAAGTCAAGGTTCAGAAACAAGTGGTGCAGACGCAACGACGAAACGGCCAATCCAAAGGCTCAGCGAGCGGGCGTCTGCACCACTTATTTTTGAATCGATCCTAAGCGCTTGGGGGCGGCGAGGCTCTGCAGCGGCGAGTCGGCTCGGCGCGGCGGGGCGAGCATTGTTGCGGAGCGCTCGCCCACCGGACGACGCGGAAGGCAGGGTTGATCTGGACGCCTCGGTGAGGCGCCGCAGTCCTTTCACCGTTCGACGACTACCACCGCAGCACCCGGGGTCCGAGGACGGCACCGAGGGTGCCCGCCAGACCGATACCGAGGCTGTACCAGACGGCGACGAAGGCCGGTGACAGCTCGGTGCAGGCGAGGCTGTAGCCAAGTGCGCCGAGCGCGCCGGCCAGCAGCCCAGCCGCCAGGCCGGCGGCCCTTGGCCGGGTGGGCGCCAATCCACGCAAGGCCCACAGCGCGCCGGCCAGGGCCGGCAGCGACAGGGCGAACACGTTGCCGGGGCAGCGCGACCAGGAATGGCCGAGCACCAACGCCAGGCGCTCTCCCGCCGGGCTGACCAGCAAGACTCCCAGCGCCAGCAGCCCCATGGCCATCAACACCAGCAGCAGCGCGCGCAGCGGCGCACGGGTGCGCGGTACCGGCCGGCCCAGCCGTGCGGCGAGCCAGGCCGCCGCCGCCGCCAAGCCACCGGCATAGGCAAACTTGATCCAGGGCGCCGGGGTCGCGAAGAGCTCAGCCGGGATCGGGCCGAAGATTGCCAACGCGCCTGCCGCGCTCGCGACGATGCCCAGCGCCACCATCGGCAGCAACCGGCGCGCCTCGACCCAGCGCGGGGCCGGACCAGCGCCGGTGGCCAAGAGGTCGATCAATTCGTTGGTCTTCATGCTGTCTTTCTCACCCTGTCTTGCGCACCAGTTCGGCCAGCCGTTTGATGCCTCGGTGAACCTGTACCTTCAGGGCCGAGGCGGAGACGCCGGTACGTTGTGACGCCTCCGCGACGGACAACCCTTCCAGCTTGATAAGGGCAATCGCTTGTTGCTGTGCCTCCGGCAACTCCGCCAGCAGCGTCGTCAAGTCTCGCTGCGCCGTCGGCTCCTCATGCACCGCGGGCTGATCGCGCTCCGCCAGCTCGTCGAACGGGTCGTGCAAGGCCTCGCGGCGACCGCGGCGTCGCCACAGGTCGATCAACTTGTGGCGTGCGATGGCCAGCGCCCAGCGGCTGACGGGGACGGCCGCGTCATAGGTACCGCGTTGCAGATGGATCGCGAGCAGGGTCTCCTGCACCAGGTCCTCCAGCTCGTCGGGCAGCGACTGCATCCGCCGCCGCAAGAATCCCCGTAGCCGCTCGGCGATGCACGTCAGGGCCTGCCGATAGGCGACCTCGTCACCGGTCTGGGCGCGGAGCCACAGTGGCTGCAGCTTGGCCTCGAAATCGTCCGCGAGCGGGCTTGGTGTCGTCATTGCAGCGGCCTCCATAACGCGTCAGTCGCTGCCGGGACATCAAAGGTTACAGAGCGCCGCAGATCGACCCTGCGAAAAAAATGTATCCCTCGGCTGTAACCAAAAGCGGCACCCGGGCGACTGGATAACCGAGGGCGCAACGTCGAGGCCCGCCGGCCTAGTCCATTCGATCCGAATGGATTCCGCCACCGAGCTGAGCGTCCGGTTCTCACATCAACCTCCCACTGCACTACATTTCGGAGCAATCAACATGTCTCAATCCCGTGCCATTCAGACCACCACCGCCGCCGCACTCGCCCTGGCCTTGGGCGCCGCACTGACCCTGGGCAATGCCGCCGTTGCCGGCGAAGGCGCCGCCAAGGAGAAGTGCTACGGCGTCGCCCTCAAGGGCAAGAACGACTGCGCCGCCGGCCCCGGCACCAGTTGCGCCGGCAGCTCGAAGGTAGACCATCAGGGCGACGCCTGGAAGTACGTCCCCGCCGGCACCTGCGAGCAGACGGCCTCGCCGACGTCGCCGACCGGCCAAGGCCAGCTCGCCGCCTTCAAGGCCATGTAACAGCAGCCCCGGGGCCGGCCCCAGCGCCGGCCCCCACCATGCCACGAGGAACGACCGTGACGACCACCTCTCTCATGTCGACCGCCGTCGGCATCGGCCTCAAGGCCCAGCATGTGCAGGACATCGACGAACAAGCACCCGCCTTGGATTTCTTCGAGGTGCACGCCGAGAACTACCTGGTTGCCGGCGGCCCCGCACTCCGGCAGCTGGCCCGAATCCGCGAACGCTTTGCGCTGTCGATCCATGGCGTCGGGCTATCCATCGGCGGCGCGGCCCCCCTCGATCAAACACACCTGGATCGTCTGGTCGCCCTGCTGCAGCGCTTCGAGCCGGCCTGGTTCTCGGAGCATCTCGCCTGGTCCAGCCACGGCGGCGCATTCTACAACGACCTGCTGCCGCTACCCTACAACACCGCAACCCTGGTGCGCGTTTGCGACCATATCGACGAGGTGCAGGAACGTCTCGGGCGACGGCTGTTGCTGGAGAACCCCAGCACCTATATCGAGTTTGCCGCGTCCAGCATGGACGAGGGGGCCTTCGTGGCCGAGGTGGCGGCGCGGACCGGCTGCGGGCTGCTGCTGGACGTGAACAACGCCTACATCAACGCCGTGAACCATGGCCGCGACCCTTGGGATCTGATCGCCGCGCTGCCGGCCGCCGCCGTCGGCGAGATCCATCTGGCCGGCTTCGCCGAGGATTGCGACGGCGCCGGTGATCGACTCCTCATCGACACCCACGGTGCGCCGGTGGCAGACGCGGTCTGGGACCTGTACCGGCGTACCCTGCGGCATCTCGGTCCGCGGCCGACCCTGATCGAGCGCGACCAGGCGATCCCGCCGCTGGCGGTGTTGGTCGCGGAGGCGGTGCAGGCCCGTGCGGCATTGGTCGACGCTGCCGCTTGGCCGGAGGCCGCGTAATGAGCACCCCCGACCCGATTCAAGTCGGGTTTTCCAACGCCTTGCTGGCCCCGGAACGCCCCCTGCCGCCGGGGGTGATCACCTGGAATGGTTCAGATCCATCGGTGCGTTTCGACGTCTACCGCAACAACGTCGTGGTGTCCCTGACCGAGGCGCTGGCGGAGGGCTTCCCGGTCACCCGCGCGCTGGTGGGCGAGCGCTTCTTCGCGGCCATGGCGCGCTGTTTCGTCGTCGCGCAGCCCCCCGGCTCGCCGATCCTGAGCGACTACGGCGATGCGTTGCCGGACTTTATCGCCGCCTTCCCACCCGCCCGGGGGCTGCCCTATCTACCGGACCTGGCGCGGCTGGAACGGGCACGCGTGAAGGCCTATCACGCCGCCGACGCACCCGTGCTGACGGCGCAGGACCTGGCAGAGCATCTCGACGAACCGCAACGGCTGCCCGCGGCCCGCCTGGCGCTGCATCCCGCCTGCACCGTGCTCGTCTCCGCGCATGCCATCGTCTCCCTGTGGGCGGCGCATCAGGGCGAAGGCCGCATCGAGGACGTGGACCTTCGTCGAGCGGAGTCGGCGTTGGTGCTGCGCGACGGCGATGAGGTGCTGGTATTGCCGCTGTCGCCGGCGATCGGCCCATTCTTGGCGGCGCTTGCGGCGGGGGCGCCGCTGGGTGAGGCCGCCGAGATCGCCGCGGCGACTGCCCCTGATTTCGACCCGGTGCAGATCCCGACCCAGGCCCTGGCACTGCTTATCCATCATGGCGGCATCGCTGCCTGGCAACCCTCTGGAGAACGGACAACATGAACACGACGCTCACCGCCCAGCCGATCCACCGCGACACCGCTCGTCTCGCCCCGGCCGCGCTGATCAGGGCCGGCAACCGGGCCATGGCCCGCATCCCGGAGGACCTGATCGCATTGCTCGGGCGCTTTTCCATCGCCGCTGTGTTTTGGAAATCGGGCCAGACCAAGATCGAGGGCTTCGCCGTCGATCTCGTCGAGGGCAGCGTCCAGCTCGGTTGGCCGCGACTCTCGGACTCCGCGGTGGCGCTGTTTGAACATGAGTATCGTCTGCCCCTGCTGTCCCCGGAGCTGGGCGCCGTGCTCGCTGCCCTCGGCGAGCACGGTTTGCCGGTCTTGCTGCTGCTGGGCCTGGGCACGCGCTTCGCCGCCTTGGGTCTGCTGGTCATGACCGCGGTGATCCAGTTCTTGGTCTATCCCGGCGCCTATGCGACCCATGGGGTCTGGGCCGCCGTCCTGCTGTACCTCATGGCCCGCGGACCAGGCCGCCTGTCGCTGGACCACCTGATCGGTCGTCAACGAACATGACGGGCTGCGTGTGGGCGCAGGCCGATACCGGACCTCAGAGCGGAGCGCGCCCGGGTTGAAACAGGTTGAATCCCGCGCGCCGAGCATCAGCAGATCAGTTCTAGCTGCTCGTGGTGCCGGGCACGTAGATGTAGGCCTTAGGAACGTCCGCCCCTTGCACCTTGATCGCGCTGCTCTCGAAGAAGCCCCCGAGGTTCACCGTCTCACCGGCCGCGTATTCGCCGATGGTGAAGCCTGTGCCCGTCACTTTGTAGGTGCCTGCCCCTGGCGGCATCTCGAAGAACACCCGGCACGGGTTGGAGCTGCACGTACCGGTGTCGCCTGGCGCCAGCGTGATCTCTCCCCAGTCCGAGACGAAGCGCCCATCGCTGGCGCAGGCGCTGAGCAACAGCGCTGCAAGCGCCGGCAGGCTGCGTGGGTAGGGTCGGACCAGGCTAAACATCTGAGTTCTCAGTTTTTTTTACCCAAAAGAAGCCGTTATTGAGCGTTAGCGGGTCATTTTCGGGGCCAAAAGCCAGTCCGTAGGAAGTTTCCGGCTCCTTGAGCATGTAGCGTTCTCCCACTTCCTGTCGGACCCGCCGGCCCCGTGCCTGCACGCCCAGCGTTTCCAGAACCCCGTTCACAAACCCTTCACTGCCGACCGCGAGTGCTTCCGTCCATTCGGGCTGGCGAATGTTGTGGGGGCCGTTGATGGCCTCCTCTACCCATTCCCGGTGGCGCGCGGCCAGCTCCGCGTCGGACCCCAGTCCGCAGCATGCGAGAAGCTGCTCGCGATTGATGAGACGGTAACGCTTCGGCGGCGATTGAATCTCGTGGTAGCCCCCGTGTCGCCAGGCGCTCGGGTGTGATACGACGCCGTTCCTGACCATATTGAGATCGATGTATACCAGACAGCGAAGAAGATGACTGCCGCTCTCAATTGCCGTGGCGTGATATCGATCTTCCCAGAACGCGCCTTTACGGGCCTTCCTGCGATTGTATTCCTGTGCCGTTTGGCCGGCGACGAGCTGAATGCTTCGCGGGATGACGTCTTCCTGGTGATCCCGTACCAAGAGGTGGATGTGGTTGCAGGTGACCGTGTAGTTGAGGACTTGGAGCCCGAAGCGCTTCTTTGCCTCGAGCAGCCAGTGCAGCCATCGCCCGCGGTCGCGCGCGAACTTCAGCAGGAAGTCCTTCTTGTGACAGCGGTGTGTGATGTGCCAGATCTGTCCTGGGATGTGATGTCGATTGGCTCTTGCCATGTGTCTGTTCCGGAGGAAAACTCGCCCATTTTAGGGGGGAAATCAGCGATCTAAGTGGTCAATGGTGCAGTTCATGTTGTTCTTTTTTATAAAAATCAATAGATTGGGATGGTCCGACCCTCCTCGACCCTCCTCGCCTCATAGGAGTGCGCTGATCCATGCTGAGCAGAATCAAACACTGGCTGACATTTCGCCTCGAGCGGATGGTGATGCACGGCCCCCTGGCGCGCTTCGCCATCATCCTCGGGCTGGTGGTTGCCGTCGCGGTGGTGGCGGGCCTGTTGGTGCGCGCCGTTGCCCCCGGATTCGAGTCCACCGGCGAGGCGATCTGGTGGGCCTTTCTCCGGCTGACCGATCCCGGCTACCTAGGAGAAGATGTCGGCATCGCCCGGGCATCGGTGTCCACCGCGGTCACCGTGCTCGGCTACATCCTGTTCATGGGTGCGCTGATCGCCATCCTGGTGCAGTGGCTCGACCGCACGCTGAACCGCCTGGAGCGGGGGCTGACGCCGGTGGCGCTGAACGCGCACATCGTGCTGCTCGGTTGGACCAGCCGCACGCCGAGCGTGTTGGAGGAACTCCTGGCCTCCGAGGGTCGCATTGAGCGCTTCCTACGCAGCCGCGGTGCACGGCGGCTGCGGGTGGCGGTGCTGGCGGAGCGTGCCGGCGCGGACCTGGTGGGCGAGCTGCGCCAGCAGCTGCGCGAGCGTTGGAGCGCCCGCCGGATCATCCTGCGCAGCGGGTCGCCGCTGGAGATCGAGGCACTTGGCCGAATCGACTTTGCGCACGCCGCCGCGGTAGTGATCCCTGCCGCCGATACCACCGCCGGCAGTGCGCTCGACGCCGACGCGCGCTCCGTCAAGACCCTGATGATGATGGGCGCGGCACTGGCCGAAGATCCGCCCGAAGAGCCCCCGCTGATGGTGCTGGAACTGCAGGACACCGGCTACGCGCCCTGGCTGCGGACCTTGTATCCGGGGCCGTTGGAGGTCATCGGCGGTGACGACGTGCTGGTGCAACTCATGGTGCAGAGTGTGCGCCATCCCGGCCTGTCACACGTCTACGAAGAGGTCCTGTCCGATCAGCGCGGCTCCCAGATCTATGTCCGCGAAGCGCCGGACTTGGTGGGGGCGTCGATTCGCCAGCTCGCTTATGCCTTCCCGGAGGGTGTACTGCTGGGCCTCGCGCGACCAAAGGGTGACGGCTTTGCGGCGCTGCTGAACCCGCCGGATACGTTGCGGGTCGAACCTGGCGACCGCGTTGTGGTGCTGGCAACGCGCTACTCGGATGCGCGACCACCGGATGGCCTTGCCTCCGCGCAGCAGTTGGCGGAACGACCACCGCTGTCGACGTGCATCCCGATCCAACGCCGCGTTCTGGTGCTGGGGTGGAACCATCTGGTGCCGGCGCTGATGGAGGAATTCGCCTCACATCCGCACGATCGGTTCCAGATCGATATCGTCTCCGAGGTCACCGCGTCGAAGCGACGCAAGCGCCTGGCCGCGGAGGGCATCCCCGAGGAGCGCATCCAGATCAGCCACCACGAATTCAACTACACCGTCCCGGCGTATCTCGCGGGCATCGATCCGAGCAGCTACGACAACGTGCTGCTGCTGCGCAGCGAGAGGCTCAAGACCGATTCAGAATCCGACGCGCGGACCATTTTGGCCTACCTGTTGCTGCGCCAGCTCACGGCCGACACAGCGGGCCCGCATATCTTTATGGAGCTGGTGGACCCCGACAACAGCCATCTGTTCGAGAATCGCTTGGAGAACGAGCACACCGAAATCGTCGTCACCTCGCGCATCGTCAGCCACATGCTGGCCCGGGTGGCGCTGCGCCGGGAGCTTCGCGCCGTGTTCGACGCGCTGTTCAGTTCCGGCGGCTGCGATATCACCTTCCGCAGGATTGCCGACTACGACCTGGCCCCGGGGCACTATGTCTTCGCCGACCTGCAGAAGGCCGTGGACGCACGCGGAGACATCGCCATTGGCCTGCGCCAGCACCGGCGTCGGCGCCACAGCGACGGGGGCATTCTGCTCAATCCCGGCCGCGACGAACCGCTCGACCTCGCGGACTTGGACGATCTGGTCGTGCTGTCCACGTCCGACTGACCCCATGCGCTACGCGGCGACGACGCCCCGCAAGGGCTGCGCGATGATGGCGTTGGGGGCGGCGGTTTTCCGGCGTCGCCGAGTCGGCGGCGTTGAGGTTTGCGCCGAGCGTCCGCCCGACCTGAACTCAGTCCGCCCGCGGGCCGCTGTCGGCATCGGGTGGAGACGCCGATGCCGCCGGCACCCGCGTCAGCACGACCTGGCGAATGCGCCGCGCCGATGCGTTCTGGACCTTGATCTCCAGTCCGTCGAGGGGGAATATCTCCCCCTCGCGGGGGATGCGCCCGGTGTGGTCGAGCAGCCAGTAGTTGACGGTATCGGTGGGCTTGCCGGGTAGCTCGGTATCGAAGAATTCCTCGATCACGCGCAGTTCGACCTGACCATCCACCAGGATGCTGTCCTCCGACAGCAGCATGTGCTGGTCCGGGATCTTGTCGCTCTCGTCGTAGATCTCGCCGACTACCTCCTCCACCAGGTCCTCCAGCGTGACCACGCCCTGCAGGTAGCCGGTCTCGTCCACCACCACGGCCAGGTGCTGCTGCTCGCGGCGCAGCACGCCGAGGAGCACGTCCACCTTCTGGTTCTCGGGCACATACATCGGCGTGCGGGCGATGCTGAAGGCGTCGACGTCGGTGCGACCGGCGGCGACGGCCTCGAACATATCGCGCAGGAACAGGACCTTGAGCACCTCGTTCGGGTCGTCGCCATACAGCGGGATGCGCGAGTAGGTCTGCGCCAGCACCTCCGGCAGGATGTCGTCGAGGGGGCGGCGGCCGTCGAGCATGAACACGCGGCGCATGGGCGTCATCACGTCGCCGGCCTTCAGATCGTTCAAGATGAACACCCGCTCGATCATCGCGCGCTCGTCGGACTCGATGGTGCCTTCCACCTCGCCGTGCTCGGTCATGGTGATCAGCTCGGCCTCGGTGACGATCGGGTCGCCCTTGCCGCCGGTCATGCGCTGGACCCAATTGGTGAGGCCATTGAACAGCCAGACCAGCGGATGAATGGCGCGCATGAACAGCACCAGGATCGGCGCGATCAGCAACGAGATGCGCTCGGCGTAGCGGGTGGCCAGGCTCTTTGGCGTGATCTCTCCGAACACCAGGATCAGGATCGTCAGCACGCCCACCGCCACCCCCGGCCCGAGATCTCCGAGCCACTTGGTGGCCAACACCGTCGCCATGGCCGACGCCGCGATGTTGACCACGTTGTTGCCGATCAGGATGGTGATCAGCATCCGCGACGGATTGCTCTTCAGCCGAAACAGCGCCGCGGCACCCGGCCGCCCCTCGCGGTTCAGCGCCTCCGCCCGGGCCAGCGAGATCGATACCAGGGCCGTCTCCGAGCCGGAGAAGACGCCGGAGAGGAGCAGCAGCAACAATAGCGTCAGGAGCTCTTGCACAGGATCTTGGGGGTTGTGGATGTCAACGTCTGTTGGCGTTTGGGGGTCGGTGGGGGGCTCAGGCGGTTAAGGCGTTGCTCGGTCGTCGTTCGCATGCTCGACTTCGCGCAAGGCCCTGGATCGGTACCTCGGCCCCGCTGCACCGGCTTTGATCGCCCGCCGCCGTCCAATAGTCCGGGCGTAACGCAACTGTAACAGTTTCAGCCGATGTCGGCGTGCTCATGCACCCGGCGAAGATCGTCAGTCTGCTGGAGACGTTGACCCCGCGGCGGCTCCTCGGGGCTACAATATGCGCGTGCGCCGCTGCCGCGGGCCGGCACAGGGTTGGACGGTTTTGTCCCCCGCCCGGCCAACGCCCGGCCCGGCGGAAACCGACCTAGATACTTCGACAACGGCTCTCAGAGGATTTGTATGCAATCTCTATCCGGCGTTTGGCACATGCTGCTTCACGGGCTGCTGCAGTTGCTGTGGTTTTCGGTGGTGCTGCTCGTCTTCGCCTTCGTCTACGAGCAATACCGGCTATGGGACAGCGCCTACGTGGATCTCGACGGCGGCTGGTTCTTCAGCCTGGTACCGGTGTTCCTGGCGTTTTGGACCTGGGTCGTCGGCGGTGTTCTGATCTACGACGGCTGGCGCTCAAAGCGCCGACATGACCGGAAGATTGCAAAAGTGTAGGACCTACACTATCTTTCGCAGGGCGAGCCAGCCGTCACCCGTCGCCGCCCCATGTCACCAGCATCCCCCGAAACCCCCAGCCCCTATTGCTACAGGTACCCGCACCCGGCGGTGACCACCGACGTCGTCCTGTTCACGATCCGTGACGAGGCGTTGCACCTGCTGCTGATCCGCCGCGCACGCGACCCGTTCGCCGGCTGCTGGGCCCTGCCGGGCGGCTTCCTCGATATCGACGAGGACCTGGACCGCTGCGCCGAGCGCGAGCTGGAAGAAGAGACCGGCGTCTCCGGACTCTACCTGGAGCAGCTCTGCACCTTCGGCAAGACCGGTCGCGACCCCCGCGAGCGGATCATCAGCGTCGCCTATTTCGCCCTGACGCCATCGGACCGCATCCGCCTGCGCGCCGGCGACGACGCCGCCGAGGCCGCCTGGTTCTCGCTGAGCGCGCTGCCGGCGCTGGCCTTCGACCACGCCGAGATCATCCGCACCGCCCAACAGCGCCTGATCGCCAAGCTTGACTATTCGACCATCGCCTTCCAGTTCCTGCCGGAGACGTTCACCCTCGCCGAGCTGCAGCGCCTGTATGAGATCTTGGTGGACGCCCCCATCGACAAACGCAACTTCCGCCGCTGGGCGCTGGCCCTGGGCCAGCTCGAAGAGACCGGCGCGCTGCGCCGTTGCGGCAATCACCGCCCGGCCCGGGTCTATCGGCTCACCGAACGTGCGCGTGTGACCTATCTCAAGTAGCCCCGCAGACCATCCCGACCCGTCCATCCAGACCTTAGACACCGGAGCGATCGATGAGCACCGCATCCCCGGAGACCCTGGCCAGCGACCGCATCCAGGTCCCGCCCCATCCCAGCTGGCCCGAGCTTAGCGCCGACGCCAAGGCCGCGCTGATCGGGCGCATCAAGCGGCTGCTCGCCGAGCAGGACGCCGTGATGGTGGCCCACTACTACACCGACGGCGACCTCCAGGCCCTGGCCGAGGAGACCGGCGGCTTCGTTGCGGATTCCTTGGAGATGGCCCGCTTCGGCACCGAGGCCAAGGCGAGCACCCTGGTGGTCTGCGGCGTGCGTTTTATGGGCGAGACGGCCAAGATCCTCAACCCCGAAAAGCGCGTGCTGATGCCCGACCTGGGCGCCACCTGCTCGCTGGACGAGGGCTGCCCGGCCAAGCCGTTCAGCGCCTTCTGCGACCAGCACCCCGAGCGCACCGTGGTCGTCTACGCCAACACCAGCGCCGAGGTCAAGGCGCGCGCCGACTGGACCGTCACCTCGGCCATTGCGCTTCCCATCGTCCGCCACCTGCACGAACGGGGCGAGCAGGTCCTCTGGGCACCGGACAAGCACCTGGGCCGCTACGTCCAGCACCAGACCGGTGCCGACATGCTGATGTGGGACGGCGCCTGCGTCGTCCACGAAGAGTTCAAGGGCTTTGCCCTGGAGCGGGTGCGCAAGCTCCACCCCGACGCGGCCGTGCTGGTCCACCCCGAGTCCCCCGACGAGATCGTCGACCAGGCCGACCTGGTGGGCTCCACCACACAGATGATCCGCGCCGTCACCGACCTGCCGAACGACGAGTTCATCATCGCCACCGACGCCGGCATCTTCTGGAAGATGCAGCAGCTCGCCCCGAACAAGCGGCTCATCGCCGCCCCCACCGCCGGCGAAGGCGCCACCTGCGAGAGCTGCGCCCACTGCCCGTGGATGGCCATGAACGCCCTGCACAACCTGGAGCAGGTGCTGATCCGCGGCGACCAGGAGATCCAGGTCCACGAGGCCGTGCGCCAACAGGCCGTCGTGTCCATTCAGCGTATGCTCGATTTTGCCCGCGAGCGCGGGATCGGCGCGCGCAAGGGTTGAGCGAGGGCGCGACCGACCGGCGACAACGCAAAGGCACTCAGGAACGATTCAAAAACAACCTAAACACACGAGATGTAGTCGGAAGCGCTGCGCTTATCTGACCACAGACTAAGGCGATGCCCGCCCCCCCCGCTGTCCCGGCGGCCCCAAGCCGCCGCGGCTACTGGGAGCGGGGGCGTCCCGCCCCCGATGCCGCGATCGCGCATCGCACTTGCGCCGCGTACTGGGAGCGGGGGCGTCCCGCCCCCGATGCCGCGATCGCGCATCGCACTTGCGCCGCGTACTGGGAGCGGGGGCGTCCCGCCCCCGATGCCGCGATCGCGCATCGCACTTGCGCCGCGCACTGGGAGCGGGGGCGTCCCGCCCCCGATGCCGCGATCGCGTGTCGCACCTGCGCCGCGCACTGGGAGCGGGGGCGTCCCGCCCCCGATGCCGCGATCGCGCATCGCACTTGCGCCGCGTACTGGGAGCGGGGGCGTCCCGCCCCCGATGCCGCGATCGCGTGTCGCACCTGCGCCGCGCTCAACATCGGGGCAGCTTCAAGCACACGGCGGTCGCGCCGCCGCCCCGCCATCGCTGGTGTTCTTCATGCATGTTGGCCAATGGCAAGACACAGTGCTACCACACGGCGGTCACGCCGGTGATCGTCGCTCCCGGAGAAAAGACGGTCCTGCCCTTGGCCCCGGAATTCGTCGTGCCCGTTGGAACGGCAAGCAGCGTTTGACCGATACCGATCGCTGGCTCAACGATCTGCCGCTGCGCGACGGCGACGATGCCCGGAAGGTCGGCTGGTGCGAGCTGACCACGACCGATGCCGAGGGCAACGTGCTCTACCGCAATGCCTGGGCCAGTTCCGTGCCAATCACTTGGGACAACGTCGTCGCGATCGCCGCCGCAGGGCGCAGCCGCTGGAAGATCGAGAACGAAAACAACAATACGCTCAAGACCAAGGGCTATCGCTTCGAGCACCTGCGTGCACTGACACTCTACTTCCCCTTCGATACCTGGGAGCACCTGCTCGACTCCATGATCGAGGCCTTGCAGCCCGCGCAACCACCGCCTCGTCGCCGCGCTGGCAAGCGGTAGAGGCAAATTTGGAATTGCTGCGGCTCCACCACGCCGACAATGAAAATCCCGCCCTGATCGGTTACTCTTGAGGGCTTTGTCTTTTCGACTCTTTCCGGCGCCTGGCGCCAACCCAACCGCGGAGAACTATCCGATGGCAGCGCAAGAAGACCTGATCGCCCCGTCCATCCTGTCGGCCGACTTTGCCCGGCTCGGCGAGGAGGTGGACAACGTCCTCGCCTCCGGCACGGACATCGTCCACTTCGACGTTATGGACAATCACTATGTGCCCAACCTGACCATCGGCCCGCTGGTCTGCTCGGCGCTGCGCAAGCACGGCGTCACGGCGCCCATCGACGTGCATCTGATGGTCAAGCCGGTGGACCGGATCATCCCGGACTTCGCCAAGGCCGGCGCCACCTACATCACCTTCCACCCGGAGGCCAGCGAGCATATCGACCGCACCCTGCAGCTGATCCACGGCGAGGGCTGCAAGGCCGGGCTGGTGTTCAACCCGGCCACGCCGCTGAGCCATCTGGAGTATGTGATGGACAAGGTCGACATGATCCTGCTGATGTCGGTGAACCCGGGCTTCGGCGGCCAGAGCTTCATCCCGGCGACGCTGGAGAAGCTGCGCCAGGCGCGGGAGCTGATCGACGCCAGCGGTCGCGACATCCGCCTGGAGATCGACGGCGGCGTCAAGGTCGACAACATCGCCGAGATCAAGGCCGCCGGTGCCGACACCTTCGTCTCCGGCTCCGGTATCTTCGGCAAGGGCCAGGACGCCGACCCGAACCGCTACAACAGCATCGTCGGCCAGATGCGCGAGGCGCTGGCCGGCGTCGGCCGCTGAGCGGGACTGTGGGGATGCAGCCACGAGTAGTAACGGCATGATGCCGCGCGGTATCGCGCCCGGGTTCCGCCCGGGCATGGTCCTGATCGATGTGGACGGCACGCTGGTGGACAGCGTGCCGGACCTCGCCTTTTGTATCGACACGCTGATGGTCGAGCTGGGCCGCCCGGCCTACGGCGAGGCGGTGGTGCGCAACTGGGTCGGCAACGGCGTCGAGCGGCTGGTGCGCCGGGCGCTGACCGGCACGCTGGACGGCGAGCCGGAGGATGCCGACTTCGAGCGCGCCTACCCGATCTTCGACGCCCTCTACGCCGAGAACACATCGCAGCGCTCCCGGCTCTATCCGGGCATCGCAGAGGGCATCGCCTGGCTGAAGCAGAACGGCTACCGGCTCGGCTGCGTCACCAACAAGGCGGCGCGCTTCACCGAGCCGCTGCTGGCGGATCTGGGCGTGGCCGATGCCTTCGAGATCATCATCAGCGGCGACACCCTGCCCGAGAAGAAGCCGAGCCCGCTGCCACTGCTGCACGCCGCCGAGTACTTCGGCGTCGCCCCCGAGCAGGCACTGATGGTCGGCGACTCGGTCAGCGACGTGAAGGCCTCGCGGGCCGCCGGGTTCAAGATCATCTGCATGAGCTACGGCTACAACCACGGCCGCGACATCCGCGAGGCGGGGCCGGATGCGGTCATCGATTCCATGGTCGAACTCAGCACCCTGCTCGCCTAGCGCCCGCAGGCCGGAGGGCGGATAAGCGCAGCGCATCCGCCGCTCCCCTAATCCACCCGCACGCAGTCCAACCCCGCCGTCAGCTCCCGCAAACGCGCCCAGAGCAACACCATGCCCGAGAACGCGCACAACATGCGACCGATACCGCCCGCCAAGCGATGGCGATGCTGACGCCCATCTCGTTTCCCACCCCTCGGTATCCCGTCTGATTCTGGAGCGCGTCCCATGACCCCCGAACGTTTTGCTGCGCTGGCAGCCCAAGGCCACAACCGCATCCCCGTCGTCTGCGAGGTCCTTGCCGATCTCGACACCCCGCTGAGCTGCTACCTCAAGCTCGCCCGCGGCCCGTACTCCTACCTGTTCGAGTCGGTCCAGGGCGGCGAGAAGTGGGGCCGCTACTCGATTATCGGTCTGCCCTGCCGGACCCTGCTCAAGGTGCAGGGGGATCAGGTGACCATCGAGCGCGACGGCGCCGTCATCGAGCAGGCAACCACCGACGACCCGCTGGCCTGGATCGAGGCCTATCACCAGCGCTTCAAGGTCGCCGACCACCCCGGCATGCCGCGCTTCGCCGGCGGCCTGGTGGGCTACTTCGGCTACGACACCATCCGCTATATCGAGCCTAAGCTGATGCCCTGCCCGAATCCGGACCGGATGGGCTCCCCCGACATCCTGCTGATGGTGTCCGAGGAGGTCGTGGTGTTCGACAGCCTCAGCGGGCGCATCTATATGATCGTCCACCTCGATCCCAACGCCGGCGACACCCTGGAGACCGGCCAGCGGCGCATCGATGAGCTGGTGGCGCAGATGCAGCGCGGCGCCCCGCGCAACCTGACCCCATCGACGCGCGCGATCAGCGAGTCGGACTTCGTCTCCGGCTTCACCGAGGACGGCTACAAGGCCGCCGTGGAGCGGATCAAGGACTACATCCTGGAGGGCGACTGCATGCAGGTGGTGCTCTCGCAGCGACTGTCGATCCCCTTCGAGGCCGCGCCCATCGACCTGTACCGGGCCCTGCGCGGGCTGAACCCGTCGCCGTACATGTACTTCATCGACCTGGACGGCTTCCAGATCGTCGGCTCATCGCCGGAGATCCTGGTGCGGTTGGAGGACGGCGTGGTCACCGTGCGCCCCATCGCCGGCACCCGCCGGCGCGGCTACACCGACGACGAGGACCAGGCCCTGGAGCAGGAACTGCTGGCCGACCCCAAGGAGCTGGCCGAGCATCTGATGCTGATCGATCTGGGCCGCAACGACTGCGGCCGGGTGGCGCAGACCGGAAGCGTCAAGGTCACCGACCGGATGATCGTCGAGCGCTACTCCCACGTCATGCACATCGTCTCCAACGTCATCGGCGACCTGCGCGAGGGCATGAGCGCGCTGGACGTGCTGCGCGCCACCTTCCCCGCCGGCACCGTCTCGGGGGCGCCGAAGATCCGCGCCATGGAGATCATCGACGAGCTCGAACCGGTCAAGCGCGGCATCTACTCCGGCGCCGTCGGCTACCTCGCCTTCAACGGCAACATGGACACGGCCATTGCCATCCGCACCGCCGTCATCCAGGACGGCACCCTGCACATCCAGGCCGGCGCCGGCATCGTCGCCGACTCCCTGCCCGAGTTGGAATGGAAGGAGACCATGAACAAGGGCCGCGCCATCTTCCGCGCCGTGGCCATGGCCGAGGCCGGCATCGAGCGCCATCCCTGTGTCGGCGTTGAGGTCGAATTCCTGGAAGGTCGGCATCCGCATACCCGGCGCTATGCCGGCCCCCGCCAAGGCCCCATTCCCGCCCTGGTGCGCCCCATCCTCCGCTGTTGGTGAAACGCATCCATCTCTCCCTGCGTCAACCGGCCATCGCCATCGGCATCGATGTCCTGGAAGCGTTGGCGCGGTTTGCCGCCCCGCGCATCTGCCGGCCCTGTTCGGCCCGAGCGGCCATGCGCGCTGCTCCGGGCGGTCGCGAATTCCTGCTCGGTGACGAGGCCGTCACCATCCCCATCGAACGAGGCGAACCCCCCGGGCTGGGCGAATGCAACGGGGGGTGTAATCACCAGGGCCAAGGCCAAGGGCAGCAACGGTTGCCGGAGACGAGGGGGTCGGGAAAAGAGGCGCATGAAGAAGCTCCAATGTGGATAGCCGCCGACGCTGTCGGCAGATGGATTTCAGACGGGCACAGGGGGCAAGGGGAAATCGGGGCTATTCAGCAACAGATCCGGCCGGCTGGCAAGGGGCTTGCCCCGGCTCGGTTGGTCTCCCCGGCGCGCGGCGGCGGTGATGCAACCTCAGCAACGCCCGCGCCCGCTTGCGAGGCCAGGCCCCGGAGGCGGTCGCAATCCGTTTTCGGTGCGTGCACCGACGATTGACTTGGCGGACCGCAACGGCTGCAATGGTGGCCATGAGAGTTCTGCATGCGTTTTGGCTTCCGGACCCGGCTGGCGAACCTGTTCAATCGGGGGCTTTGCGGCTGTGGTGCGAGGCCACCCCATCTCCGCCAGGCGGTCGGCAGCCCAGGTCAACCCGGCACCCGTTTCAGCTCCCGCAGGCGCAGTGGCCCGCGCTGCTGGACGCCCTTGGGCTCGCGGGCGGCCCCCGTCACCGCGTCTCCTGTACCTGCCCAGTAAGGCCAGGAGCCCGCTACCTTGTCCCGAGATCGCGGGCAACTGCCGCAGCCCGTTGATTGCTCCAACGCCGAGCCGATGGTCTGGGAGGTGGACACGATTGCGCTCGAGCGGCCCATCAAGCAGCTCAGCGATATGCACTATTTGGTCGCCTTTGGCATCGACGACCTGGAGCCCGGAGGCGATTTCCTGTTCTGGTACTGGTTCACCCAGGCACTGAAACAACGCCTGCTGCGCGATCAATACCTGCCGGCGCTTCGCTACCGTCAGCCGCCGAAGCCCAAGGGCAAGCGCAAGCTGCCTCCACCGGAACTCTACGCCGGCTGGCAGTGGGCGGCAGGCGACGATGATCCGCTGCTCGTGTGGGCGGCCGAGCGGATGCCGGCGGCCTGCGCTGCCGGCATCCAGCCCGTCGGCGCCAAGGCGGGGGCGGCAGCCAAGACGCAACCGGCATTCGCGCCGCACAGTCTGCTGCGCCACGCTGCCGAGGTGCTGCTCGATCAGCCGGTCCGACAGACCAAGTGGCCGGCCACCGCGCTGCGGCGCCTCGACCACACCTTGCTTGCCCCCTGCGTTGCCTCCGAGGCGGCCAATGCCCGCTGGACGCCGGTCGGTCCCTGGCCGGCGGCGGCGCAGGAGAAACAGCGCCAGTGGTTGGCCTGGCGCGCGCGCATCCTCGGCGGCGAGCAGGCCGCGGCATTCCGCCTGGCTGGAAGCCGAGGAGCCCGTCGCCGGCGCGACCGGCGCGCTGGTCACCGATCCGACAGACCATGGGCGGGGCGCCGCCGCCAACGACCTGGAGGACAACTGGCGCCTGCAATTTGTCGCCATCGCCGCCGACGACCCGTCGCACCAGCTACCGCTGGCGGACTACTGGTCCGCCTCCAAGTCCGAGCGCGTCGCCCATCAGGCCCGCTTGGGTGCCGACTTTGAGCGCGGCCTGCTGCTCAACCTCGGCCAGGCGGCGCGCATGTACCCCCGGCTCTGGGCCGGACTGGAGACGGATCGACCCGAGGGGCTGAGCCTGTCTCTGGAAGAGGCCTTCACGTTCCTGAGGAAGGCCGCCTGGGTGCTGGAAGATGCGGGTTTTCGAAGTCCTTGGTGCCGGCCTGGTGGACGCCGAAGGCCGGCAGCGCGCCCAGGTGCGGCTCCGGGCCAGTGGCCGCAAGACGGCGACGAGCGCGGCGAGCGCCGGCTACTTCTCTCTCGACGCCCTGGTCAAATACCGCTACGAGCTGTCCATAGGGGATCAAACCCTGACCCAGGAGGAATGGCAGCAGTTGGTGAACGCCAAGACACCCTGGTCGATTCCCGCGGCCGAGTGGGGTCGAGCTGGACCACGATCGCATGCGCCAGGTGCTGACCATCTGGAAGCAGGCCCGCGACGCCAGGCCGATGACGTGGGATGCCCTTCTGGAGGGAATTTCTCCGGCTGCTGGCCGGTGCCGGCGAGCGACGCCGAGGTGCACGTGAGCTGGCGGCGCCCGAGGGCTGGTCACAGTGGAGGCCGGTGCGAGGCTGGAGCACGCTCCAGGACTCCGCGGGCTCCGATACCCATCCGCCGATCCTCGGCGCCGATCCATGGCACCCTGCGGGACTATCAGAAGACGCGGCGTGGCGTGGCTGGCCAGCGCCTGGAAAATCTGGGCCTGGGCATTTGCCTGGCCGATGACATGGGGCTGGGCAAGACGATCCAGGTGCTGGCGCTCCTGCTGCTGCACAAGCGCCGCGCCCGCGGCGGCGAGCCGCCCCACCTGCTCGTGGCGCCGGCCTCGGTGCTGGCCAACTGGGCAGGCGGAGACCGAGCGATTCACGCCCTCGCTCGGGCGAGGCTGATCGCGCATCCGTCGTAGAGCCGGTGCCGAAGTGAGCGAGCTCAAAGCCGATTTGCGGGCGCCTGCGGGACGGCATCGATCTCGTCATCACCACCTACGTCACGCTGGCGCGCGAGGAGGCCAAGTGGCTGCGCGCGCGCCGTGGCGCGGGGTCGTGCTGGACGAGGCGCAGGCCATCAAGAACTCCTGCGGCGCGCCAGACGCAGGCGGTGAAGACGCTGAAGGCCCAGGCGCGCATCGCGCTCACCGGCACGCCGGTCGAGAACCGCCTGGGCGACCTGTGGTCGATCTTCGATTTTCTCAACCCCGGTCTGCTGGGCGCGCAGCCCGAGTTCGCCGTTGGTTCAAGCGGCTGGCCGAGCCGACGCGGACGCCGCGCGCCGCTGCGCGCCTGGTGCAGCCCTTATATTCTGCGGCGGTCTGAAGACCGATCAGGCCGTCATCGCCGACCTGCCGGACAAGACCGAGGTGCGCGCCTTCTGCTTCCTTTCCGGGAGCCAGGCCGGCGCTCTACCAGCAGGCGGTGCAGGAGCTCGAGCGCCGCATTGCTGGCGCGGCGGAGGGCATCGAGCGGCGCGGCGCGATCCTCGCCACCCTGCTGCGCCTCAAACAGATCTGCAACCATCCGTCGCACCTGGCTGGGCGATGGGCGCTGGCGACGAGGAGGACAGCGGCAAGTTCGTGCGACTGGGCGAGATGCTGGCGAGATTGCCGCGCAGCAGGAGAAGCTACTGGTCTTCACGCAGTTCCGCGAAGCACCGAGCCGCTGGCGGCGTTTCTCGGGAGTCTCGGTCGCGGAGGCCTGGTGCTGCATGGCAGCACGCCGTCGGTTGCCAAGCGGCGCAAGCTCGTGAAGCAGCTTCCAGGACGGAAGAACGGTGCCGTTCTTCGTGCTGTCGCTCAAGGCCGGGGGCACGGGTTTGAACCTGACGGCAGCTTCGCACGTGATCCACTTCGACCGCTGGTGGAATCCGGCGGTCGAGAACCAGGCCACCGATCGCGCGTTCCGCATCGGCCAGAAGCGAAGGCCGTGCTCGTGCACAAGTTCGGTCTGCCGTGGCACGGTTGAAGATCGCATCGACGCGCTCATCGAGTCGAAGCGCAGCCGCTCGTGAGATGTGCTCGAGGGCGGCGCGGAGATCCCGCCGGACGAGCTGAGGACGCCGAGCTGATGCGCCTGGTGGCCCTCGACATCAACCAGGTGGCAGTCAGAATGAGCAAGCGGCGTGTCGCATGAGCGCTGGCAGCCGCCGGAAACCCTCTCGGTCGGCGCGCGACGGGTGCAGGCGGGACGGCGCCGCGGAGCTCGCGAAGAAGGGCGGCCGGACCCTTTCGCCGGTCGTCACAGACGCGAGAGGTCACGACGACCTCTGGGGCGACGCGTGGTGCGCGAATCCGAGGGCTACAGCGACTTCGCCACTACCGCCTGCAAGCGCGAGGGCCGAAGCCGGTCTGGTGGAACGGTGTCGGTCCTCGATTCCGACCGCACCGGCTCGGTGACTTCGCGCTGGTCAAAAAAGCGCACCGACTACTGGACTCGTTTTGAGATCGTCACCGATGTTTTTTCCGGGTGGCCGGCGGGCACTGCCGCGGATTCAGCTGGCGTGCCATCGATCTGGTCGTCGAAACTGCTGGGGAAGGAGAAGCCGTTGTCGACCAAGGCGTCATGGCGCGGTTAAGCGCCGCCAGGGCATCGGCCTGTTCCCGACTGTGCCTTTTTCCGCGGAGATCCGCGTGTCGCAGAGTGTGAATGTCCCAGATAGCATTTGCCGCGAGGGGGGGTGTAATTGCAAGCACATCGCCGCCGCCTCTACGGCACGCGTCCTGGGGCTGGATCACGTACCCTGCGCGCTGTTCGAACTGCGCGGCCTGGAGCGCGAGCAGCTACGCGCGGCCCTGAAGCAGACCCCCTCGGCCATGCCCTGGACGGGCTCGCCGATCGTGCCGACCCCGAGCCGGTCATCAGCGACAGCTACTTCCCCCGCCCCGAGCACGCAGGCGCATCCCCCGACTACCAAGCCTTCTGGCACGGCGCCAAGCGCCTGCCGCGCGAGCTGCCCGAGATGCGCCCGGCCGAGCTGCCCGCCATCCTGATCCGCAAGGGCGGCGACTATCCGCCGTTCTGGGATAAAGACGCCTCGTTCATCGAGGTGATGGAAGCGGTCTATCTTCGGGTACGCGAGAAGAACAAGAACGCCTTGTGAGCGCCCACCCTTGTACCAACCGCCCTACCACATCACCCCGGCCATACTGACGCGCATCGCCGAGATCGGCGAGGCCATAGGCCGCTACAGCGTGCTCGCCGAGCAGCAGCTGACGCCCCGACTGCGGCGGAAAAACCGCATCCGCACCATCCAGGCATCGTTGGCCATAGAGCAGAACAGCCTCACGCTGGAGCAAGTCACGGCGGTCATCGCGGGCAAACCGGTGCTGGGCCACCCCCGCGAGATCCAGGAGGTCCGCAATGCCTTTGCCGCCTACGAGGCGATGGACACCTGGGATCCATGCTCCGAGCAAGACCTGCTGGCGGCCCATGACCTGCTGATGCAGGCACTGGCCGAGCAAGCCGGTCGTTACCGGGCCGGCGGCGTCGGCATCTTCCGCGGCCGGGAACTGGTGCACATGGCCCCGCCGGCAGAGCGCGTACCCCAGTTGATGGCCGACCTGCTGAGCTGGCTCGCAGACACCGACGAACATCCGCTGGTCGCAAGCTGCGTCTTCCACTACGAGTTCGAATTCATCCACCCCTTCGCCGATGGCAACGGCCGCATGGGGAGGCTCTGGCAGACCCTGATCCTGCGACGCTGGAAGCCACTCCTGGCCTATCTGCCGGTGGAGACCCTGATCCGTGAGCGACAGGACGACTACTATCGGGTACTGGCCGAGGCCGATCAGGAGGTCGACGCTACGACATTCGTCGACTTCATGCTCGGCGCCCTCAACGACGCCCTTCGCGACGCAGCGCTCCCCGCAGACCTGAACGACCGGGCGGCATCGCGCCCGACCGACCAAGCAAGCGATCAAGTAACCGACCAAGTTGCCGCACTGCTTCGCGCCATCGACACCGGCGAGCGCGGCAGCAGCGACCTGATGCAGGCCCTCGGACTATCCCACCGCCCCACATTCCGGCAAAACTACCTCAACCCCGCCCTTGCGGCGGAACTCATCGAACGGACCCAGCCGGACGCCCCGCGCAGTCCGAACCAGCGTTACCGG
>CALOBA010000048.1:0-30214 GCA_942491465.1 uncultured Gammaproteobacteria bacterium
CAGCGCGGCCATGCCGAGCCCGGTGTAGGACGGCAGCACGCCGAGCTGGCAGGCGAGCGTAGCGTCGAAGCGGTAGCGGCCGTTGAGCTGTGCGGTCAGCTCCTGCGCGGCCTCGTAGCGGAAGGCATCGCTGATGATTACAAACACGCGGCGGTCCGGTCCTTTGGCCAGCACCCGGGCGACCTCGCGCGCGAAGATAGTGCTGCTGATTCGGCACCTGCGGCAGGCGCCAGTGCTGGAGCAGGCCACTGGCTAGGTGCTCATCAAGGCGCAGCAGGCTCACCCCGTCCAGCCCCTGCATCAGCGCCGGCAGACCCTCCTCGAACGCGCGTTCCGGGTCGTGCCAGAAGACGATGCGGTGGCTGTCGGTGTCGAATCGCTGCCGGAGCGCCACCTCGATGCGTTGCGTGTCCATCAGCTCCTCTGTTCAGCCCCCGAGTCCTGTTGCACCCAGTTTTCCAGCTTGAGGCCGCCGACGCGCTCGAACTCCCTGAGATTGTTGGTGACCAGCACGGCGTCCATTGCCAGCGCATGCGCCGCAATCCAGAGGTCATTGCCGCCGATCGGCGTGCCGGCGGCCTTCAGCCGCGTGAATTGCCCCGCGTAATGGCCGCAGATCCCGGCGTCGGAGGGGTAGAACACTGGGACCTGACGGATCAGCAGGGTCAGCCGCTGCAGCACGTTCGATTTGCGCGTGCTGCGCTCGGCCCCTTTGAGCAGTTCGGCATAGGTGACGAACGACATGCACAGCCTGCTATCGGCGGGCAGCGCGTTGATGCGCTCCGCAACACCAGGCGGGCGCTGCTTGATCAGGTAGATCAGGCTGTTGGTGTCAAGCATGTAGGTCACAGCCCGTCGCGCTCCTGCGGCGGAGCCTGGTCGGCTTGCGCCTCTTCCAGTGCCCGCACGAAGTCGTCGTCAAAGCCTTCGAGCGCCCGCAGCAGCGCATCCCCTCGTGGCTCGCGCAGTGGGTGCAGGATCAGGTCGCCATCGGGGGTACAGCGGATCTCCACCCGGTCGGTGTCGAGCCGAAACTCCGCCGGAATCCGCACCGCCTGACTGTTTCCGTTCATGAACACGCGCGTGGTCTGTGTTGTCATGCGAGCCTCGCAATGTACATACGATAACGTGTGCACTTTAGCCCGGCCGTGTTTGTCTGGCAAGCGGTCCACATCGTCCTTGAGCGACCTTGACGCCGTCGCCGAGTTCGAGCCTAAGGGCGATGCGCTGGTCGGCAACATGTACGTCGCTACCAGAGCCTCGTCACCTGATAAGCGTCGAATCTTCAAGTGGCCACAGAATGATCTCGGTTTTCCGGTGGCGGAGTTGCTCAGGAACTGGAATCGAATCCGGTGTGTCTTCGTAGATGATGCGAATGGGTTCCATCGAATGGATGCGCGTTGGTTGTGGTTGGATAGCTGCCTAGTCCGCACCCTTGCCGGTGACGCTCTCGACCCTCGGCGAGCAGGCTGCCGAGGCCGAGCCTCGGCACCAGGACAAGCGGTGTCATGAGATCAGGGGTCCTGCTCGCATGTGGTGCCCGACCGAGGTCGCAGACGACAGCGAGGCCCGGTCGGCGCTGAGGCTGCCGCTGTGCAGGCGGATATCGAGCAGCCAGTCCTGCTCGGGTGCCGGTGGATCGAACGGGGCGTAGAGCAGATAGCGACCGCTCGGGTCGTCCTGCTCCAGCTGGACCTTGATCGCCAGCGCCGGGTGTTCATCAAGGCGCAGCAGGCTCACGCCGTCCAGCGCCTGAACCAGCGCTGGCAGACTCTCCTCGAACTCACGCGCCGGGTCGTGCCAGAAGACGACGCGCCGGCCCTCCTGGTGGAAGCGCTCGATAAGGGTAGTGGATGTGTCTGGAGCTTGGGAGCCAGAACCGTAGATGCGCATTGCATCCAATCCTCGCAAAGCAAACTCGGCACACGCTGGAACTCCGAGGTGTTATTCGTCACCACGGTGAGGTCTGCGGCGAGCGCGATTGCGGCGATCTGCAAGTCATAGGGACCTATGGGTGTGCCCTGACGGGCGAGATGCGCCCGGATTTCACCGAATCGGCGGGTCGCTTCGCCGTTAAAGGGTAGGCTGGGAAGCCAGGCGAGTAGCTGCAACAGGCGCTCGGTGTTTTCTGCAATGCGCGTGCTCTTGGCAACGCCGAACCACAATTCACCTTCTACCGTCGCGCAGATCCGCAACTGTCTCACCTACATTGGCACAGAGGGCGCCCGACTTGACGGACATGCGATTTAACCGCGGGATGACCTTTCATCAACGCAATCGCGGCGTTGGTATCGAGCAGATAGGGCATCAGTCGCAATGCCGTTAAGTTAAGCCGTGGGAGCGGCTTCTAGCCGCGACGCTCTGCGCGCCAGCCGAGTCGCGGCTGGAAGCCGCTCCCACAAAGCGTTCCCATCGCTCGTTAACTTAATGGCATTGGCATCAGTCGAGATCCTGACGAGGCCTATCCTTGCCCAGGTCCGCGTCGGAGATATCGTCCGGAAAGTCGGCACTCAATCCGCCGGCGACAGCCGCAAGGAACGCTTCGGTATCGTCCTGTTCGGCCTCAGCGGGTGATCGAACACCATAGCGATGCTCCAAAAACTCGATATAGCTCAGGGCTTCGCGCGCGGCTTGCTCGGGAAGCCGGCGGCTATGCGCATAGATGATCTCTGCGATGGTCATGGTGTGTGGATGGCGATAAGTGGTTAGTCGTTAGTCGATAGCCCCCTAGTCCGCGCTCTTTCCGGTGACGGCCTTGACCTCGGCGAGCAGGGTGCCGAACCTTGGCGCAGTAGAGATAGCCGTTTAGCAACAACATCTGGGCGCAGAGGGTGATGACGATGCGCTTGTTGCTCTTCGAGCTGCTTGTGCAAGGCGTCGCGGAAGGCCAGGTCGCGGCTGGCCATCTTGTTGCGCGCCCGTTCGATCAGCGGCGTCCAGTGGGGGAGCTTCTCGAATCGCTCGAAGATGGCGTCCAGATAGGCCGTGATGAATTTCCGCAAGTGGATGTCCAGCTCCTTGGTGACGACGTACTCGTCCAGTTCCTGCCAGACCGAGGCGGCATCGTCCTGATCGGCCTTGATGACGCCGTTGATGGGGCGGTCGATGGGTTTGGAGAACAGCTCCCTGATCAACATTTGCGGGCTCCTAATCGACGAGTCTGAAGGCGCGGTAGTAGGGTTTGTCTTGCAGGATGCCGAACAGCCGCAACGACTGGCCGTCGTAGACGCCGGGGTAGAACAGCACCAGGGGCGTGCTGCCCATGCCGGCGTGGAGGTTGTTCAGCAGGTTGTGGGTGCGCAGCAGCGGGTAGGCGCTGCCGACGCCGGAGACCAGCACCAAGTCCTTGGTCGCGGGCTCGGCCTGGTGGAGCAGGGCCGCGGCCAGCTTGCCGGCGTCGAGCGGCGCGGCCAGGGCCTTGAGTAGCGCCTGATCGCCCTGCTGGCGCTGTTTGCCAGGGCCTTGTGGTAGAGGCCACGCGCCTTGGGGGGGTCCACAACCAGGGTGCAGAGATCCACGTGGGAGATGCGCAGGTCCGGTCGGTGCCTTGCGGGATCTGCTCCAGGGAAGCCGATGTGTGTGCGCACCGCCAGCTCCTGCTCGGGAGGGTAGTCGAAGGCGTAGAACGGGATCTCGTTGCCAAGGCCGCGGCCGTGCTCACCGAGCGCTTTGCCAGCTGGATGTGCCGGGGTTGGCTGTCGCCGGGGCTCGATTGTCGGAAATCGCCAAAGTCCTGGGGCTGCTCGGCATGGTCGTCTACCCGCCGCCACCGAAGTCGTAGCACATCTCGGGCTCGGGGGACTGGACGAAGGCGCCGTGGGCGAGGTCGACCCCGCTTTGCAGGATTCGCGTCAGGCTGTCGGGATCGGCAATCCGCGCGATGACGCGGGCGCCGCGGGCATGGGCCGCCGAGACCAGTTCGGCGAGGCGATTGAGATTGCCCTCGACGCACTCGGGGTGCGCGATCAGCCAGGCGATCGGATAGTCGTCCAGCAGTGATCGGGCGACCCGCTCATCGGAGAAGTGCTCGATGCAGATGCCGATGCGGCGCGTCTTAAGGAGCTGGAACATGCCCGCCGCCACGGACAGGTTCGCCAGCAGGTCGTCCTCGGAGACCACCAGCCACAGCGGTCGCTCGGCGAGTTGGAGGCGTCGGCGGTAGTCGAGCAGTCTCAACAGCCAATCCTTCGAGCGCAGGCTGCGCATGGATTGACGCACCCATACCCGGCAATCCGCGCCGGCCCGCAGGCGTCGGGACTGTTCTTGCAGGCCCTGCTTTAGGGTGCGGCGATCGATGCGCTCGCACAGCGCGCCCCCGTCGGTGAGCATCAGTGCGGGATAGCCGACGCCGGTGCGGCCGGCGAGCTGCTCCAGCGCCGGCCCGCACAGGTAGCGCTCGGTGGGGTCGTGCGCATCGATGACGATCATGGGCTCGAATGCGATCGGGAAGGATTTGTCCTCCAGGGCCTGTTCGATCTCCTGGACGACGGCGAATTGGCTGTCCTCATCGGTGGCCGCGGTCTGCGGTGAGTAGCGCAGCAGACGGCGGCCGGTGGTCTCGCCGGCGGCCCGGCAGGCGCGCTCGCAGCGGGCGATGAGCGTCAGCGCATCGTCCGCGGGCAGGTCGAGGGTGGTGAGACCGATGTTGACCGACAGCCGGGTGCTGCTGCCCGCCAGGTCGAGGGAATGATCGCCGAAGGCGCGATAGAGGTGCTCGGCGAAGCCCATCAGGGCCGCGTCGTCGTCCCGCTGGGCCAGGACCATGAAGCTGTAGATACCGAACCGGGCGGCTTGGTCGTCGGCGAGCAGGTTTCGGTGCAGCAGCGCCGCGGCGCGGGCCATCAGCGCGTCACCGCCGCCGACGCCGGTGGCCTTGGCGATCCGATCGCCTTGGTCGATGGTGAGGAAGACGAGCCCATTGCCGGGCTGTCGCCGCCGCGGCTGGTCCATTTCGGCGGCGAGGATCTTCAGGAAACCGGCGCGATTGGCGAGGCCGGTGATCGGATCGTGGCTGTGCTCCGCGGCCAGCCGCGCGCGCATCACGACGCTGCGGTGCAGGCGGCTGTTGACCGCTTCGACGAGCACATCCGGGGCCACCGGCTTGTTCAGCAGCTCGTCGCCGCCCAGGCGCAGCGCCCGGCGCTGTACGTCCGGGTCACGCTCGTCGGACAGATAGATGATCGGCGTCAGCGCGAACCGTGGCTGTTCCCGGATCAACGCGGCCAGCTCGGCACCGCTCGCCTTGGGCATATGCAGGTCAAGGATGATCAGCTCCGGCTCGAATGCCGCCAGGACCGACAGGGTCTTCAGCTCGTCGGTGAGCTGCTCGACCTCGAAGCCTGCCGCCTGCAGGATCTTGGTCGGCACCTTGGCGGCCAGCGGTGAGTCGTCGACGATGAGGATGCGTCGGCCCAGGGCCTCGCCCGCGCGCATCGCCTGCTCGATGGCGTCGACGATGGCCTCGGGGAGCACGGCCCCGGTCAGGAGGCCGGCGGCGCCGGCGCGCAATGCCTCCAGGCGCAGCGCCAGGTCGTCGCGCGGGGCGACGCAGACCAGCCGTTGCGTGGACAGGTCATGGGCCAAGGCACTGATCGAGCCCGGGGCCGGGATGTGCTCGGTGAACAGCACCACCACCGCGCGGGGCTCGGCGTTGAGCGCATGGCGCAGATCCGCCGCGTTGCGCAACACACGCAGCACCATGCCGCGGGCCGCGAGGGCGTCGCTCAGGCGCATGCAGGGTGCATCCTGCGAGCAGAAGCAGAAGACGGGCGCGGGTGCTTGGCTCGGATGTTCCATGGGCCTCCCTTTGCATTACAGTCTAAGCGGTCGCGCCGACGCGATCAGCCGGCGGGGCGAGGCTAGCAGGAGCGCGCGTGCGGGGCAATTCCCGAAAACGCCATGTTGGCACCGCGCCGCGCGCCACTGCTCGGTGCCGGCTGTCCCGGCCGGTGTCCCGGGCCTTGTTAGAATCGGTCTGCGGTGGGATCATTAAGCGATTGAAAATGATAGCACCGAAGGTGTTGGCGGCATCGTCGCCGTCGCCGCCGAGGCCCTGCAAAGAGACTCCGTCAAGCCTGTTGTGAAACCCGTTTCCTCATCCCGTCATCCGCAAAATTCCCGCGGCACGTCCCGCCGTCGTCGTCGTGGCCCCGGCCTGCTGGGCTGGCTGATCCGCGGCCTGTTTCTGGTGGTGCTCGCGGTCGGGCTCGCCGGGGCGCTGTACGGCATGCACCTCGACAAGGTGGTCCGCGCCAAGTTCGAGGGCAAGCGCTGGGCGCTGCCGGCACGGGTCTATGCACGCCCGCTGGAGCTCTACGTCGGCCGCCAGCTGACGCCCGAGCAGCTTCAGGGCGAGCTCGAGCGCCTCAGCTACCGGCGCATGGAGCTGCCGAGTCGGGCCGGCAGCTGGGGCGTCGATGGCGAGCGCATCCTGGTGCGCACGCGGCCGTTCCGCTTCTGGGACGGCGGCGAGCCGGAGCGCCTGCTCGATGTGCGCATCAGCGACGGCGTCATCACCGATCTGATCAGCGCCGACGGCTCCCCGAGCGAGGCCCTGGTGCGGCTCGACCCGGCCCTGATCGCCAGCATCTATCCGACCCATAACGAGGACCGGGTGCTGCTCGCGCGCGAGCAGGTGCCGACGCGGGTGATCAAGACGTTGCTCGCGGTGGAGGATCGGAAGTTCTACCGCCACCACGGGGTCGACCCCAAGGGCATCATCCGCGCCGCCTACAAAAACCTCATGGCCGGGCGCGCCGTGGAGGGCGCCAGCACCCTGACCCAGCAGCTGGTCAAGAACTTCTACCTGACCCAGGATCGCACCCTCGAGCGCAAGCTCAACGAGGCCTACATGGCGGTCCTGCTCGATGCGCGCTACTCCAAGGACGAGATCCTGACCGCCTACATCAACGAGGTGTATCTCGGGCAGGACGGCAGCCGCGCCATCCACGGCTTCGGACTCGCCAGCCACTTCTATTTCAATCGCGACCTCGATGAGCTCGGCATTGCCGAGACGGCGATGCTGGTGGCCATGCTCAAGGGGCCCTCGGAGTTCAACCCGCAGCGGCATCCGGAAAAGGTGCTCGAGCGCCGCAATCTGGTCATCGACATGATGGCCCACCACCAGATCGTCTCCCGCGAGGATGCGGCCCGGGCAAAGGCTGAGCCCCTCGGCCTGCGCAAGGGCGGCGGGCGGCCGGCGGGCGTCTATCCGGACTTCGTCCAGCTCGTGCGCCGACAGCTGCGGCGCGATTACCGCGAGGAGGACCTGCGCTCCGAGGGGCTGCGGATCTTCACCACCCTCGACCCGCTCATCCAGGCCGAGGTGGAGGTGGCGGTGCGTGAGCGCTTGCCGGCATTGGATCGCCGGCGCCGGTTCAAGGTCGGCACGCTGGAGACGGCGGCGGTGGTCACATCGGTGGCTCAAGGGGAGGTGCTGGGCCTGGTCGGCAGCCGCAACCCGGACTACGCCGGCTTCAACCGCGCCTTGGACGCCGTGCGCTCCATCGGCTCGCTGATCAAGCCGGTGGTCTACCTGACCGCGCTGGCGCAGCCGGAGCGCTTCTCGCTGGTGACGCCGATCGCCGACAAGTCCGTCGGCATTCGTGCCGGTGGCAAGATCTGGCGTCCGCAGAACTACGATCATCGCACCCACGGCTCGGTGCAGCTCTACCGCGCGCTGGCGAAATCCTACAACCTGGCCACGGTCAACCTCGGCATGCAGCTTGGCGTGGACCGCGTTGCCGAGACCTTGCGTCGGCTCGGCGCCATGCGCGACTTCGACGCGGTGCCGGCAATGCTGCTCGGGTCGGTCTCGCTGGCCCCGATCGAGGTTGCGCAGGTCTATCAGACCATCGCCGGCGGCGGCTTCCGCGCCCCGCTGCGCACCATCCGCGAGGTGCTCGATGCCGCCGGCCGACCGCTCAACCGCTACCCGCTGGCGGTGCAGCCGGTGGTCGGCAGCGATGCGGCCTACCTGACGCAGTGGGCCATGCGCAAGGTCGTGGAGCAGGGCACTGCGACCTGGTTGAAGTCCCGCTTGCCGAAGGAGCTGATCGTGGCCGGCAAGACCGGGACCACGAACGACATGCGCGACAGTTGGTTTGCCGGCTTCAGCGGTGACAAGGTCGCCGTTGTCTGGGTCGGGCGCGACGACAACAAGCCCACCGGACTCAGCGGGTCGAGCGGCGCGCTACGCCTGTGGGGCGACATCATGGCCCGTATCGAAAACCAGCCCCTTGGCGGCTGGGTGCCGGACGATATCGTCTATGCCTGCGGCTCGTCGATCCCGTTCAGTCGTGGGCATGAGCGGGCCTGCGGCTCGGGCGGCGGCTCCGACCGCGGCCCTGGCCGCCCCGCCGCCGAGCCGGAGGTCGCTCGGGTGTCGACGCCCGAGCCCGAGCCCGAGCCCGAGCCCCGGTCGCGGCGTCCGGCCGAAACGCAGCGCGCCGCGCGGGCCTCGAATCCATTTATGAGCGACTTTTACGGAAACTGAGATGTACCAACCAATTTTGGCGTTGCTGAAACAGGCCCGCGCCCCTTGGGCGCTGCTGGCGTCGATCCCGCTCCTGCTCGTGGGCTGCGCCCTGCCGGAGCGTACCGAACCGCCGGCCCCGGTGGTGAGCGCCACGCGTCCGGCGCCGGTCTCCGAGGCACCGAGCCCGCGCCCCGAGCCACCTGAGCAGCCCAAGGCGCCGCCCACCCCCCGTCCGACTCAGGTCTATGCCTACCAGCCGCCGGAGGCCGAGCCCGAGCCGGAGCCGGAGCGGACCAGCGAGCCGGCAGCCGAGACTGCCCAGGCCGCGGCGGCCAGCGGCGACGGGGCACCGGTCAGCGAGCCCTCGGCCCCGGTCGCCGCGGCTGAGCCCGCGCAGCGTCCGGCCCCGCCCGCGGCGCCGTCGACGCCGGTTGCCCAGCAGCCGGTGGCCGCCGACCCCCAGCCGAGTCAGCCGGCGGCGCCCGCTGCACCGCCGGCACCCGAGAGTCAGGCGGCCGCGGCCCCTGCCGCGGCCGGCCTGGCGCCGACGGGCATGCCGCCTGCCGTCGATGCCCTGACAAGTCGTGCCGATCAACAACGCCAAAGCGGTGACTACGCCGGAGCGGCGGCAACGCTGGAGCGCGCGTTGCGCATCCAGCCGCAGGAGGCCTATCTCTGGAACCGGCTCGCCCGGGTACGCATGGAGCAGGGGCTGCTCAATGACGCCAAGAATTTCGCCAGCCGATCCAACGCGTTGGCCGGCGATCGCGACCAGCTCAAGCGCAACAACTGGGAGATCATCGCCACGGCCAAGCGTCAGACCGGTGATGTGACCGGTGCCGCGGAGGCCGAGCGTCGGGCCGCCGGCAGCTGAGGTCGGCGCTCCCACGACGGGTCCAATAACAGTGCGGGACGCCATCGACGACGTCCTCGGGCCGAACGGCGCCTTGGCGCAGCACCCGGGAGGCTACAGCCATCGGCCCCAGCAGCAGGCCATGGCCGAGGTTGTCGGCGAGGTCCTGGCCCAGGGTCAAACGCTGATCTGCGAGGCCGGCACCGGCACCGGCAAGACCTTCGCCTATCTCGTCCCGGCGCTGCTCAGCGGTCTCAAGGTCGTGGTGTCCACGGGCACCCGAAATCTCCAGGACCAGCTCTACCATCGGGACTTGCCGACCATTCGAGGCGCCCTCGGTATGCCGGTTCGGATCGCGTTGCTGAAGGGACGCGGCAACTATCTCTGCCTGCATCGGCTCGATCACGCCATGGCCGACCCGCGTCGGCGTCATGGTGCCGCCGCCGCCGAGCTGCATGCGGTCCGGGACTGGTCCGTCGTGACTCGGCTCGGCGACATCGCCGAGCTGCCGATCCCGGAGCAAGACCCGGTTTGGCCGCTGGTCACATCCACGGCGGACAACTGTCTCGGTCAAGGCTGCCCGCAGTGGGCAAGCTGTCATTTCATGGCCGCCCGGCGGGAAGCGCAAGAGGCCGAGCTGGTCGTGATCAATCATCACCTCCTGTGTGCCGATATCGCGCTGCGGGACGAGGGGCAGGGCGAGGTCTTGCCCTGCGCGGACGTCTTCATCGTCGACGAGGCGCACCAACTGCCCGATGTGGCCGGATCGTTCTTCGGTGTCTCGGTCAGTGGACGGCAACTGCTCGATCTGGCCCGGGACCTAGAAAACGCATATCAGCGCGAAGCCGGCGACCTGCCGGCGGTGCTTGACGCCGCCGCCCTGCTCGTGCAGGCCACGCGCGGGCTCCGGCGTAGTCTCGGGGGGCCGGATCGGCGCGGGCCATGGCGGGAGCTGGAGGGCAGCGCGGACGTGCAGGAGGCGCTGCGGAGCACCGTCGCCGCCCTCGACGGCCTGGCGGACGTACTCGAGCCGATGCGCGGTCGCGGCAAGGGATTGGACCACTGTCAGACGCGTGCGCGGGGCTTGAGCAGCCGGTTGTTGAGCCTGATGGGGAAGGCTGAAGCCGAGCGGGTCCGCTGGTTCGATGTCCACGGCCGGAGCTTTCGGCTGCAGCAGACCCCGCTGGACGTTGCCGAGATCTTTCGCGCCCATCGACAGCAGCGGCGGGCGGCCTGGGTGTTCACGTCGGCGACGCTGGCGGTGGGTGAATCGTTCAAGCATTTCGCCCGCCAGCTCGGGGTCGACGATGCCCGCACAGAGCGCTGGGACAGCCCGTTCGACTATCGCCAGCAGGCGCTTCTGCTGATCCCGCAGGGCCTTCCGGAGCCCGCACAGGCGCACTACATCGAGGCCGTGGTCGACCTTGCCTGCCAGGTGCTGCAGATCAGCCGCGGTCGTGCGTTCATGCTGTTTACCAGTCACCGGTCGCTGTCGGCGGCGGCGCGGCTGCTGGAGTCCCGGATCAGCTATCCGCTGCTGGTGCAGGGCAGTGCACCTCGGGCCGAGCTGATCGAGCGCTTTCGTCAGTTGGGCAACGCCGTCCTGCTGGGGACATCAAGCTTCTGGGAAGGGGTGGACGTGCGCGGCGAGGCGCTATCCTGTGTCATCATCGACAAGCTCCCGTTTGCCGCGCCCAGTGACCCGATCCTGCAAGCGAGGGTCGATGCACTGAAGCGTTGTGGAGGCAACCCGTTTCGCGACCTGCAGCTGCCGCAGGCCGTGATTGCGTTGAAACAGGGGGCCGGGCGGCTGATTCGAGGCGCCGGCGATCGCGGTGTCCTGGTGGTCTGCGATCCTCGGCTGCTGCGCCGCGGTTACGGCAATGCCTTCCTGAAAAGTCTGCCGCCGATGGCGATGAGTCGGGAGCTCGACGCCGTGCGGGCATTCTTTGCAGCCGACTCGGGCACCTGTGGCGACGCCGCCTGACTGTGCGTAGATCGATGGCTGAGTTATGCTTATGCTCTTCGACCCTGTGCAGCCCCCTGGAGCTTCGCAGCCCCCGTCCGCGGGATTGGATGCCATCGGTCACCCGCCGGCTTCGGGGCCTGTCGGGTGTGGGCGCAAAGCCCGTTTTTGTGCGCCAGTCCAGTGATTCCAGTCGACATTGCGCTATAGTCATGTGCTAACAGCGGCGGGGTCGCCGCAACAACAGGCTAGGGGCACTGAGACGGCCAAGCATCACGGAAGACGAGATTAGAATCGCCGTCGACCCACAATTCCGTTGGCGGACGCAGCAAGACAGGGCACCGCTTCATGAACCCGGAACCACGCTTGATGGATGACGACCCGCTAGACAACCCCAGCTCCGGCGAGGCAGCTGGCGAGCTGACTGCCTCGACCGTGCGCAATCGCGTTGAGCTCCTGCGCAAGCAGGGACTCAAACAGGCGCTGCCGATGCTGATGCTTGAACTCGACCGCGTCCAGCGGTCCCGCATGGACCCCTATGACCGGGTTGCGGCGATGGAAAGTCTCAAGAAGCCCATTCTTAAGGCAGCCGCCGGGCTGCCGAAGCCCATGACGTCGGCGAGTGCGGCCGAACAGGGTGCCCCGGTGGGTTTGACGCTCGAGCAGCGGCTGTTCATGCTGATGACGCGCAACCTGCGCCAGTGTCTGACGGAGCTCGATCGCGCCCGCTCAAGCGTCTTGATCGAAGAAGACGACGAGCGCGAATGGGTGCTGCGCCAGTTCTTCCGCTTCATCGGTCGGCAGATCCGCTACGGGATCGACTGGGATCGACCATGGCCCAAGCACACTTGGCAAGATCTGCACGACCTTTTCCTCTATCTGGTCGGCCGTGGCTCCGTGGCCCTGCAATCAGGCTTCAGCGTGGCCGCTTTCGATGACGAGTTCGATGCCCAGGTCGAGTACAAGCGCTTGTTGCTCCTCGGTCTCGCGGACCGGTTGACCGAGCGGCGCAGTCGCACGAGCGACTTCTTTCACATGCTCAAGCGTTGGGCCGGCGAGACCGTCCTTCGCGACCCCGAGCGCGCCATTGGTGAGAGCAATGTCATCAAGGTCGAGGTCAAGCGCGATGAGCCCCCGCGTCTGCGCGAAGGCAAGCTCACGGAATCATTCCGTGGATGGATACTCTGCCCGGCGGACGGCTTCGATGCCTATGTGCAGCACGTGAATCAAGGGGGCGCCAAGGTGCTGCGAATGAACGCTTATCGCTCGGCGGCAACCGGTGGGGGGTCATAGCCCGGTGTCTAGTGCACCGCTGCGGAAGTCCCGAGGCCACCGGCGCTGTGGGAGCGACTTGCAGTCGCGATCTTCCGCGTCGCGGCAGTCGCGATTGCAAATCGCTCCCACAGGTGCCGCCGGTCTCGTCAGTTTCGCGGCAAAGCACTAGGAGCCTGTCCGACTTACGGAACAGCGGATGCCGGGCTGGTGTGGGGCAGGCACTGAGGGGTCCGGCGACACCCTGCTTACGCGGGGCGACCGGATGTTCCGGGCGGTTATCCTTCCGTGACGATCAGTGCCGTTTGGTGATTGCGCTCAGCTCGATGCGTTGAGCTGAGGGTTGCGATCGATCTTCCGTATTTCCCCATGATGGTGCTGATGCCCGAGCTGGGCGCAGTGGCGGCGCATGCAGCTGAGGACATAGTGCAGCATGGTTGCCCCGATCGCGACGAAAACCCCGAATGTGCCCAGGATCTGCACCAGCGGGCTGCCCTGGGCGTAGCCCAGCATCAGCCAGGTGACGAACGCGATCATTGTGCTGATGAAGGCGACCATGACGAATGGCCAGGGGCTCTTTCGGCAACTGCTGCAAAGTCTCATGGTGGACGAAAACCTCTCTTCACCCAGACTGCGGGGCCGGCATGCCAGGCCGCATCTGTGGCTGTTTGGCCGGCCGTGGTGCCGGTGGCGTGTTTCAGTGCTTGGTCGATTACCGATGAAGGATAACCGATTCTTCCGGTCCGGTTTATGCGGACCATCAATCGGTCTGGAAGATGGGGCGGATCTGCCCTCAGTCCAGCCTGCGTCTCAGTTATTATCTATACAACAGTAGGACAAGATGACGTCAACGGCGTTCCAAGACCCTTTGAGATCTGGTCAACAGCTAGTCCTGACGGCTCCGGCTGCTGCCGTCTGCCTGGCGGAGCGAGATCCGCAGCGCAAGTGCGCGCTCGTGGCCGCGCTGGCCGAGCGATGGCGGCAAGGCGAGCTGACCGCCGGCGCGCCGATGGACTGGGAGCCGCTTGATGATCCGGGTCGACCCGAGTGCCCCGCGCTGGTGCCGCCGCGCTCGCTGCCGCGACGCGGCTTGGGCGATGCCCGCGGACGAGCGGCCTTGCTGCACGCCGTCGCGCACATCGAATTCAATGCCATCAACCTGGCATTGGATGCGGTGCAGCGTTTCCCGGACCTGCCGGCGGCGTTCCACGGCGATTGGATCTCGGTTGCCGACGAGGAGGCCCGCCACTTCGGGCTGATGCGCGATCGGCTCCGCGCGCTGGGGGCGGACTACGGGGATCTGCCGGCCCATGATGGGCTTTGGCAGATGGCCGTTGCGACTGCTGAAGATCCGCTGCGGCGGATGGCGCTCGTGCCGCGGGTGCTCGAAGCGCGGGGTCTGGACGTAACACCGGCGATGATCACCCGGCTGCGGGGCGCCGGCGACGATGCCAGCGCCGACGCGCTGGCAGTCATCTTGCGCGATGAGGTCGGGCATGTCGCCATCGGCAGCCGATGGTTTCGCTGGCTCTGCGCCGAGCGCGGATTGTCCGACCCCGGGGCGACCTACCTATCGCTGCTGGCCGAGCACTTCAACGGACAGGTCCGTTGTCCGTTGAATCTGGACGCGCGTCGGCGCGCCGGGTTCGACGAGGCCGAACTCGATGCGCTCCAAGACCTCTGCAAGGGTGAAGGTGCGCGGGGCTGACGCAGACCCTGCGCAGCCCCCGAGAGCGGCCCGATCCCGACCTAGCTGAAGGTCTTGAGGAAAAACGGGATCAGCAATGCATTGATCAGGTCGATGAAGAAGGCGCAGACCAGCGGCACGATGATGAAGGCGAGGTGGGACGGCCCGTAGCGCTGGGTGACCGCCGACATGTTGGCCATGGCCGTCGGTGTCGAGCCCAGGGAGATACCGCCGAATCCGGAGCAGACCACGGCGGCGTCGTAGCTGCGTCCCATGGCCGGGAAGACGATGAAGATCGCCACCGAGACGGCGATCGCAAACTGGGCGGCAAGGATGGTGAGGATCGGTCCGGCCAGATCGATGAGCGTCCATAGCTGCATGCTCATCAAGGACATGGCCAGGAAGGTGCCCAGGGCGATGTCGGCGATCAGTGCTATGGCCGGCGTACGCGATGGCCAGCCTCGGCCGCTGATGCGCGGGAAGTTCTTCGGTACCAGGTTGGTCAGGATGATGCCGGCGAACAGGCAGGTCACGAACAACGGCAGCTTCAGGCCGAGATCGGCAACGATCTCGTTCAGCACCAGGCCGACGATGGCGCAGATATGGATCGCCAGTACCGCATCGAGGAAGTCCAGGTGGTTGATCCCCCTGCGGTCCTCTTCTTGGGTCAGTCCCACGTCCTGGGTCCCCTGCTCGGTGGCGGTCAGCCCATGGCGCTTGATCAGCAGTTTGGCGATGGGGCCGCCCATCACGCTGGCCAGGATCAGGCCAAAGGTGGCGCAGGCGATGCCGATCTCCATGGCGTTTGTGATGCCGTAGCCTTCAGCGATTTGCGGCGCCCAAGCGATTGCGGTGCCGTGTCCGCCGATCAGCGAGACGGTGCCGCCGAGCATGCCGACGGCCGTTGGCAGGCCGAACAGGGCCGCGACCGAGATGCCGGTGATGTTCTGCAAGACCATGTAGCCGATGGTGATCGCGAGCAGGATGATCAGCGGCTTGCCCCCGGCGCGCAGGTCCGAGAGGCTGGCGTTGATGCCAATGGTCGTGAAAAAGTAGATCAGCAGCGCGTCCCGGGCCGCCAAGTCGAACTCGACCGCGACACCGGCGGTGAAATAGAGCAGCCCGAACAGGATCGAGAACAGCAGGCCGCCGGTGACGGGCTCCGGGATGCTGAATTCCCGCAGCGGACCGAAGGCATCGTTCAGTCGCTTGCCGACGAACAAGACGATGATGCCGATGGTCAGGGCAAGAAAGGAGTGGATATGCAGGACACCATCTTGTAGCTCGAACATGGGCGGCTCCAAAGTTGCGTTAGCTGGTTAAGCTGTTGTTGCGTTGGCTGGGTAAGCTGCTGTTGCGTTGGCTGGGTAAGCTGCTTAGGTTGTGGAATCGGGTTGGCAATGTCGGGGAGTGCAGGGGGATAATGTAAGGCCCGTATCGATTCATCCATGCGCACCACTGAGGACCTCGATGGCCAATCACAACACCAAAGGCTGGCGCCGAATCGTCAACGCCTTCGGCTATTCGATGAAGGGCTTCAAGGCCTGTTGGGAACTGGAGGAGGCGTTTCGTCAAGAGGTCATACTGTTGGTGCCGCTGATCCCGGTCGGTATCCTGTTGGGCGCGACCCCGGCGGAGCGGGCCATGCTCGTCGGCAGCCTGCTGATGGTGCCGATCGTCGAACTGCTGAACTCGGCCATCGAGGCCAATGTCGATCGTGTCGGCCTGGAACGGCATGAGCTGTCCAAACGCGCCAAGGACATCGCCTCGGCGGCGGTCTTCACCAGCATCGCCTTTGCAATGTTGATCTGGGCCTTGATTCTGGTGCCGCGTTTGTTCGGCTAAGTCAAGGTTCAGAAACAAGTGGTGCAGGCGCAACCACGAAATGGCCAGTCAAAAGGTTTAGCGAGCGGGCGTCTGCGCCACTTGTTTCTGAACCGATCCTAAGCGCGTCTTGGCGCGGATGCTTCCCGCCCGCCGCGCAGGCTCAGAGTCCCTCATGCTCCTCGACGTGGAAGCCGAGCAGCTCAAGCACCAGTCCGGTGATCGCGCCGCCGAGCATGCCGCCCAGGAATCCCTCGGGAACGTCGCTGACAACACCGTCGATCACCGCCTTGGTGGCGAGGTCCATTGCCGCTGCGGTGGTTCCGCTCATCATCCAGATGCTGGCCGCGACGACGGCGGCGATCAGCGCCGAGACCATCGGTGCGGCGAGCCCCGCCGGCAGCCAGCCGCTGCAGACCTGGACGATCCAGTGCTCGTTGAGTTGGAACAGGGAGCCGACCAGGGCGACGATCCCTGCGGCCATGACGAACGCGCTCAAGTTGCCCGGATAAAAGTGGAGGACAACGGACAGGATGACGCCGGCGCCGAGCCCGGCCAGCAGTCCGGTCAAGGTCTCCGCCAAGGGGCGTGCCGTGCGGCGGATCATCCAGGTAAAGAACAGCCCGTTGACGGCACCGAGGATGGCGGCGACACCGGCGATGGCGGGCAGCTCGATGCGCTGGGCGCTGAGGATCAGGTAGCCGATCGAGGCGATCACGCCGCTGGTTGCGCCGACCATCGCCACCTGCATCGAGCTGTAGAACGCCACCGTTGTCATGGCGGCGGCGAGCGAGGCGATGATCAACGTCTGCCAAGCCCCGAGGGTGAGCAGCGTAAGGATCTGGTAGAGCGCGATAAACAGGGCGCCGAAGATGGCACCGGCAAGTCCCCAGACGAGCACGGTCAGGGCGATGGCAGTTGGGCGATCATGCGATGGCATGGGTCCTCCTTCGGGGTGATCCCGGCTCGTGGGGTCAGGTGCCCTGGGCCGAGGTTCGGTGCCTTGGCCGGCCGGGCATTGCCTGTTTGAAGCCTGTCGTCGTCGTTGTCGTTGTCGTGGCCTGCGCCGGCGCACCAGGGTGCAGGTCCCTGAGCATTCTACCGAAAACGCCGGGCTGCGCGTATCCGGTGTTCGCGCAAGCGATGGCCGTTGATGGATGCGCCTTGCGAAGGGTGGTCCGCCCGTGCCAGTCTTCTCCGTGGGGCGTGCCGGCGCGGGCACGTCCGATGGTCAATCACAAATCACCGAGCGAGGCATGTTTATGGCAAGAGTCGCACTGGTCACCGGCGGCACCCGCGGCATCGGCGAGGCAATCTGCCTGGCCCTAAGAGACGCGGGCTATAGCGTGGCGGCGAATTACGGCGGCAACGTCGACGCGGCGAAGCTGTTCACCGAGCGCACCGGAATTCCCGCGTTTCGATTCGATGTGGGGGACTTCGCGGCCGTGCAGGCCGGTGTCGCGGAGATCGAGCAGGCGCTGGGGCCGGTGGAGGTGCTGGTGAACAACGCAGGGATCACCCGCGACGGCACCATGCACAAGATGGACCCGGCAAAATGGCAGGCGGTCATCGATACCAACCTGGGCTCCTGCTTCAACTGCAGTCGTGCAGTCATCGAAGGTATGCGCGAGCGCGCCTTTGGCCGGATCGTCAACATCGGCTCCATCAACGGACAGGCCGGACAATACGGTCAGGTCAACTACGCGGCGGCAAAATCCGGCATCCATGGCTTCACCAAGGCGCTGGCGCAGGAGGGCGCGGCCACGGGCATCACGGTCAACGCGGTGGCCCCCGGCTACGTGGATACGGATATGGTCAGGGCGGTGCCGCCTCAGGTGCTGGAGAAGATCGTTCGACGCATCCCGGTGGGCCGGCTCGGCAAGCCCGAGGACATCGCTAGGACGGTGCTGTTTTTGGTCGACGATGCCGCGGACTTCATTACTGGGGCCACCGTCTCGGTGAACGGTGGCCAGCACATGTATTGAGCGCGGAGTCGGGCTCAGCCGCCGACGGCGGCGGCCCGCAGCGGCTCCTCGTCCAGCTCCGACGCGAGCTGGACCTGATAGGCCTCGTTGACGCGATCACGCAGGTCCTTGCCGGGCTTGAAGTGCGGTACGTATTTGCCCGATAGGGCAACTGCTTCACCGGTCTTCGGGTTGCGCCCCATTCGCGGCGGGCGATAGTGCAGCGAGAAGCTGCCGAAGCCGCGGATCTCGATCCGCTCGCCGGTGGCGAGCGCGGTGCTCATCTGCTCTAGGATGTAGCGGACGGCGAGCTCGACGTCTTTGTAGGCGAGATGGCTCTGCTCGGCGGCCAGAATCTCGATGAGCTCGGATTTCATCATGTCGGTGTGCCTGCGAACCGGAAATTCTTCCAGACCGGCCCAACGGGCCGGTCCAGACGGTGATGCTGCTTTCAGGTCGGCGGGAAAGCTGCGTCCCTGCACGGACTGGCGTCAGTCCCGCTGGGCCTCTTCCATCTGCTGCTTGAGGATGTCCCCAAGCGTGGCGGTCCCGGCTTGCGCCTCACGGGAGTAGCCCTTGATGGCGGCCTGCTCCTCGGCGTAGTCCTTGGCCTTGATCGACAGCGAGATGGTGCGGTTCTTGCGGTCCACGCCGACGAACTTGGCCTCGACGGTCTCGCCGGGCTTGAGCACCGCACGGGCGTCCTCGACGCGATCGCGCGAGATCTCGGAGGCGCGCAGGTAGCCCTCGACACCCTCGCCAAGATCGATGGTCGCGCCTTTGGCGTCGACATCGAGGATCGTGCCGTTGACGATGCTGCCCTTCTCATGCAGCGCGACGAAGCTGGAGAACGGGTCCTTGTCGAGCTGCTTGACGCCGAGGGAGATGCGCTCGCGCTCGGGGTCCACCGAGAGCACGACGGTCTCGATCTCGTCGCCCTTCTTGTAGCGGCGCAGGGCGTCGTCGCCGGCCTCGTCCCAAGAGATGTCCGAGAGGTGAACCAGACCGTCGATGCCGCCGTCCAGGCCGATGAAGATACCGAAGTCGGTGATGGACTTGATCTGGCCGGCGACATGGTCGCCCTTCTTATGGGTGGCCGAGAACTCGTCCCAGGGGTTCATCTGGCACTGCTTGATGCCCAAGGAGATACGGCGGCGTTCTTCGTCGATGTCGAGCACCATGACCTCGACCTCGTCGCCCAAGGAGACGACCTTCGAGGGATGGATGTTCTTGTTGGTCCAGTCCATCTCGGAGACGTGCACCAAGCCCTCGACGCCCTCTTCGATCTCGACGAAGCAGCCGTAGTCGGCGATGTTCGTGACCTTGCCGAAGACCCGCGTGCTCTCCGGGTAGCGGCGCGAGATGTTGACCCACGGATCTTCGCCCATCTGCTTGAGGCCGAGGGAGACGCGCTGGCGTTCGCGATCGAACTTGAGCACCTTGACCATGACCTCTTGGCCGATCTCCACCACCTCGGACGGGTGCTTGACCCGGCGCCAGGCCATATCGGTGATGTGCAGCAGGCCGTCGATACCACCCAGGTCCAGGAAGGCGCCGTAGTCGGTGAGGTTCTTGACCACGCCGTTGAGCTCGACCCCTTCCTCCAGGCGCTCGAGCAAGGCCTCGCGCTCGGCGCTGTACTCTTCCTCGACCACGGCACGGCGGGAGACGACGACGTTGTTGCGGCGCCGGTCCAGCTTGATGACCTTGAATTCCAGGTCCTTGCCTTCGAGATAGGTGGTGTCGCGGACCGGACGTACGTCCACCAGCGAGCCCGGCAGGAAGGCGCGGACGTTGCCCAGCTCGACGGTGAAGCCGCCTTTGACCTTGCCGTTGATCATGCCCGTGACGGTGTCGCCGTCCTCGAACGCCTTCTCCAGGCTGTCCCAGGCGGCCAAGCGCTTCGCACGCTCACGCGAGAGCCTTGTGGTGCCGGAGCCGTCTTCAACGGCATCGAGTGCGACCTGGACATCATCGCCGACGGCCACTTCGAGCTCGCCTTCGGGGCTGATGAACTGATTCCGCGGGATGATTCCCTCGGACTTGAGGCCGGCATTGACGATGACGGAGTCCGGCGTGATGGCCACAACTTGCCCGGTGACGATATTGCCGGGCTGAAGTTGGGTAGTAGTCAGGCTCTCTTCGAACAGTTCCGCGAAGCTTTCGGTCATGGGTTTGGGGTTTCCTGGCGTTTCCGCCTGGCCTGTCTCGTCACACGACCCCAGCGCATCTGCGGGGTGTACCGACTTGACCCTCGTGGCTGGTATGACCGCTGCGGCTGGCTGCCGGTGCTGCGGCATCGGCGTTTCCGGCAGTCGATCCTGCGGTCAGGGTCTCGCGAAAGAGGTCTCGCTTGAAAACAGGGGTTGTTGTAGATAAAAATCAGCCGACGAGCTGTTCGCCGGCCACCAGTAGCGACGACCAACAGGGCCGCCATATTAACGTTCCGAGCCCGCGCCCCCGTGGGCATCCGCACCGTACCAAGCCGCGAGGCAATGTTGCCGGTTACGTCGGCAGATAAGGCAGCCTTAACAGCAACCTAAATACCAGCCAACCTAGCAAACGGCAGCCCCCGCTGAGGCATGCGCAGAATCGGATCAGGGGTTGGGCCCGGCTCGATCGTGCGCCGGTGACGACAGGAGTGCCGGCGCGGAGGCGTCGACGATTGCCATCACCCTATCGACCACACCGGCGATGGACAGCTCGGTGGTGTCGACCTGGTGAGCGCCGTCGGGCACGACCAAGGGGTCCTGCGTTCGGCCACGATCGCGCGCATCGCGCTCGCGCAGCTCAACCGCAAGGCCGCGCAGGTTAGCATCCACTCCCTTATCCTTCAACTGTTTATATCGGCGCCGCGCGCGTTCTTCGGGACTTGCGTCGAGATAGATCTTGACCTGCGCCTGGGGAAAGACCCGCGAGCCCATGTCGCGGCCGTCGGCGACCAGTCCCGGGGGCACGGCAGCGGCGCGTTGCCAGCCGAGCAGGGCGGCGCGCACCTGCGGGTGGGTGGCGACGCGGGATGCGGCGCGGCCGACGGCCTCGGTACGGATATGCTGCTCTACCTCATCGCCGTCGAGCAGCATGCGACCGGCGGCGAAGCCGATCCGCAGTTGCCCCGCCAACTCGCCGAGGGCCGGTCCGTCGTCGGGATCGACGTCGGCGCGCAGGGCGGCCAGCGCGAGCGTGCGATAGAGTGCGCCGCTGTCGAGGATATGAAACCCCAGACGCTCGGCCAGCGCGGCGGCGATCGTGCCCTTGCCGGTGCCCGATGGGCCGTCGATGGTGAGCACGGGAATCTCCATCGGCGGCTGTTGCCCGATGATCTCGTCGCTGCTCATCCGTAGCGCACCACGATGTCGAGGCCGGCGCTCGCCGCCAGCGTTGCGAAGCCCGGGAAGGAGGTGTGGACGTTGCTGCAGTCGCGGATCTCGATTGGGCCGGAGCTGCGCAGCGCGGCCATGGCGAACGCCATCGCGATGCGGTGGTCGCCGGCGCTGTCGATGGTGCCGCCCCTCGGTGTCCCGCCGCGGATGCGCATGCCGTCGGCTGTCGGTACGGCGTCGATGCCCAGCGCCGTCAGCCCGTTGGCCATGACCGCGATGCGGTCGCTCTCCTTGACCCGGAGTTCGGCGGCGCCGGTGAGCACGGTTTCGCCTTCGGCGCAGGCGGCGGCGATGAACAGGGCGGGGAACTCGTCGATGGCCAGGGGCACCTGATCCTCGGGGATGCGAATCCCGCGCAGCTGCGTCGCGCGCACGCGCAGATCGGCGACCGGTTCCCCGCCTAGCAGACGTTCGTTCTCGATGCCGATATCCGCGCCCATGGACCGCAGCAGCGTGATGATGCCGAACCGCGTGGGGTTGATGCCGACATTGGTTAGGGTCAGGTCCGATCCCGGGGCGATGCTCGCACCGACCAGGAAGAAGGCCGCCGAGGAGATGTCGGCGGGGACGCTGATCGGCGCCGCAGTCAGTCGCCCGCCCGGGGGGAGACAGATGCGTGGTCCGTCGACCTCGGGCGGTCGGGCGAATGCGCGCAGCATGCGCTCGGTGTGGTCGCGGGTCGGGGCCGGCTCGGTGATGCAGGTCGGCGCCCGGCTGTAGAGCCCGGCGAGCAGCAGGCTGGATTTGACCTGAGCGCTGGGGACCGGCAGCACATAATCGAGGCCGGTCAGTCCTGCGACCGGCGTGATCCTCAGCGGTGCCGTGCCGGCCTCGGTGGCGCCGATGCGGGCACCCATCCGCGTCAGCGGATCGGTGATCCGGCGCATGGGTCGGCGCGACAGCGAGGCGTCGCCGGTCAGGGTCGATGCGAAGGTCTGGCCGGCCAGCAGCCCGGTCATCAGGCGCATGGCGGTGCCGGAGTTGCCCATGTCGAGGGGGCTCGCGGGAGGCTGGAGACCGTCGAGTCCGACGCCTTTGATCGTGACGCGACCCTGCTCCGGGCCTTCGATGTCGACGCCCATGGCGCGGAAGGCGGCCAGTGTGGCCAGGCTGTCGGCGCCCTCGAGGAAGCCGGTGATCTCGGTCTCACCGTCGGCGATGGCCCCCAGCATGATGGCGCGATGGGAGATCGATTTGTCCCCGGGCACGCCCACCCGACCGGTCAACTGCCCGCCGGGGGCGCAATGAAAACGAAGCTCTTGGTCTGACGCCAACGCGGGCTACCTCTGCGGTGCGCTTGCGCCCCGGGGTCCGCGCTGGCCTGCAGGCGCAGCCATGCGAGGAGCCGGAGGACGCAGGGTTTCGAGAACGCCCATAGGGGTGGGCATGCCGGCGGTGGTCCCAGGCAAGCCGCATTGCCCGGCAACGGACAACGCCTTGGGCGAGCAAAGCCGGTCAAAATAGCGGATCATGCCGCGGCTGTAAACGACCATGGGACGATCGGCCCCGGCCGGTCGTCATCGGGCCTCGGGGGTCAGCGTCCCCCAAGCACCGGTCTATCCATCGCAGACAACCTTAAGAGGAGAGCAGATGCAAGCGCGCAGCGTCGACGTCGCCATCATCGGGTCCGGCACGGCCGGTCTGAATGCCATGAGCCAGGTCCGCAAGGCCGGCCGGAGCTTCGTCTTGATCAACGGCGGAGAGCCCGGGACGACCTGTGCCCGGGTCGGTTGCATGCCGTCGAAGGCCATGATCCAGGTGGCCGAGGATTATCACCGCCGCACCCACCTCGGGCGCTACGGCGTCGACGGCCATGAGGCCTTGACGCTGGATGTGGCCGAGGCGATGGAGCATGTGCAGGATATCCGCGACACCTTTGTCGATCGGGTGCTGGGCAGCAGCACCGACGACATGCCGCCGGAGCTGTTCCTTCAGGACTACGCCCGATTCATCGAGCCGACCCTGCTGGAGGTGGCGGGGGAGCGCATTCGCGCCGGCGCCGTCGTCATCGCTACCGGGTCGCGGCCGTTGGTGCCGGAGGCCTGGCGGGCCTTCGGTGATCGGGTGCTCACCACCGACACGCTGTTCGAGCTGGAGGATCTGCCCGCGTCGCTGGCCGTGATCGGTCTCGGCACCATCGGCTTGGAGCTGGGGCAGAGTCTGCATCGGCTCGGGGTCGAGGTCACCGGCTTTGATCAGCTCCAGACCATTGCCGGCAGCCAAGACCCGGAGGTCGCCAAGTGCGCCATCGACCTGATGGCCAAGGAATTCCCGCTGCACCTCGGCCAGGCCGCCGAGCTTACCGAGGAGGATGGGCGCATCCGCGTCAGCGCCGGCGAACACAGCGTGGTCGTCGATCGCGTGCTCTGCAGCATCGGTCGGGTGCCGAACCTGGATCGGTTGGATCTCTCGGTGCTCGGCGTGGAGACGGATGCCCGCGGCGTCCCCGCCCACAATCCGAATACGATGCAGGTGGGGGATCTGCCGGTATTCATCGCCGGCGATGCCACCGGTGACCGGCCGATCCTCCACGAGGCCGGTGACGAGGGCAAGATCGCGGGCTTCAACGCCGCCCGCGGGCAAATCCAGGCCTTCCGCCGCAAGGTGCCCCTATTCATCAATTTCTGCGATCCGAACATCTGTGCCGTGGGCACGCGCTGGAACGCGCTGGACCCGGACCGCACCGCGGTGGGCGAGATCCGTTTCGCCCCGGTGGGCCGGGCGCTGATCATGGGTAAGAACCGGGGTGTGCTGCGCGTCTACGCCGATCGGCGCAGCGGCCGTCTGCTGGGCTCCGAGATGATCGGACCCAAGGGCGAGAATCTGGCCCACCTGCTGTGCTGGTGTATCGCTCAGGGGCTGAGCGTCGGCGACCTGCTGCGCATGCCGTTCTATCACCCGGTGATCGAGGAGGCGCTGCAGGCGGCGCTCTACGACCTCTACCGCAAGGTCGACGCCAAGAACAGCGGTGGCTTGACGGAGCTGGCGCCGTTGGACGCCGCTAGTCCTCCGACGCCGCCATCCAGCGCGGATCGGGCTTGAACGCGATCAGCCACTGCTCCAGCTCGTGCGCGCGCATGGGCTTGGCGATGGCGTAGCCCTGGCCGCGGTCGCAGCCCATGCGCAGCAGCTGCCGCGCATGCTCGAGACTTTCGACGCCCTTGGCAATGACCTGGCGGTCGAAGGCGCGGGCCAGGCTGATCACGCCCTGCACGACGCTCAGCGCATCCGGGTCGAACAGCATATCGGTGACAAAGCCCTGCTCGATCTTCAGCGTCTGCGCCGGGACCGAGCGGAACCAACCCAGGGACGAGCGGCCGGTGCCGAAGTCATCGAGGCCGAAGCAGAGTCCGAGGGCGCGGAAGTCTCCGAGCACGCGGCCCAGGCGCTCACTGTCCACCGTCGAGCTGGTCTCGCGGATCTCCAGGTTCAGGCGCTGCGGCTCGATCTTCGGCTTGGCGCTCAGTATGGCGTCGAGCCGGTCGGCGAAGCCGGGCTCCAGCAGGGTCGGCAGCGACATGTTGACGGTCAGGCCAACATCCACGCCGCGTCCCAGCCAGCCGCGGTATTGCTTGGCGGCGTGCTCCAGCACCCAGATGTCCAGGCGCACCGACAGCTCGCTGCCCTCGATGGCGGAGAAGAAGTCCACCGGTGACAGCAGTCCGCGCTGCGGGTTCTGCCAGCGCACCAGCGTCTCCACCGATTCGACGCGGCCGGAACGCAGGTTGACCACCGGCTGATAGAGCAGCCGCAGGTCGTCCTCGTCGATGGCCTGCTGGATGTTCCGGCGCATGATCTGGCGGTCCGAGGCGCGGCGGTCCAGGTACGGATCGAAGACATGGAATCGGTTGCGACCGTCTTCCTTGGCCTCGTACATGGCCTGATCGGCATGCCGCAGCAGCACGTCCGGCTGCGCGTCGTCGTCGGGGTAAAGGGTGGCGCCGACGCTCGCGGTGACCCGCAGCAGCTCGCCGTCCAGCGCGACGGGTTCGGCGATATTGCGCAGCAGCCGCTCCAGGGCAACCACGAGCTGGTCGCGCTCGCGCAACAGATAGACGACGACGAACTCGTCGCCGCCGACCCGAGCCAAGGTCTCGTCGGCGCGCAGGCTGGTGCGCAGCCGCTTCGCCAACTCGGCGAGGAAACGGTCGCCGACGTCGTGGCCGAAGCGGTCGTTGATGGGCTTGAAACCGTCGAGGTCGAAATAGCAGACCGCCAGCGTCATCCCGTGGCGGGCGACGGTGCGCATGCCGCTGTCGACGCGGTCGGCCAGCAGGCGACGGTTCGGCAGGCCGGTCAGCTCATCGTAGAAGGCGAGGTGCTCCATCAGCCGGTTGTGCTTCAACAGCTCGCGCTGCAGCCGGTTGACCTCGCGGTTGGCCTGCAACAGCTCGTTGGTGACATGCTCCAGCTCCCCCACGTCGAGCTCGGCGACGATCAGCAGCCGATCCTCCCGGCGCCAGGCCCAGGCGAACACCCCGCGGTTGACCCGCAGCCCGTCGCCCATGGTGACCCGGCCGACGAACGGATCAGCCGCCGCGGTGGTGGCCCAGATGCTGGCGAAGTCCGGATGGGCGAAGCGCTCGCCGATGCGCCCCGGCGGGGGAGCACCGATCAGCAGACGCATGCCGGGGTTGAGGTATTCGGCCCGGCCGTCGGCATCGATGATCGCCAGTCCGATGGCTCGGCTCTGATCGAGCACCGCGCGCAGCTGCGCCAGACAGGTGTCGGAGCGGGTGCAGTGTGTCAATGGAGAAGGGTCGTCGGACATCGCCTCTGCCGATGGCACGGGGGGCTGCGGATCAGTCCGGTGCGGGGTCGATTCGTCGTCGCGATCGTTCACTGGGGGTCCTCCCTGGTCAGTGGCTCAGTGTGCGCAGCAAGGCATCGAGTGCATCGAGGTCGGGGACGCAGGTGATGTCGGGGCCGGCGCAGAGCGCCGTTTCCTTGTCCCAGCGCAAGCCCTGTCCGCCGAGCAGGATCGGCAGGGCCGGATGCTCGGCGCGGATGCGCTCGAGCATGCGCTGCAGCGCATCGCGATGGAAATAGACGCTGAAGGAGAGGCCGAGCAGACTCGGGTCGGCGTCGCGGATCACGCCCAACACCTCTTCGGTGGTCAGCCCATCGCTGGTCAGCACGCAGTCCCAGCCGTGCAGCTCGAACACGTCGGCCACCATGCGCCGCCCGATGTGGTGCAGCTCCCCGTCCACCGCCGCCACCACGGCGCGGCGATGGTCGCGGATGGGGTTGACCAGATAGGGCACGGCCAGGTTCATCAGCTCGGCGCAGATCGCGGTGGCCATGTGTTCGGTCACGACCGAGATCCGGCCGTTCGCCCAGAGGTCGCCGATGCGGTAGAGCGCCGGCTGCAGCAGTCCCTGGTACAGGTCGAGGATCGGTGCGCCGGACAGCAGCAGGGTCTCGAACTGATCGGCGCACCAGCGCCGATCACTGCCGGCGAGGGCGTCTACGAACGGGTCGATCAGCTCGGCCATGCGCTCGCGCTCGGGCAGGCCGTCCGCCGGGGCCCCGTGCACGGCTCGGGACGGATGGCCCTGTCCGGCAATGGGCGGCGGCCCCGAGGGGCGTGGGCTGGAGATCGGCATGGGGTTTCTCATTCCGATGGCGGGTCGATATCATCGCCAGTCTAGTGGACCGGCTCCGGTCTTGTACACCCTACGGTAAAGCCCTCGATCTTATTCGCCGGGGTGCCCCGCGCTCAATCGGATTTCGCGAATGACGATGCCCATCGCTCTGCAACAGCTCAATCCCGACGCCGGGAGCCACCCGATCCCGGAGGACCCGCGGGCGATCGAGGCCGCCGAGGCCGCCGGCCTGCGCCTGCGCCTGGCCTATCCCTACCTGGTCTGGCGCTGGAGCGCCCGCGGGGAGCGTTTCTCCGTCAGCGACGCGGCCTGGCTGATCACGCTCGCGGATCAGCAGCAGTCCGTCGCCGACGCGCAGGTGGATTGGCTCGCGCAGATCTTGGCCCCGCGCGGCATGCCGCGGTTGCTGCTTCAGCGCACCCTGGAGGTGCTTTACGAAGAGCTGCTGGTGCGCCTGGCGGGGCGCGCCGAGGCCTGGGCGCGGCTGCTCGGCGCCGCGGATCGGCTTGCCGCGCAGCGCCGGGCCGTGCTTGACGATGCCGCGCTCGATCGGATCAGCGGCGCGTTCAACCGGGCCGTCGGCCCGGACTGGCGAGCGCGCCTCCCCGGCACCGGCGCGCTCATCGCCGCTGCCTGTGTCGACGAGCGCCTCGGTCCGGTGGGCAGCCGCGCCGCGACCTGCGATTGGCTCTGCGATGAGGACCGTTTTCCGCCGGCCTGGTGCGCGGCGGTTCGACGCGCGCTGGAGGCCGCCGATGCGGCCTGCCGCGCGCCGCAGCCCGCGGAGCGCTGAATCGATTGGCGTCGACGCACCCTCGCTGCGCTCAGGCCGACCCCGCCGGCTCGTGCACGGTGACGATGCGGATGGCATTGGTGCCGCCGGCGCTCTGGGTGTGGCCGAAGGTGACCACGACCTGGTCGCCGGGGGCCACCAGGCCGCGCTCGCGGGCGATGGCCAGGCCGAGGGCGATCTTCGCGTCGTCGTCGATGCCGGCCTCGTAGAGGATCGGCAACACGCCCCAGTTCAGCGACAGCCGGCGGGCGACCTTCTCCGCGGCGATGACCGCCAGGATCGGGCATTCCGGGCGGTGCTTGGAGATCAAGCGTGAGGTGAAGCCGGTCTCGGTCAGGCTCAGGATCACCGCCGCGTCGAGCCGTTCGGCCATGGTCACCGAGGCCTGGGCGATGGCCTCGGTGACCACGTTGGAGGGGTGGGGCAGGGTCTGCTGCAGCCAGCCGTACTCGCGCAGCGACACCTCGGTGCGCACCGCCAGCTCGGCCATGATGCGGACCGCTTCCACCGGGTAGGCGCCGGCGGCGGTCTCCCCGGAGAGCATCACCGCGGAGCTGCCGTCGAGGATGGCGTTGGCCACGTCACTGGCCTCGGCCCGGGTCGGCTTGGGGTTGCGCTCCATCGATGCCAGCATTTGGGTTGCGGTGATCACCGGCTTGCCGTTGCTGACGGTGGTGCGGATGATCTTCTTCTGCGTGCTCGGCACATCGGCCATGGGCAGCTCGACGCCCAGGTCTCCGCGCGCGACCATGATGCCGTCGGCGGCGAGCACGATGGACTCCAGGTTGGCGACCCCGGCGCGGTTCTCGATCTTGGCGATGATCGGGATGTCGACCCCGTACTCCTGCAGGATCTCGCGCATCCGGTGCACCTCGTCGGCGGTCTGGATGAACGAGGCGGCGATGTACTCCACATCGTTCTCGGCGGCGAAGGTCAGCTCCTGGACCACATCGTCGCGGTGGGTCGGGTCCACCGCCGTCACCGACAGCTGGGTGCCGGGCAGGTTCACCCCCTTGCTCGCCTTGAGCAGGCCGCCGACGACCACCCGGCAGCGGACCTCGCGCTCCGTCGTCGCCAGCACCTGCAGCTCCATGGCGCCGTCATCAAGCAACACGGTCTCGCCGGGATTGATCTCCTGCGGCAGCCGCGCGTAGGACACCGCCACGCCGCTCGCATCGCCGATGCGGTTGTCGGTGAACAACGAGAAGGTCTCGCCGCTGACCAGCTCCACCTGCCCGCCGTCGACCCGGCCGGTGCGGATCTCGATGCCGCGGGTGTCGATCATGATCGCCACCTGTACCCCGACCGAAGCCGCGGCGGCGCGGATGCGCGTCAGCCGCTCCTTGTGCTCCGCATAGGTGCCGTGGGACAGATTCAGTCGCGCCACGTTCATGCCGGCGCGCAGCATCGCGGCGAGGGTCTCCGGCGAATCGGAGGCGGGACCGACGGTGGCGACGATCTTGGTGCGGCGGGTACGGGCGCGGTTGGGCATAGGGACAGGCTCCTTAGGTTAGGCAGGGGAGGGGCGTCGGCGACCCGGCCGACGTGCTCGATCCGTCAATGCTACGACAAACCGGGGTTGGTCAGGCGAGTGAATGCCCGAGTCGGAGCGGCGCGCGGTGTTCGCGCTGAACAACAACAACCGCGGTATTGAGCCTCAACGCCGGGCCAGAAACAGCCCGCGCACCGGCGCCGGATGCCCCTCGACGGTGCGGCGCGGATCATCGGGGTCGAGGAAGTCCGCCAGGGATTGAAAGCGCATCCACGGCGTCGCGCGCTGCTCGAAGGGGGTGGTCGGGCTGATGTCGATGACCCGCGGGGCCCGCAGCCCGGCGGCGGTGAGCCAGTCCAGCACCAGCGTCGGCGTCGGCACGGCGTGGACATTGCGCATCTTGGCGTAACGGCCGTCGGGCTCGAGGGCATCGCGCCCCGGGCGATCCAGCACCAGGGTTTCCAGCACCAGCTCGCCGCCCGGGCGCAGCAGCGAACGCAGGATGCCCAAGTGCCGGGCCGGCGCGCGCCGATGATAGAGCACCCCCATCGAAAAGACGGTATCGAAGCCGGTCAGTCCGGTCAGCGGCTCGCGCACCAGATCCTCATCGGTCAGCGGCAGCACCGCCAGCCGGTCGCTGCCGATGAAGTGATTGACGGCCAGGAACTGCAGCACGAAGCGCAGCGTCGGATCGATGCCGACCACCAGATCGGCACCGGCGCCCAGGCAGCGGTAGCCGTACCAGCCGTTGCCGCAGCCGCAGTCGAGCACCAGCCGGCCGTCCAATGGCGCGATGGCCGCTGCGAGCCGGTCCCACTTCAGATCCGAGCGCCACTCCGCGTCGATGCGCACCCCGTGCAGACAAAACGGTCCCTTGCGCCAGGGGTGGAAGGCGTCG
>CALOBA010000049.1:0-155019 GCA_942491465.1 uncultured Gammaproteobacteria bacterium
TTTTTCCGGTTGAATCCACGGCAATCGTTGGTGTCCTGCACAGCTCCACCCATGGTGCGGCCGCCGCTGCGGTCATCGGCCGCGCCAGCTGGAATCCCTGTGCTTGATCGCACCCGAGCTCGCGCAGCAGGTCCTTCTGGGCGTCGGTTTCGATCCCCTCGGCAATCACGGCGCAGCCCATGGTCGAGGCCAGCGCGATGATGCCCTCAACGACCTCCTGGGAGCGAAACACGTTTGACGCGCCCTCGATCAAACCAATGTCGATCTTGATGAACACCGGCTCCAGCTGACCCAGCAGGCGCAGGGACGAGGCGCCTGATCCGAAATCGTCCACCCCGATCTGCACGCCGAGTCCGCGCAGGTCGCGCAGCGCGGTGCAGGCCGATTCCAGGTACTTCTCCAGCAGATCCTCGGCGATCTCCAGTCGAATGGACGTCGGGTCAACGCTGTAGGCCGCCAACGCCCGCTCGATCTGAGCAGTCAGGCGCTGATGGGCCAACTGCTGACGGGAGATGTTGATCGAAACAAATGCCCCCGGCACCCAATGCCCTGCCCGTTGCCAGCGCACGATCTGGGCAAAGGTCTGATCGATCACCCAGGCGCCGATATCCGCCCCCAGGTCCATCTCGTCGGCGAGGAGGACGAACTCCGCGGCCGGCAAGAGGCCCCGCTCGGGATGATGCCAACGCAGCAGTGCTTCGAAACCAACAGGCCGCGCGGTGCAAAGACAGAACACGGGCTGGTAGTAGAGCTCCAGCTCACCGCGCTCCAATACCCCCAACAGCGCCTCACGCAGACTGGAGCGCTCATCGGAGTGCGCCCGCATAGCGGGCGTAAACTCCTCGACCCGCCCGCCGCCATTGCGTTTGGCGGTGTAGAGCGCGATTGCCGCATCGGCAATCACGTCGTCGACGGTGCGATAGGCGTCGGACAGCGGGACGACGCCGACACTCGCGCGCACCGAAACCCCCTCCGTGCCGCTCCATACCGGTTCTTTGAGACGTTCTACAACCGTGTGCGCCGCGCCCAGGACCTCGGCCCGCCGCGAGGGACACTCCATCAGCAGGACGAACTCGTCGCCCCCGAATCGACCCAGGGCGCGCTTGTTCACGGCGAGCGCGTTCAGCTCCGAGGCCACGCTGCGCAATACAGCGTCCCCGACGGCGTGGCCAAAGCGGTCATTGATACGCTTGAAGCCGTCCAGATCGATGAACAGCAGACCGCAGGCGTCCTCGGAGCCCCGCAGCAGTCGCAGGACATCCTCGATCTCTTCGCGCAAACGAAACCGGTTTGATGTCCCGGTCAAGGCATCGTGGTGGGCGGCATACACGAGCTGACGCTGCAAGGCCTTGCGGTCATCATTGAAACGGATCAGCAGTGCGACCAGCCAGGCCACCGACTCAAACAGGGTTGCGACTGGCATGGCGAGTGCTAACGCGGCACCGATGCCGGCACCTGGTAGTACGACCGAGAGCGCTTGCAAGAGCGCGGCAACTAGCATCGCCGCCAAGCCGGCGGCAAACCAGCGCGCGGCGGACTGGCGGCTGCGCAGTCGCTCGATCAAGACCGCGATCGCCACCACCACCACCACGATGAACGCGATCATGCTGATGCGATAGAGCGCCGGCAGCATATACGACCCCGCAAAGCCCAACAGCACAACGGCGCTCGCAGCCATCAGCGCGACCCTTGCCGCCCCCTTTGGCTCGAGGAACGCGATCATCATCAGGCTCATGAAGAACAGGACTGCGACAAGCGACGCCACATGCTCGAGGCGGAAGTCATCGGGCCCCGGCCAGAACGGGAAATAGGCGGGCCCGAAGCCCGTCATCTCGGCCTGGTATAAGAATATCGCCGCGATGTACAGGGTGTAGGCAACGGCGGTCGCATTGCGCCGCCACAACGCAAGACCGGAGCCCAAGATCAGCAAGATCGTCAGCATGCCCATGTAGACGCCGCCAAAGGTCCAGAGCCAGGAGCTGAACCTCCCGAAGGCCTGTCGGTCCATGACGCCCAGCCACGGCAGCGCCGTCTTGGTATCGATAACGACGGCAAGCACGGGGGTCTTGCCGAGTTCGAGCGGCAACGCGCTATTGGCCAACGGACTCCAAACGCTGCGCGCGGACATCGGCAAGAGCCGCCCGGATTCGCCGACATGGATGCAGCCGCGTGCGTCCTGCGACAGGATCAGCAGGCGTTCGACGATGGTGTCTTTGGAGAAGGCGATGCGCTCGGTCTTGGCCCGCGGCTCGACGTCGAGGACGAACTCGCCCTGCAACGCGCCGGGGGGGATCGTCGGAATGACGATCTCGGGGCAGTCCGCGGGGGCCTGCTCGGCCAAGGCCCGGTAGAGCGCCAGCGACGTTGGCGCGCCGCCATCGGCATCGTCGAGGGACTGAGCAAAGGCTGGCGCGCAGCCCAGCAAACAGGCGGCGGCCAAGACGACGCCGAGCAAAAAAATATTATGCCGCACCAAGACCCTCGCGAAGCAACTACCTGCACTGAACGACGGATAGGAATCCGTTCGCCTCTGCGCGTGCAGCCACGCCCGCGTACGGGGATCGTAGCGAGGGTTCGATGATCGGTCAACACAACTTGAAGCCGCCCATACGGGCAACCGATGGAGCAGGCAGGCGGACGCTGGGGCGAGTTCGGCGCGTCACCGAAAAGGGATGCTCAGACGGAGACACGGCGACACGGAGGTAGGAAGGCGAGCGGTTTGCGGGCGATGTGCCTAGGCGAGTGAGGTGGATCAGGTGCGTTGGGGGCGCCGTCGTCGCAGATCCGGAATTTGAACCACGAAGAGCACGAAGGATCGGTCCAGGAAGAGGGAACTACGAAACACGCGAAAAACGCGAAAAAGGACCGCAAAGCCCGTCCATCCACCTCCCCCTTTCGTGTCGTTCGCGTGTTTCTCAGTTCCGAAACGGTGATCGAAGGACGCCCGGGCATCCCTGCCTTCCGACCTACGCCGGGGCTGCTTGCCGAGGACTCAAGCGTAGGCCGGCTGGAAGGCCTGCTCCGGGTCGGCCAGCGGCTTGTCGCCGTCCCAGTACGGCGAGAGCTGGCGCAGGACTGTTGCGACAACGGGGGGCACGGCGGCGATCACGCGGTCGATCTCATCTGAGGTGTTGTAGCGCGACAGCGAGAACCGGGTGGTGCCGTGGGCCGCGGTCAGCGGGATGCCCATGGCGCGCATGACGTGCGACGGCTCCAACGAGCCCGAGGTACAGGCCGAGCCGCTGGAGGCGGCGATACCGAGCTTGTTCAGCAGCAGCAGGATCGCCTCGCCCTCGATGTACTCGAAGGCGATGTTGCAGGTGTTCGGCAGCCGGTTGGTCGGATCACCGGTGACGAAGCAGCTCGGCACCGCCTCCAGGATGCCACGCTCCAGCCGATCGCGCAGGGCGCGGACCTCGGTGCGCTCGGCCTCCATCTCCGCCATGGCCAGCTCGCAGGCGACGCCCAGGCCGACGATGGAGGCGCTGTTCTCGGTGCCGGCGCGCCGGCCGCGCTCCTGATGCCCGCCGCGCAGCAGCGGCCGGAAGCGGGTACCACGGCGCAGATAGAGCACGCCAATACCCTTGGGCGCATGCAGCTTGTGCCCGGACAGCGAGAGCATGTCGATGGCGTTGTGCTTCAGCTCGATGGGCACCTTGCCCACCGCCTGCACCGCGTCGGTGTGGAACATGACGCCGGCGGAACGCGCCAGCTCGGCCATCTCCTCCACCGGGAACAGGGTGCCGGACTCGTTGTTGGCCCACATCACCGAGACGATGGCGACGCGCTCGGAGAGCAGGTCCATGTACGCGCGCATGTCGAGCCGCCCCTTGGCGTCTACGCCGAGCCGGTGCACGGTGTAGCCCTGCTTCTCCAGGTGGTCGCACAGCGACAGCACGGCCGGGTGCTCGACCACGGTGGTGATGATCTCGCGCCGATCCGGCTGCGCCTCCAGCGCGGAGAGGATCGCCGTGGAGTCCGACTCGGTACCGCAGGAGGTGAAGATGATCTCGGAGTCGTGCTCGGCCCCGAGCAGCGCCTGCACCTGGCTGCGGGCGCGCTTCAGGGCACGGCCGACGCGATCGCCGAAGCGGTGCAGAGACGACGGGTTGCCGAACTGTTCGGTGAAGTACGGCAGCATGGCCTCGACCACCTCGGGGGCGACCATGGTCGTGGCGTTGTTGTCGAGGTAGATGCCTTGGGGGATCGGGGAGGTGGTCATAGTGGGAGGATCTTCGGTGGTGCTGGTCGGCTTGGTCGCTGCGAAAATGCTGCGCCTGTGCGGCTCGTTCGTCGTCACCGCGCCATCCGTGGCAAACGCGGCGGCTCAGGCGGCGACGTGGCGCCGGGCGGGCAGGACGCGGACGAACTCGCCCAGATCCTCGACGATGCGCTGCTGTATGCCCTCCATCGTGGTGGAGGCCATCTGACAGCCGGCGCAGGCACCGGTCATGTTGATGTAGATGTCCTTGCCGTCGATGTCCACCAGCTCCACGTCGCCGTGGTCGCGCTGCAGGTTCGGGCGGATCGCCTCGATCGCCTGCTCGATGCGGCGGATGCGCTGCAGGTTGGTCATCTTCGGCTTGCCGATGGGCGGCGGTGCCGCCGCGGTCGGGTCGAAGGTCTTGCCCTGATCGGCCAGGACCCGGGTGAGGATGTCCTCGACACCCTCATGGCAGGCGGTACAGCCGCCGCCGGCCTTGGTGTAGTTGGTGACCTCTTCGACCGTGGTCAGGTTGTTGGCGCGAATGGTGTCCTCGATCAGCACCTCATCGACGGCGAAGCACTTGCAGACCAGGGCGCCTTCTTCGTGGTCGTCCTTCCACTCCTCGCCGCGGTAGTTGGCCACCGCCGCCTGCAGCGCCTCACGCCCCATCACCGAGCAGTGCATCTTCTCCGGCGGCAGGCCCTCCAGGAAATCGGCGATGTCCTGATTGCTGACCTCCAGCGCCTGATCCAGGTTCTTGCCCTTGATGATCTCGGTCAACGCCGAGCTGGAGGCGATGGCCGAGCCGCAGCCGAAGGTCTGGAAGCCCGCATCGAGGATGGTCTCGCTCTGCGGGTCCACCTTCAGGGTCAACCGCAGGGCGTCCCCGCAGGACAGGGAGCCGACCTCGCCGATGGCGTTGGCATCGGCCACGACCCCGGCGTTGCGGGGGTTGAAGAAGTGCTCTTTGACGGTCTCGGAATAATCCCACATGGTCGGCTCCGGGTCGGTTCGGGTGGATTGAGGTCCCCGAGACGGACGCTGGCGGTTGGATCGGGTCCAGACCGCCGGAGATGGCCGCGTCGGGTTGACGAATGTCATTGCGGAACTTCATAGCAAAACCGATGCCAGAACCCGGATAGCGACTTAAGCGACTGATTTTAAAATTTTTAATGACTATCGCGGGTGACCGGCTTGTCACGGCAGCGACAAGAACCAGGCGATTTGGTCGGGAATCCGACACCGCCGGCGGGTGCCGGGCGTCTGCGATCGCCGCGTCTTGCCGAGGTGCGGGCGCGACCCGACGCCGAGCCCGACCTCCGGGGCTGGCCCGCCGTACCTTCCGCCCCAATCTCTGCGCCAAACCAAAGCCGTTGTTTGCTCTCGGAACACCATGATCCTGTCTGACCTGTCCGTCACCCGACCCGTCCTCGCCTCGGTCCTGTCGCTGCTGCTGGTCGCCTTCGGGCTGGTGGCCTTCGACCGGCTGCCGCTGCGCGAATATCCCGACATCGACCCGCCGGTGGTCTCCATCGAGACCGTCTACCCGGGGGCGGCGGCCAACGTGGTGGAGACCCGCATCACCCAGCTGGTCGAGGACCGCATCGCCGGCGTGGAGGGCATCCGCACGGTGGAGTCCCAGAGCCAGGACGGGCGCTCTAACATCACCATCGAGTTCAGCATCGACCGCGACATCGACGGCGCCGCCAACGACATCCGCGACCGGGTCTCCGGCATCCTCGACCAACTGCCGGACGAGGCCGAGCCACCGGACATCCAGAAGGTCGACAGCAGCGACGACGTCATCATGTGGCTGAACCTGGCCAGCCCGCAGATGACCGTCCCGGAGCTGACCGACTACGCCCGGCGCTATCTGGTGGATCGCTTCTCGGTGCTCGACGGCGTCGCAAGGGTGCGGGTCGGCGGCCAGCAGACCTATGCCATGCGCGTGTGGATCGACCGCTCGGCGCTGGCCGCGCGCGGCCTCACCGTGGCCGATGTGGAAGACGCCCTGCGCGCCGAGAACCTGGAGCTGCCCGCCGGCAGCGTCGAATCCATCGACCGCGAGCTGACCGTGCGCCTGGACCGCAGCTTCCGCTCCGCCGACGATTTTTCCCAGCTGGTGCTCGACCGCAGCGACGATGGCTACCTGGTGCGCCTGGGCGATGTGGCCCGGGTCGAGCTGGGCACCGAGGAGGACCGCACCTTCTTCCGCGGCAACGGGGTGCCCATGGTGGGGCTGGGCATCATCAAGCAGTCCACCGCCAACACCATCGCCGTAGCCAACGCCGCCAAGGCCGAGATGGTGCGGGTCAACCCGACCCTGCCCGACGGCATGCAGATCAAGCAGTCCTACGACACCTCGGTGTTCATCGACGATGCCATCGACGAGGTGTTCAAGACCCTGGCCATCGCCATCGGTCTGGTGGTGCTGGTGATCTTTCTATTCCTGGGCTCGGTGCGGGCCATGCTGGTGCCGGCGGTGACGGTGCCGGTGTCGCTGGTGGCGACCTTCACCGTGCTCTACGCGCTTGGGTTCTCGATCAACATCCTGACGCTGCTGGCCCTGGTGCTGGCCATCGGTCTGGTGGTGGACGACGCCATCGTGGTGCTGGAGAACATCCATCGGCGCATGGAGCAGTACGGCGAGACCCGCCTGGTGGCAGCCTTCCGCGGCACCCGCCAGGTCGGCTTCGCCGTGGTCGCCACCACGGTGGTGCTGGTGGCCGTGTTCGTGCCCATCGCCTTCCTGCAGGGCGATGTGGGCCGGCTGTTCGCGGAGTTCGCGCTGACCATGGCCGCCGCCGTGAGCTTCTCGACCTTCGTCGCACTGACGCTGTCGCCCATGCTGGCCTCCAAGATCCTGCCCGCGGCCCACGGCGGCAACGGCCGCCGGCGGCTGAGCCTGAGCGGCGGCGTGGATCGGGCCTTCGGCGGCCTGCGCCGGGGCTACGGCGCGGTGCTGCGATTGCTGCTGCGGCAGAAGTGGCTGGTGCTGATCGCCTTCGTCGCCACCGTCGGCAGCGCCTACTGGCTGTTCACCCACACCCCGAAGGAATACGCCCCGCGCGAAGACCGCGGCGCCTTTTTCGTCTTGGTCAACGGCCCGGAGGGCGCGAGCTACAGCTACATGGAGGAGTACATGACCGAGATCGAGCGCCGGCTGTTGCCCTATGCCGAGTCCGGCGAGGCGATCCGCGTGCTGGTGCGCACGCCCCGCGGCTTCGGCGGCGGTGCGGCCTTCAACACCGGCATCGTCATCATCGTGCTGAACAGCTTCGATGCGCGCCGCGACGCCTTCACCATCATGAACGAGATCCGCGGCAAGCTCGCCGACCTGCCCGGCGTCAAGGCCTTCCCGGTCATGCGCCAGGGCTTCGGCGCGCGCATCTCAAAGCCCGTGCAGTTCGTCATCGGCGGCGGCACCTACGAGGAGCTGGCCCAATGGCGCGACACCCTGGTCACGGCCATCGAGGCCGACAACCCGGGCCTGATCGGCCTGGACTGGGACTACAAGGAGACCAAGCCGCAGCTGCGGGTGCAGATCGACTACGACCGCGCCGCCGATCTGGGCGTGAAGGTCGGCACCATCGGCCGCACCCTGGAGACCATGCTCGGCTCCCGGCGCGTCACCACCTTCATCGACGCCGGCGAGGAGTACGACGTCATCCTCGAGGGCGAGCGCTCGGCCCAGCGCACCCCGGCCAGCCTCTCCAACCTCTATGTGCGCTCCCAGCGCAGCGGCGAGCTGATCCCGCTGTCGAACCTGGTGCGGGTCACCGAGCAGGCGGACTCCCAATCCCTGAACCGCTACAACCGCATCCGCGCCATCACGCTGGAGGCCAACCTGGCCGACCACCTGCCCCTCGGCGAGGCCCTGGCCTATCTGGAGGCCAAGGTGCGCGAGGTCCTGCCGGATCGGGCGCAGGTCGATTACAAGGGCCAGAGCGCCGACTTCCGCGACAGCAGCGCCGGCATCCTGTTCGTCTTTCTGCTCGGTATCGCCGTGGTCTACCTGGTGCTGGCGGCCCAGTTCGAGTCCTGGGTGCACCCGTTCGTGATCATGCTCACCGTACCCCTGGCCATGGCCGGCGCGCTGGCGGGGCTGTGGCTGACCGATCAGTCCTTGAACATCTACAGCGAGATCGGCCTGATCATGCTGGTGGGCCTGTCGGCCAAGAACGGCATCCTCATCGTCGAATTCGCCAACCAGCTGCGCGACCAGGGCCGGCCCTTCCGCGACGCCCTGCTGGAGGCCGCCGACGTGCGCCTGCGCCCCATCGTCATGACCGGCATCACCACCGCCGCCGGCTCCATCCCGCTACTGCTGAGCAGCGGCGCCGGCGCCGAGACCCGCGCCGTCATCGGCACCGTCATCCTCGCCGGCGTGCTCGCCGCCACCCTGTTCACGCTGTTCGTGGTGCCGGTGGCCTACGACCTGCTGGCGCGGCGCACCGGCTCGCCGGGGGACGTGCGCCGGCGCTTGGAGCAGGAGGCCGAGGCGGCGACGCAGGCCGGCTGACGCCGGCGCAACCGGGGCCGGCCGGGTTAGCGATGGGCGCTTGGTGCACGGCCCGCGCCGCCACCAACCTCAGGCCCAGCGTTGCAGCCCGGAGTCGATCAGGTCCGTGAGGCGACGGCGCTGGCGGGCGTCGAGGCCGGCGGGGTCGAAGCGGTCGCGGTAGTAGAGGGCGATCAGCTCCAGCAGGTCGGCGCCGGCGGGCTCGCCGTCGCGCTCCAGGCGCTGGGCCCATTCCTTCAGCGATTCTGCCGGGCGACGGCCGAGGCCGCGCTCGGCCAGGGCGGCCTCGATGGGGGCCAGGCGGGTGATCAGCTCGGCGGCCAGCGCGTCGCCGTCGTGCTCGCGAAAGCCGCGACGCGCGCGCCGCGTGATGCGCCAGGCGAGCAGCAGCACCAAGCCGGCCAGCGGCAGCAGCAGCCAGGTGCGGTCCCCGCGCTTGTCTTCGCCGGCGCCGGAGAGCTCGAAGCGCAGCCAGGCGAGTAGGTCGCGGGCTTGGCCCCACCAGGGGCGGTCGGCCTGCTCCAGGGCCTCCCAGTCCGGCGGGGTCGGGTCGAAATCGTGCCAGGCGCCGTCGATCCAGACCATGACCCAGGCGTGGGCATGGCGGTCGCGGACCAGGTAGGCGTCTTCCAGGTCGCTGTATTCCTGCACCGACCAGCCGCGGGCGTAGCGGGTGGGGATGCCGGCGGCGCGCAGCACCAGCGCGGCGGCGGTGGCGAAATACTCGCAGTGGCCGGCGCGATGCTCCAGCAGGAAATACCCGAGCGGCGTCTGCGCGGCCGGGATGCGCGGCAACACCAGGGAGTAGCGGAAGTCGTCGTTGAACCAGCGCTCCAGCCGGTCGATGGCCGCCCGGGGCGGCAGATCGGCCAGGCCGAGCCGGTGGACCACGGTGGTGAGGGCCTCGGTCTCGGCCCGGGGCAGACGCTGGTCGATCGCGTCGGCCGCTGCCGGGTCGGCATAGGGGCCGCCGGCGGGGCCGAAGCGGACGCGGTATTTGGATAAGGCCGGGCCGCCGCCGACCTCGAAGCGAAGGGTGCCGAAGTCGTTGCGGAGAAGCTCGGTCTTGGCCAGTCCCTTGAGCGCGAAGGTGCCGCCGGGGGCCGGCAGCAGCCCCTCCGGGCGACGCCGGTTCAGCAGGATGCGGGCGTGGCGTCCGGCGCCGTCACCCGGCGGCTCCGCCAGGGTCCAGCCGTTGTCCCCGCCGGGCAGGGGCTGGAAGGTGGCGCCGCCGCCGAACCTGCTGGTCTCGATATAGCGGTCGTAGCTGGCGGTGCGCAGCAGCAGGGGCTCGAGCAGTCGGTGGTCCGGGTAGACCCGCAGCCGGATGGCCTGGGCGCCCTTCAGCTCACCGACCTCGCCGATGGCGGTGGTGGTGCGATAGGGGTCCTGCGCCGGGCCAAGCCAGTACTCGACCCAACGCATGATCAAGATCTCGGCCTCGTCGTGGGCCAGGCGCAGGCCGCCGGCGAGGGCGAAGCCCAGCGGCAAGGCCAGCACCAGCAACAGGGCCCAGCGCCGCGCGGCGCCCACCGGCCGCAGCCCCCACAGCGCCCAGCCCGCGAGCAGGGCCAGGGCCGGGTAGAACAGGCCGTCGTCCGGGTCCACCATGGATGCGGAGACGATGCACAGCAGCAGAAAGCCCCAACGCAGGTCGACGATCTGATCGCCGCCGGGACGACCGCCGCGCAGGCTGAGGAACAGCACCGCCATCTCCAGCCCGCGATGACGCCCGTAGAGCTGGACCGCCAGCAACGGAAAGATCAGCGCCGGCAACCAGCGGATCAGCGTGATCAGGGCCGCGCCGAGTCGGGGCTGATTGAGGAACAGCCAGACGCCGGCCAGGGCGATCAGGACGGTGCAGAGATCGGCGACGCGCTGGCGCTCCTTGGGCTCCAGTTCCCAACGCCAGCCGCGCCAGCCCGGCAGCTCGGCGAGTAGCGCCAGCACGGCAGCCAGCCACACCAGACCGGCAAACCAGCCCCAGAACAGCAGGGCGCCGGTCAACAGGTAGGGCGGCGGCGCGAGATCGGCTTGGTCGGCGGCGGACATCGGATTCACCTAAAACGCGGCGAGGGCCGGTCCGGGGTCCAGCGGGTCGACCCGGACCAGGGCGCCGGGGCGGTGGGCCAACGCCCCGGCTGCCGGCACATCGGTCCGGTCCGGCGTGCCGATGATCAGCGCCCGCACCGGGATGCCGCGGGCACGCAGCCTGTGGATGAGCGCGCGGCGCGGTGGATCCCAGTCCAGCAGCACGCAGATGCAGGCGCTGAGCCCGTCGGCCTGGCCCAGCACCAACTCGGCGAGCAGGTCGAAGCCCGGGGCCTGTTCGCGGCCACGGGGCTCCAGGCAGGCCAGCACCTCGAGCATGGCGTCATTGGTCAGCAGGCCGCGCCCGCCGGTGAGGGTGTGGGCCTGGTCGGCGATGAACATCAGGTCGAGCAGGCCCTCGGCGCGGTGCAGCGGCTCCAGCAGCGATGCAGCGACGGAGACGGCGGTCTCGAAGCGCTCGGCGTCGTCGGCGCCGATGAAGCTGTCGAGGATCAGGGCCTGGCGGCTGAAGTATTCATCTTGGTATTCCTTGACGACGGGCTCGCCGCAGCGCGCCCAGGCCGCCCAGTGGATGTGCCGCGGGGAGTCGCCGGGCAGATAGTCGCGCAGGCCGATGAACTCGCGGGACTCGCCGACGGCGCCGGCGAGGCTGATGCCCCCCGGCTGCAGCCGACGCCGACCCGCCGCGGGCTGGGGCCGCACCGGCCAGCGCTTGGGCAGCACGATCAGACGATCGCCGCCGGATTCCGCCGGGCGGGTGCGCCGCAGCAGGCCGAAGGGGTCGTCACGCCCCAGCACCGGCGCGCCGAGCCGCAGCACGCCGCGTCGGCGGGGCGTAAAGGTCATCTTGAGGTCGCAGCGGCCACCGGCCACCAGTGGCGGGACCGGGGTGGGTCGGTCGTCGTCGCGGAAGCGACCGCGACCGACCAGCCAACGCCAGCGCGGGTAGCCGAACAGCCGCTCCGGCGGATGCAGGCGGTGTTCGCCGGGCATGCGCAAGCGCAGGAACGCCCCCAGGTCCGGGCGCGGGTCCGGCAGCGGCTCGCGCAGGTCGATCCCGTCCACGGGCCGTTTGCCGGCGTGGTGCAGCCGCACGCGATAGGTGCAGGGCTCGTCGACGCTGGCATAGCGCGGCAGCGCCCGCTCGGCCTCGATGCCCGGCGGTGGCCGCCGGGAGCCCAGGCCCGCCACCAGCAGCAGTGCGAAGGCCAGCGCGAAGACCTGATGGGCCGCGGTCTGGCGGGTGTCGAGCCCGAACAGGGCCGCGGTCATGGTCAGCCCGAGCAGGGCCTGACCGGCGAGGGTGAAGCGTCGGCGGATATGCTCCTGGACGTTGCTCGCGATGCGCAGGTTGAACCAGGCCCAGATCAGGATGCCGCGGCGCAGCTTGGCGATGGTACGCCGCCAGGCTTGGCCGGCGCGTGCGAGCAGGGTTATCGACTCAGGCATGGGTCAGGATGTGGGGCAGGGATGCCTGAATCGGCGCGCAAATCCCGAGGCAGCTCAGCCCAGGCCGCGCAGGTCGCAGCGGCCGTCGGGGAGCATGAGCGGCGCCATGGCCGCGAGGTCATCGGCCCGCCGGGCCTTGGGATCGGTTCAAAAACAAGTGGTGCAGACGCCCGCTCGCTGAGCCTTTGGATTGTCCGTTTCGTGGTTGCGTCTGCACCACTTGTTTCCGAACCTTGACTTGGCGTAGCCATCCGCCTCCGGCCGGCGATGGACCCAAAGCGCCCCCCGTTCAGGTCCACCAGCCAAACCTCGGGGATGCCGGCGCGGGCATACAGCGGCTCGGCGACGTTCATGACAGGCCCCCCGCGGGTGCGTCTGGGCTCAGCGCTTCTTCGGCGGCAGCAGATCGGTGATGCTGCCGTGGGCCATCTCGGCGGCCAGGCCGATGGTCTCGGTCAGCGTCGGGTGGGGGTGGATGGTCAGCCCGATGTCCTCCATGTCGGCGCCCATCTCCAGCGCCAGCACCGCCTCGCCGATCAGCTCGCCGGCGTTCGGGCCGACGATGCCGGCGCCGAGGATGCGCTTGGTCTCCGGGTCGAACAGCAGCTTGGTCATGCCCTCGTCGCGGTGCAGGCCGAGCGCCCGACCGCTGGCGGCCCAGGGGAAGACGCCCTTCTCGTAGGGGATGGTTTTTGCTTTTGCTTCGGTCTCGGTCAGGCCCATCCAGGCCACCTCCGGATCGGTGTAGGCCACCGACGGGATGGTCATGGGATCGAACAACGACGGCTCGCCGGCGATGACCTCGGCGGCGACCTTGGCCTCGTGGGTCGCCTTGTGCGCCAGCATCGGCTGGCCCACCACGTCGCCGATGGCGAAGATGTTCGGCAGGTTGGTGCGCATGTGCTTGTCGGTGGCGATGAAGCCGCGCTCGTCGACCTCGATACCCGCGGCCTCGGCGTTGATCCCCTTGCCGTTGGGGCGCCGACCGATGGCCACCAAGACCTTATCGTAGACCGCATCGCCGGCCTGCTTGCCCTCGAAGCGGACGTGGATACCGTCGCCGGCGGCCTTCATCTCGGCGACCTTGGTCTCCAGCAGGATGCGCTCATAGCGCTTCTTGACCACCTTCTGGAAGGCGCGCACCAGATCCGGGTCGCAGCCGGGCATGAGCTGTGGCTGCAGCTCCACCACGTCGATCTTCGAGCCCAACGCGGAATAGACGCTGGCCATCTCCAGGCCGATGATGCCGCCGCCGACGATCAGCATCCGTTCCGGCACGCCGTCCAGGGCCAGGGCATCGGTGGAGTCCATTACCCGCGGGTCCTCGTGCGGGAAGCCGGGGATGCGGATCGGGCTGGAGCCCACGGCGATGATGCAGTGATCGAAGCTGACCGTCACCTTGCCGTCGGCGGCATCGACACCAATGCGGTTCGGCGCCTCGAAGCGACCGAAGCCGCGCACCACCTCGACCTTGCGCTGCTTGGCCATGGCGGTGAGCCCGCTGGTGAGCTTGTTCACCACCTTGTCCTTGCCGGCGCGCATCTTGTCGATGTCGATCTCGGGCGGGGCGAAGGTCACGCCCATGCTGCCCATGGTCTTGGCCTCCTCGATGATCGCCGCGGCATGCAGCAGCGCCTTCGACGGGATGCAGCCCACGTTCAGGCAGACCCCGCCAAGGGTCGGGAAGCGCTCGATCAGCACCACCCGCAGGCCCAGGTCAGCGGCGCGGAAGGCGGCGGTGTAGCCGCCGGGGCCGCCGCCGAGAATGGCGACCTCGGCCTTGATTGGGTTGGATTGGGCGGTATCGGTCATGGGGGCTCCCGTCGGGTCTTGCGGATTCGCTGCCGCCGGCACGCTGCGCGGGCCGGCTCTATAGATGGGCGCGATTTAACCGCAAAAGGGGGCGGGGCCGCAAAGCGATTGCGCAGCCGGCGGCGTCGGCGCGGTGCCGACAGTCACCAGCCGGCATGGCGGCGAGGGCCCTGCACATGCCGCAGGCAGAGGTCGAAGCGCGGCAGCGGGATGCTGGGCTTGCTGGCTCCGACTCCGCCGCTGACCCTTGACCCGTAAAAGCTCCAGAAACATACTTGGGGGCATGGCAAGCGTGACATTCGACACCCTCAAGTTCACAAAACACCTCGAAGAGGCTGGGCTGCCGCCTCAGCAGGCAGAGGCGATTTCAGAGGCATTTGCCGAGGCTACCGGCACAGAATTGGTCACAAAGGATCATCTGAAAGCGGAAATCGAGTCGGCGAAGAATGATCTCATCAAGTGGATGGCCGGCCTGCTTCTAGCCCAGGCCGGGCTCGTGACGGCGTTGGTCAAGCTTCTGTAGCGATCGTTGATGACCGCAGGATCGTCGAAGCCGGGCGCCGCCCAGCCTCCGGGCGGAGGCCAGTGAGCGGCGGAGGAGGACGTGCCGTCGTCGACGCCCTGGGTCGCACAGGCGGAAGATGCGCTCCACGGGGATCTACCGCCCGGTTGCCTCCGTCGGCATCGCCTGGACCAATGGTCGATCCCCGACAGGCAGGCGCCGTTTCACGCTGGCGCACGAGCTTGGACATCACGTCTTTCAAGACGAATACGCGGTGGACTGGCCCGTAACCGGCGATGAAGGAACGGAGCGGATCATCAATGCATTTGCGGTCCACCTGCTGCTGCCTCGGATGGGCTTGAAGCGGCGTTGGGAAGAACTGGCGAATGACGATGCCGAGCCTCGCGAGCGCGCCATCCTCATCGCAGCCGAGTTCGGCGCCAGCTGGTCGGCGGCACTGGCTCAGCTCGGGCGCATCGGCCTGTTGTCGTTGCAGGAGCAGAAGGCCCTCCTACAAGAACCGCCGAGGAGAGGGGACTATGTCGGGCTCGACTCACCGATGTGGATGAGGATGCGCTCGACGGGCGCGGCCTCGGCGATATTGCGCAATCAGACGCATGTCCGCGCCGCAATTGAGGCAGGTCAGCGACATCGACGCAAACCGCCGGGCCGGCAGCAGCAGCGCCTTCGAAGGGGCCTCACAGCGGTCTTCAGGGTCGTTAAGAACCTGTTCGAGTGGCCTATTCGAAGGTCTTCCGCAATAGCACGAGGTTGTCGAGCACGAGGTTCGATGACCAGATGAAGACGGCATCCGCTGCCGGGTCGTCGAACAGTTCGCTGAAGTTGGTGTAGGCCGGCTTGTTGTCCACGCCGACGGTTTCGTTGCTGAACGTCACGGCTTGGGGCCATGCGGAATCGTCGAAGTCGGGCGCCATCCAGCCTTCGGGCAGAGGCCAGTGGGCGGCGGAGAAGGACGTGCCGTCGTCAACGCCCTGGGTCGCGCAGGCGGAACTGTCGCGGACAGCGCCGTGGATGACCAGACATTCGCGGCGGTCCAGCGGCGCGGTGTAGAAGGTCTGCGCCTTCCAGGTCTGATCGGTGATTGCCACCGTTGCGCCGGCGGCATCACGCACCTGCATCACAAACCCTGCATCGCCCGGGTGGTAGGCCTTGCCGCGATTGTGTTCGGACCCGAGCCCGAGGTGTTCCTCCCAATCGACACCCATGACGGCCAGCGTGACCGGGCGCTCGGCCCGGAACCGGACCACGTTGGAGTTGAACGGGGTGAATGGCACCGGATCGACGGCAAGCAGGATGCCATTGACGTTCAGCTCGAAATAGTTGTCCGCGAAGATATAGGCAGTGAATTCTTCCGTTCCTCCGGCGTCCATGATCGGCACCGAGGATGCATCCAACGCCGACCATCCCGGGAGCTGGACGCCGCCGCAGGGGTTGAAAAGGTCTGCTGCCGCGGGGGCGCTGCCAAGCTGTGTCGCGGCCGGAACGACCCAGCGCGTTCCCGCGTCGTCGGCAATCTCGCCGACGGCACTGATGCGGGAGCCGCCGCCACAATCCACAAGACCGGGATTCGCGGTGATCGCGGGACCCGTGGTAAACGCGACGTCCGAAGCAACAGCAGAGGCCGTGGCAGCGACGAGTAGGGCGGTGGTGCTCAGAAGAAAATTCATAATTAAATCTTATTGATAGAGAGAAATTTGCGGGGTATGTTACCCCGGATGGGTAAGCGTTCACAGGGCTCCTAGAGGCCGCCGTCTCCCGCTGACGGGGGTGCAGCCGCTCTGCTGCCGCCCCCGATCACTGTCGTGCCGGGTGGCGTTCAGACCTTCGGCAGAGCCGGATCAGTCCGCCACCGTGAGGCAACTCGGCGCCCGGGTGTCGCCTTGACCGATCCTCGATCCTCCTCTAGCCTCACGCCGCAGGCGTTGCCGGGTGCGGCGGTCACCCTAGACAGGGCTGGTCCCCAATGCCATTAAGTTAGCGAGCGATGGGAGCGCTTTGTGGGAGCGGCTTCCAGCCGCGACTCGGCTCGCGCGGCGACCGTCGCGGCTGGAAGCCGCTCCCACGGCTTGACTTAGGATCGGTTCAGAAACAAGTGGCGCAGACGCCCGCTCGCTGAACCTTTTGATTGGCCATTTCGTGGTTTCGCCTGCACCACTTGTTTCTGAACCTTGACTTAACGGCATTGGGGCTGGTCCGGGAGTCGAAACGCAAGCCGCACGGTCACGCGCCCTCATCCATCGTCGAATAGGTATCTTGCTCAATGTCCATTGCCATGGCGCAGTTTCTCAGGTCTCATGGCCTTGTGCGCAACCCCTTTATCGAGGAAGAGGCGCAGAACGACAAGGTCTTCGAGGACCTGGTCAATGAGGCGGGCTATACCTTTAATCATCAGGCCTGGGATAAGTTCTTCGGTGACCCGCCCGGGCGCGGTACCTCGATGATTTTCGGTGTGAAAGGCAGCGGCAAGTCGGCGTTGCGTTTGGCGCTCGAAAAGAACATCGAGCACTACAATACCCAGCATCAGAGCCGCATTCTGTTGCTGCATTACGACGACTTCAACAGCTATCTGGAGGCATTTAAGCGCAAGAGCGACAAGGATCGGCGTCGTGCCGTTGCGGTCACGCTAGAGGATTTCGGCTTGGCCCAGCATCTGGATGCGATTCTGGTCGCCGGCATGGAAACGCTGCTGACGGAGATCAAGGACTCGGATCTGCCCTTGGAGCGCCTGGAGAATCACCAGCGCCACGACCTGATGATGCTGATGGCCTTCTACAGCAGCGGGCCGCCGGATCGGTACAACCGCATCATGTCCACGCTGGCACGGCGACTGTTGCCGCGAGGCGTGCTCGGGGGCCTGGGGCGCGGCATCAAAGGGCTGACCGTCGGGCTGCTGACCCTGGGCATCGGGCCGCTGATGCGCGGCGTATTCTATCGCGGCGTGGGGCGCGCGGCGGAGCGTGAAATCCTCATACGCGATCGCAACGCGCGCGATGTGGTGCGCGCGCTGCGCTCGATTCCGCAGGGGTATCTCAAGGACCAGGATGTGAAGCGCGGCGGTTGGCGCGATGATGATGATGTGCGCCGACTGTTCGTGACCAAGTTCATCGAAGTCGCGCTGCAGCTCGGCTATCAGCAGATCGTGGTGGTGATGGACAAGGTCGACGAGCCGGCGTTGATCAATGGCGACCGCGAGCGCATGGAGTCGTTCGTTTGGCCGCTGTGGAACAACCGCATCCTGCAGCTGCACCCGAACCTGAGCTTCAAGATGCTCCTGCCGCGCCAGCTCTACGAGACCGTGCGCAAGGCCAGCTCGGAAAAGGCCAACGAGGCGCGCTTCGATAAGCAGAAGATCATCTATCCCTTCCGCTGGGGCGATCAGCAGCTCCATGACATGATGTCCGACCGTCTGCGTATCTGTCGCGCCGATCAGAGTCAGCCCTATTCGCTGGACAATCTTTTTGCCTCGGCGATCTCGCGGCGGGAGGTCCTGGGTGCCTTGGACAAGCTGCGCCAGCCCCGCTTCGTCCTCAGTTATCTCTACCGCCTCATCGCCGAGACCTGCGCGCAGCTGGACCAGGATGGTGAGCAGCCCGTGCAGATCCCGCACGAGGTCTTCTACCAGATTACCGCCTCCATCAACGAAGATCTCAAGCACTATTATCAGACGCTCGGCGAGACCCCCGAGTAGGCCGGCGAAGAGACGGCCCCGCGCTCAAGCGACACCGGCGCGGCCGAGTCCGGCGCGCGTGCCAGCCGTCCATCCTGCCTCCGCCTGCCACCCGTCTCCGCCCATCCCCGGCCCCTCATGGTGGCCGGCATTTCCCTGCCGTCACCAGGTGATCTGGAAATTGTCCGCGATGGCCCGATGTCGGGTAGGGGGAAGGCGGAACGCCACAAGCTGGCCGGTGCCGCCCGTTCCCGTCCTGAACCTAGCAACATCGGAGTGATCGTATGAACCTGGTCAAAAACGTAGGCAAGCAAGATCGCAACATCCGTTTCGCCGCGGGCGCTGTCGCGATCCTCATCGGCATCTTTACCGGCCTGTGGATCTTGGACATCATCGGCCTCGTCCTGTTGGCGACGGCCTACTTCGGCACCTGTCTCGCCTACATCCCGCTCGGGATGAACACGACGGACGATTGATGTCGTCGACGCCGGCCCAGCCGCGGGGCCGAGCGTCTGCAACGCTGCTTCCCCGCAGCCCACCCTGCTCCGCTTCGGCACCGGCCCATGAGCACCCGAAATGGTGCCTTGGCCGGTCCTCCCCCCTCCTTAAGCCGCCCTAATCCAGCTACGACTGGTCCTCCTCTGCGTCGTCCCCCTAAGGCGATTTCTGTCAACTTTCATCCCATCTGACTTGTCTTGACGCCCGCCTTCGGCGTCGGGCTGGCGGTCACATAGCTAGCTATGCTCCCGCCAGCCCTCCTTGAAGGCGAACGTCAATCCTGCGTCATCTGGTATGAAAGTTTCCGGCAATCGCCTAAAGGCCGACTGACGTCGGCCCACCCGGGGCCGGCTCAGGGCGCCGTCGGCAGCCCGGCCAAGGCCATGGCCAGTTCGGTCTTGCCGAAGTCCAGATCCGTGAGCTTGCCGGCGCTGTAGTCCATGTAGGCCTTCATATCGAAGTGGCCATGGCCGCAGAGGTTGAACAGGATGGCCTTGGACTCGCCCGACTCGCGGCACTTCTCGGCCTCGTGGATGGCGGCACGCACGGCGTGGTTGGCCTCGGGGGCGGGCAGGATGCCCTCGGCCTTGGCGAACTGCACGCCGGCGGCAAAGCATTCGAGCTGGTTGTAGGAGCGCGGCGCGAGCAGCCCGAGCTTGGCCAGGTGGCTGATCTGCGGGGCCATGCCGTGGTAGCGCAGCCCGCCGGCGTGGAAGCCGGGCGGGACAAAGCTGGAGCCCAGGGTGTACATCTTCACCAGCGGGGTCAGCGCGGCGGTGTCGCCGTAGTCGTAGGCGAAGGCGCCCTTGGTCAGGGTCGGGCAGGCGGAGGGCTCGACGGCGATGAACTCGGTGGCCAAGTTGTCCTTAAGCTTCTCGTGCAGGAACGGGAAGGCCAGCCCGGCGAAGTTGCTGCCGCCGCCGGTGCAGCCGATGACCATGTCCGGGTAGTCGTCGGCCATGGCCATCTGCTGCTGCGACTCCAGGCCGGTGACGGTCTGGTGCAGCAGCACATGATTGAGCACGCTGCCCAGGGCATAGCGGGTGTCGTCGCGCTGCACGGCCAGCTCGACCGCCTCGCTGATGGCGATGCCCAGGCTGCCGGTGCTGTCCGGGTTTTCGGCGAGGATGGCGCGGCCGGACTGGGTGCGGTCGCTGGGGCTGGCGATGCACTCGGCGCCAAAGGTCTCCATATAGGCGCGGCGGTAGGGCTTGCCGTCGAAGCTGACGCGGACCATGAAGACGACGATCTCCAGGCCGAAGAGCGACCCGGCCAGGGCCAGCGACGAGCCCCATTGGCCGGCGCCGGTCTCGGTGGTGATGCGCTTGACGCCTTCCTGCTGGTTGTAGAACGCCTGCGGGATGGCGGTGTTGGGCTTGTGGCTGCCGGCGGGGCTGACGCCCTCGTATTTGTAATAGATGCGCGCCGGCGTATCCAGGGCCTTCTCCAACCGGCGGGCGCGAAACAGCGGCGACGGCCGCCACTGGCGGTAGACCTCCTGCACCGGCTCGGGGATATCGATCCAGCGCTCCATGCACATCTCCTGCTCGATGACCGCCCGCGGGAAGATCGGCGCCAGATCATCCGGGGTGATCGGCTGCTTGGTGCCAGGGTGCAGCACCGGGGCCATCGGCTCGGGCATATCGGCGCTGATGTTGTACCAGGCCTTGGGCATGTGCTGCTCGTCGAGCAGGAATTTGACGGTGTCGGACATAGTCTCCGGGGCTCCGCTGGTGGGGTCTGCGAATCGGCCCGGGGTCCATCCCGGATCGGTTGGTTCGGGCCGGGCGGACGGGCTGCGGGCCGCCGCGCCGGCACGGGGCCGCTAGTGTGCCAGCTCGGCTCGGTCGGCGGATAGACCGGGATCATTGATCCGGTCGTCCCCCGGATGCGCGGCAACGGGGCGCAGTTGCGGTAATATCTCGCCCCGAGGCCGCCGTGCCGCAACCCAATCCCGCAAGCCCTGCCGAGGAGACCGATCCGCCATGACCACCGTCACCACAGACTATGCCGCGGCCCACTTCGACCAGCTGCTTGATCGGGTGACGGGTGGAGAATCGATCCTGATCGCCCGCGACGGCCAGCCGATTGCCCGCCTGATGCGGGTCCACCCGGAGGATGACGAGGCCCACGTCCCCGGTCATGAGGTCGATGAGGCCTTCCACGGCGACTGATCCCGAGCCCGCGGTGGCCCATGGAGCGCCAACCGGCGCGCGCGCCTGGCGGCGTCTGCGCGCTTGGCTTCGGTCCCATCGGCCGGCGTTGCCCGACCTCGGTGACGGTCCCCAACCGCGACTCGGCGACTACCTGACCCTGCGGCCCTACGGGCGCAGCCTGCTGACGCCCGCGGTGTCGGTCTGGCTCGGCTTCGCCTGGACGCTGATCTTTCTGATGGCGACCATCGAGGCCGTGGTCTGGGGCATCGTCGGTGCCTCCATCGTTCCCCATGCGACACCCTGGCTGAAGCCGGTGGCGGCCGGCTTCATGTTCATGCTGATGCTGGCGGTGGTCTGGATCGTCGATGCATCGCTGATCATGTCCGAGCGACCGGCGCTGCTGCGCCGTCCCGGCGAGCCCGACCCGCAGGGCGCCGGGCCGCTGCTGCGCTGGACGGTGGGCCTGCTGGCGCGGGTGGCCATCGTGGCGGTGTCGCTCTATGTCACGGCGCCGTTCCTGGCCAAGGTCATCCGTGCCGACGACATCGAGCGCTGGCACCTGGCCAATGTCGAGCACTACTACGTGGAGCGCGAGGCGACCCTGCAGACGCAGATCCGGCAACGCGCCGAGCAGCTACGCACCGAGTATCAGACGCGGGCCGAGGCCCTGGAGCCGCGGATCAGCCGGCTGGTCGAATCCGTGGAGCTGGAGAAGGCGCGTCGGACGAGCATAGAGGCCGAGTTCGCCCCGGAGATCGAGGTCCTGCGCCAAGAGGCGGCGGCGGCCCGCAAGCGTTTCGGCGACGAGATCCAAGGCCGCAATGATCGGCCGGAGGGCTATGGCCCGCAGGCACGCAAATGGCAGGCGCGGGCCGATGAGCTGGATGCCTTGCTCGATGCGAAGGAACAGGAACGGCGCGCGCTTCTCGACGGCATCGAGACCACCATCGCCGAGCAGGAGCAGCGGCTCGCCCGCCTCAGCGACGAGCTGGCCGCCCTGCGCGCCGAACAGCAGCAGCGCCTGGATGCCGCCGCCGAGGCGATCAAGGCCGAACAGCCGCCGCCGTCGCCGCCGCGGCTGACCTTCGCCGCCCGCTCCAAGGCCCTGTCCGCCCTGCGCGAGAGCCCCGACGAGGCCGGCGTGCCCCACTTCGAGACCGTCGACGGCTTCGCCCAGGCGGCCCTGGCGATCCTGTTCTTCTCGCTGATCGCGCTGAAGCTGTTCGAGCCGCCGGCGGTGCGTCGCTACTTCAGCGAGTCCCTGCAGCTGCAATATCGCAAGTACCGCGCCGGCGGCCTGGCCGATCTGCCCGGCTTCGACGGCCACGACGACCCGGACCGGCGCCTGACCCCGGCGGAGATGGCCCGCCTCTGGGAGCGCTTCGAGCACGACCCCAACGGCTTCTACCGCGAGCAGCACGCCCGCGCCGCGGCAATGGCGCGCAAGCGCGTCTCCGACACCGAGCTGGCCGTGGAGCTGAGGCTGATCGCGCAGCAGCAGCGCGGTGCCGACGCCCGACTGGCGCACTTGGAACAGCGGCACCAGCGCGCGCTTGCGGCGCTGGATCGGGAGCTTGCGTTGCGCCTGGAGCACCTGCGTGCCGAGCTGGTCGATGAAGCCACGCGCCGGCGCGAGCGCGAGCGCATCGAGCACGAGCACCGCCAACAGGAGCTGCGCCTGCGCGAGCGCCAGAACGACCAGCGCATGCAGCTGCAGCTCGCCGAGCTGCACCAGCGCGAGCTGGCCGATCAGCAGGCCCACGCGCAGGCCATGGCCCGCGAGCGCATGCAGCAACGGCGCGCCGAGCGCCGCGACCGGCTGGCGGCCCTCGGCGAGGCGCTGACGACGCTGCGCGAGCAGGTGCACAACGCCCGCGAACAGTATCGCGATGCGATCGTCGCCGGGCACCGGGTAGACGATGAGGTCGACGCCTTGTCGCAGTCCATCACCGATCTTGAAGCCACAACCGACGAGCGGGCGAGACGCGCCGCAGACCTCGCTGCACGGATCGAGGCGTCCCGATCCGCCGAGGCTGCCGAAGCTGCGACTCACGGCCCCATGCCGCGGCTGCGCCTGCGCGGCCCCGCCGCCGCCCGCCGCGCCGCCGAGCGCGAGCACAAGCGCCTGCAGCAACAGCTCGCCGAGGACCGACACCGGCTCGGGACGCTGCGCGAGCGGCTACGCGAGCAACGCGCCGAGGCTGAGGCACTGCCCCTGCGTCTAGAGGCCCTGCGCGCGACACTGGAGAGCGACGAGGCCCGGATTCGCGACCACCAAGACCGCATCGGCGATCTGCTTGCCAGCGATGCGCTCGACGACAGCGATAGCGACAACGACAACGACAACGACAACGACAACGACAACGACAACGACAACCCTTTAGCCTAGTGCTTTGCCGCGAAGATTCCGAGACCGCCTGCAGCTGTGGGAGCGATTTGCAATCGCGACCGCCGCGACGCGGAAGTCGCGACTGCAAGTCGCTCCCACAGCACCGAGTGGGCATGCCGGCGGCCTCGGGACTTCCGCAGCGCTGCACTAGCGAGGTCGGTGGAACAGCAAACCGTAGACTGCCTTCTCGCTTGCCGCCAACACCCTCCTTATCCAGCGACTGGCCTCCCCGTCAGGATCGTGCCATTGTTGTGTTTTCTTTAATCTGCGCTAACCTTCGCCAACCTGCGGTTGTTGTCTCTGCGCGTAGTCCGTGTCCGTCGAAGCAGTAAGTCAAGGTTCAGAAACAAGTGGTGCAGACGCAACGACGAAACGGCCAATCCAAAGGCTCAGCGAGCGGGCGTCTGCACCACTTGTTTTTGAATCGATCCTAAGGGCACCGGCACGCGTTGTCGCCAAGCGCACCAGGCCGTCTAGGAGCCGAAAGCAAAAAGCCCGCCAAGGGGCGGGCTTTGCGGGCTGATCGGCAGCCTGCCTGTGGCGCTGAAATGGCCCTTAGGCGATTGCCGGAAACTTTCATACCAGATGACGCAGGATTGACGTTCGCCTTCAAGGAGGGCTGGCGAGAGCATAGTGAGCTATGTGACCGCCAGCCCGACGCCGAAGGCGGGCGTCAAGACAAGTCAGATGGTATGAAAGTTGACAGAAATCGCCTTAGAAGGCCGGCCCGGGCTCCTTGCCGAGGCGCTTGAGGATCACGGCCAGCGGGCAGAAGCCGGTGAAGGCGGATTGGAGCAGGTTCAGGCCGACGAAGGCCGTGAAGGCCAGGAACCAGGGGCTGACATAGACGCCGAGCAGCACGGAGATGAGCACGAAGGCCCCGGCGACAGCAAAGACGATACGCTCGATGGACATGGATTAACCTCGTTTTCTTGAGCTTGTTCAGTGAGTTATTTCCCTATGATAGTCAAGCCCCGATGGCCTCGCAAGCCCGGTGCGGAGCATCCCGCGCAGATCTCGGCCCCGGGGGCCGGCGCCGACCGTGAGGGCTGAGCGCGATTCGGCGGGCTTCGCGGCCTTGATCCAGGGGCTGCGCGATCCGGCCGCCTATCCCCATCCGGTCGATCAGGTCGAGCTGATCGAGACCCATATCTCATGGCTGTTGCTGGCCGGCGAGTTTGCCTACAAGCTGAAAAAGCCCGTCGATCTGGGCTTTCTGGATTTCAGCACCGGCGCCCGCCGGCGCCTGTTCTGCCGGGAGGAGGTGCGCATCAACCGGCGACTCGCACCGGACCTGTATCTGGGCGTGATCGCCGTCCGCGGCAGCCTCGAGCAGCCGCGGATCGGCGGGACCGGACCGGTGCTGGAGTATGCGGTTCAGATGCGCCGATTCCCGCAATCGGCGCTGCTCACCAACCGGACACTGGACGCGGCCATCATCGACCGCATCGCCACCCGGGTGGCCGAGTTTCACGCCGAGATCCCGCGCGCGCCCGCCCACAGCCCCTGCGGCAGCCCCGAGGCGGTGCTGGAGCCGATGCTGCACAACTTCGACCACATCCGCACGGCGGTTCGCGAGCCCACTACGCGCGCCAGCGTCGCGCGCCTGCAGCGATGGACGCTGGAGCGCTTCGAGGCGCTGCGCCCCCTGCTCGCCCAGCGCCAACGCGACGGCTTCGTGCGCGAGTGTCACGGGGACATGCATCGCGGCAACATCGCCTTGATCGACGGCGAGCCGCTGATCTTCGACGGCATCGAGTTCAACCCCTCGCTGCGCTGGATCGACACCATGAGCGAACTGGCCTTCCTGGTCATGGATCTGCGCGAGATCGGTCGCGAGGGCTTCGCCCGGCGGCTGATCAATCGATACATGGAGCTGACCGGAGACTACGCGGGGCTCGCCGTGCTGCGCTTTTATCAGGTCTATCGGGCCATGGTACGCGCCAAGGTCGTTGCCATCCGCATGCAGCAGCCGGCGGCGGCGGATCGGCGGCGCGACCCCGCCGAGCTGCACCGCTACCTTCAGCTGGCGCGACGGACCACCAATCCGCTGCGCCCGCAGATGCTCATCACCCACGGCCTCTCGGGCTCGGGCAAGACGGAGTTCGGCCACCGGCTGCGCGAGCACCTGCCGTTGATCCAGATCCGCTCCGACATCGAGCGCAAGCGGCTGTTCGATCTACCCTCCACCATGCCGGCCGCCGCCGACGCCGACGCCGGCATCTACAACAGCGATGCCACGCGCCGAACCTACGCGCGACTCCTGCACCTGGCCGAAGCCGTGCTGGCCTCGGGCTACAGCGTGATGCTCGACGCCACCTTCCTGCGCCGGGAGCAGCGCGAGGCTGCCCGCGCCTTAGCCGCCCGGTACCGCTGCCGGTTCACCATCCTGGCGCTGCATGCGCCGCTGCCGCTGCTGCGCGAGCGCATCCGTATCCGCATCGCCGCCGGTGCCGACGCATCCGATGCGCGACCCGATATACTCGAGTCGCAGATCGCCAAACGCGAGCCCCTCGATCCCGAAGAGCGGTCGCGATGCGTCGTGCTCGATACCGAGCAGGGCTTGAGCACGGCAGGGCTGATGCGGCGCCTGGGACTCGACTGACGGCCCTCCAGCCCATCGCGCCGTCGGGCGCGCCCACGCCCTAGACCAAGGGGTAGGAGGCGACAGCTCGGGCGCGCTGTGCCATGCTGCACGGGCTGCACAGGCTGACTAAATCACAGACACCAACCCGCCATGCGCCAACAAAATAGACAGCTCTTCCTTACCGGCGTCGCCGACATCATCGAAGACCTATATGGCAAGGAGGACCGGGCCAACCTCGACGCCAAGCTGAGCGAGCGCCTGCATCCGCTGCTCGACGAACTCTTGCTTGAGTCGCAGCCCATCGAGGGCACCGAGGCCACCATCCTGATCGCCGACATCCGCGGCTTTACGGCGCTCGCCGAATCCCTGCCGCCGAAGGTCTTGATCCAGATGCTCAATCGCTACTTCACGCTGATGGGGCAGGTGATCGAGCGTCACGGCGGCTTTATCGACAAATTCATGGGCGACGCCGTCATGGCCCTGTTCGGCGCCCCCTCGCGCCGACCCGACGATCTGCTGCGCGCGCTGACCTGCGCGGTCGAGATGCAGCAGGCCCTGTGGGAGCTGAACCGCCGCTGCAGCGAGCGCGGTGAGCCCAGCCTCTACGCCGGCATCGCGGTCAGCACCGGCGAGGTCATGGCGGGCAGCTTCGGCTCGCGTGTCCACAACGAATATACGGTGATCGGCGATAGCGTCAATCTCGCCTCACGCATTGAGGGCTACAGCCTGCGCGGGCAGGTCCTGATGAGCAAGGCTGTGCATGACGCCGCCCGCGATCACATCGAGGTGGGCAGTGTCAATGAGGTCATGGTCAAGGGCAAGTCGAAGCCGGTGACCATCTACGAGCTGCGCCGGGTGCTGACCCCCCAGGCGCGTGAGGTACCGTCGGTGGAGATCCGCAAGTCCCCGCGCATCGATGTCAGCTTCCCGCTCAGCTTCTATCGGGTCGAGCAAAAGCGCATCCTGGCCGAGCGCATCAGCGGCAAGGCCAACGACCTCGGCTACTTCGGCCTCAGCGCAGACCTGCCCATCGGGCTCTCCCCGCAATCCGAGGTCCTGCTCGAACTCTCCCCGGACCTCGGCAAGGGCGGTCGTGCGGAACTCTACGCCCGCGTCATCCACGCCTGGCCGAAAGCGGATAGCTACCGCACCAGCCTGGAGTTCACAACCCTCGACACGCCGGGGCATCTGCTCATCAAACGCTACGTGGACAAGATGATTTGGGGGCGTTGATCCGATACGCCGGCTGATCCATGGCCGCCATCGGCGACTGCCGCGTTGATGCAGTGAAGCGCGCCGGACGGGGCGACCACCGCCGGGGCGTCGATGGCTAAACCGTGCCGCGGCGGCGGCGCTCCCCGTCACCGGATGGGCTATCCTTAGCGGATCGTCCCCCGCAGAGCCAATCGCCAGCATGCATCTGATCCACGACATCTCCGGGCTTCGCGAACGTGTCGCCAAGTGGCGCCGCAACGAGCGGCGCGTCGGCCTGGTGCCCACCATGGGCAGCCTCCATGAGGGCCACTTGGCCCTGGTCAAGCAGGCCATGGCGCTCAGCGATCGCGTCGTCGTCAGCCTGTTCGTCAACCCGCTGCAGTTCGCCCCCGGCGAGGACTTCGATCGCTACCCGCGCACCCTCGAACAGGACCGGGCGGCGCTTGAGGCCATGGGCGCCCATTGCCTGTTCGCACCGCAGGAGCGGCAGGTCTACCCCAACGGGCGCGACCAACAGACCCGCGTGGAGGTGCCGGGCCTGTCGGAGCTGCTCTGCGGCGCCAGCCGGCCCGGGTTCTTCCAGGGCGTGGCCACGGTGGTCACCAAGCTCCTCAACATGGTCCAGCCCGATCTGGCCGTCTTCGGCGAAAAGGACTACCAGCAGCTGCTGGTGATCCGCCGCATCGTTGCCGAGCTGAACATGCCCGTGGAGATCGTCGCGGCACCCATCGTACGCGAGCCCGACGGCCTGGCCATGTCGTCGCGCAACGCCTACCTGACCCCGACGGAGCGCGAGGCGGCCCCGGCCCTGCATCAGGTGCTGCGGCGCACCGCCGCAGCGCTCAGCGGCGGCGACAAGATCGCCGATGTGGAATGGGATGCGGCCCGCGAGCTTGCCGCGGCGGGATTTCGGCCCGACTACATCAGCGTGCGCCGGGCCGACGATCTGGCACCCGCCACGCCGGCCGATCAGGAGCTGGTCATTCTGGCGGCGGCCTTCCTCGGCAAGGCCCGGCTGATCGACAACCTCAGGCTGCGTCTCGCGGCAAGCTGAGGACGCCGGCAACCAACCGAGTCTTGCCAAGGCACTGGAAGGGCTGCAACAATAGCCGGTTTATTGCGCTGCAACATCGGCACCCGCCGGCGGCGGCCCGTGCGGCACGGAATCCTCCCCCGCCGGCCGGTCCCGCGGTTAACGCCGCGGCGCGTCCGATCTTCAATGCCAAGCGACGACCCGGCGTTCACAACACTGCCGCGTCGTCCCCAGAGGTGGATGTCCCATGCAATTGACACTGCTGAAATGCAAGCTGCACCGCGCCTGCGTGACCCATGCGGAGCTGGACTACGAGGGCTCCTGCGCCATCGACGAGGACCTGATGCGGCTGGCCGGCATCCGCGAATACGAGCAGCTGCACATCTACAACATCACCAACGGCGAGCGCTTCACCACCTACGCCATCCGCGCCGAGGCCGGCTCGCGCGTCATCTCCATCAACGGCGCTGCGGCCCACAAGGCCCAGCCTAAAGACCGCATCATCATCTGCTGCTACGCCACCATGACCGAGCAGGAGGCCGCGCGCTTCGAGCCGACCCTGGTCTATTGCGACGAGGGCAACGACGTGGTCGGAACCAGCAACCGCATCCCCGCGCAGGCCGCCTGAACGCACGCAGGCTGCGAGCGGTGCGGATACGCGCCCCGTCGATCGGAAAGAAGTCCTCCCTCGCTCACGCCCGGCGCCGGAGTTTGGCGTGCGCCATGCCCATGCGACTCAACCGTGCGGCTTTTCGCGCTCGTGGACGCCCGCGTTCGGCAGGGCATGCGCTCCGGTCTGGGGATCGATCAAGCCGATCGGCCGCCCGGCCAGGCCGCAGTAGCCCCAATCGTCACTCGGGTCCTCCGGCGGTAGGCCGTCGCGGCGCGGGGTCGCCCAACGCCAGGCCATGCAGTGATGCCTTGCAGCCGATGTTGATCGAGCTGCTCCCGAGCAGCGGGCAGGCGACCATCTTTGCGTACTTCTCTTTGACCAGCATATTGCCCTCCACGGCCGGACGCTGCGTTTTCGATGCGGAAACGGCCAGTCGGCCGCAACAGCACGCACTCTAGGCCATCGCGTACGGCGAGTGAAGCCGATGGCCCGCGCCGGCAGGTTCGCCGCATGGGAAGTTGCAGCGCGGGGCCACGGTCGATAGAGTGAGCGCTGCCCGCGCCGGCGCCTCGCCGGCCGACTGTTTCGGCCTCTGCAACCGGCCGACCAATGCGCCAATCGAGGAGCCCGCAATGTCCGAGCCCACCGCCAGCTTCCCCATCTGGAAGCCTGTCATGGTCTTCCTGCTGATCTCGCTGATCGGCACAGTCTGGCTATACGAGCACTACGACGACAAGCTGAAGGACGAGCTGCGCGCCCGCAGCGCCCAGTTGACCAAGGTCGAGGGACAGCTCGCCGATCAGGGTACGCAGCTGGCGGCCATGCAGGCGCAGGGCGACAACATCCACAACGACATGGAGGCACTGAAGCAAGGCCACGCCGAGGAGGTCGCCAAGCTCAACGAGCACCTCGCGGTGGCCCGCAAGGCCGGCGATAATCTCGGCGAGCAGATCAAGCGCCAGAAGAAGCAGCATGAAGAGGCCCTGGCTGCTGCCGAAGCGCGGCATGAAAAGGAAATGGATACGCTGCGCCTGGCCCACACCCAGGCACTGAAGACCGCACAGGTCCAGACTGCCGATGTCGCCGCGGCCAAGGCCCAGACCGAGGACTCCTGCGCCGAGATGGATCGCAACTACGACGCGGCCAAGGAGACCGTCGTGCGGCTGGAGACCAAGCTGGCCCGGCTCAACGACGCCATTGTCGCCTCCGCGACCGAGCATCGCGAACAGGTCGAGCGCCTGCAGCGGCATATCAACGAGCGCATCGAGCTGGCGCGGGTCACGCCGATGGATGCCGAGCTGATCCGGACGGCCAAAGAGGCGGGCATCATCGTCGACACCAACCCGAACCCCGGGGCGACAACCGCCGCCGTTGCCGGCGCGGCAGCGGCGGACGCGTCCGCAGAGCCGACGGATGCACCCTGCAAGATGCCCGGCGTCAAGGCGGCGCTCGACAAGCTCGAGGCCGAGCACAACGCGGTCCTGGCCCAGCATGACGCGGCGCTCCAGGCCCAAGCGGACGCACTGACCGAGCAGCATCGCACCGAGGTCGCAGACCTCAAGCGCTCCCATGCCGACGAGCTCGTCACGCTGCGCCAACAACTCGAGACCGGACGGCAGGCCGCCGAGGCGGCCCCGACCGAGCACAAGGCCAACACCGGTGCCGACGACGCGCAGCAGCAGCTGGCAGCCCTCACCACCGACCTGGAACAGGCCCGCACGGAACTCGACAAGCTCCAGGCCCAATGCGACAGCCGCGTTGACGGACTAACGACGGAGCTGACCGAGACCAAATCGGCCCTGGATGCCGCCCAAGCAGCCGAGACCGCCGCACGCACCGAGACCGAGGCCGCCGAAGCCGCCCTTGCCAAGACCCGCGACGAGGCCGAGGCGGCGCTCAACAAGGCCCGCGATGAGGCCGATGCCGAGCTCGCCGAACAACGCCAGGCGGTGGAGCAGGCTCGAGCAGCGGTCGCCGCCGCAGAGGCGGATGCCGAGCAGGCCGCCACTGCCTGTGCCGACGAGTCCCAAGCCCTGCGCCAGGCCCTGGACGCCGCCAAGGCCGAGGTCAGCACCCTGACCGCCCGCGTCGACGACGCCGGAGCAGCTAGCGCAGACGTCAAAGCTGAAGCAGATGCGCGGATCAAGGCCCTGCAGGCCGAGGTCGCCAAGCACCAGCGCGTCGCGGAGCAGGCCCGCTCGGAGCAGGGCGGTGATGCGGACGCGGCCGTCGCCGCCCTGCGCGATCTCTACAGCCGGTTCTCGGCCTTGGGCGGCCGCTACACCGAGCGCGGCATGCTGCTGCGTCTGGCCAACACCGAGCTGCGCTTCCCGTCCGGTGCCGCCACCCTGCCCGCCGGCGAGCTGCCGAGCCTGGATAAGATTGCCGAGCTGCTCGCGGATCACCCCAAGCTCAGCATCCGCATCGAAGGCCACACCGACAGCTACGGTGCCGATGATCTGAACCAGACCCTGTCCGCGCAGCGCGCCGAGGCGGTCGAGGCCGCGCTGGTAGAGCGCGGCGTGGACGCCGAGCGCATCAGCGCCGCGGGATTCGGCTCCAGCCGGCCGATTGGTGACAACGCCACCGCCGCCGGGCGCAGCGAGAACCGGCGGGTCGAGGTCTACGTCATCGAGCCGGAGGAATGACGCCGATGTTTCCGAAACTGACGCCCGTGCAATGGCTGCTGGCCCTGGTCTTCCTTGGCTTCTACGGGTTTGCCGTGTTCGCCTTCACGCGCGACTACTACCTGCGCCATCCGCCGCAGCGCAGCGCCGCTCCGGCCGTGCCGCGCGCGGTCCCTGCCGGCGTGGTCGCAGAGACCGACAGCACCGTCGATGCCGTCATCGCCTCCGACCCGAAGCTGCTCGCACAGGAAGGCGACCGGTTGTTTCGCGCGGGCCGCTACGGGGCGGCGATCGAGCGCTATCAACAAGCCCTGGCGCTGGACGGCGGTGATATCGACACCCGCAACGACTTGGGGCTGGCGCTGCACTACGTCGGGCGCTCCGATGAGGCGCTGGAGATCCTGCGCACCGGCGTCGAGATGGAGCCGGACTTCCAGCGCATCTGGCTGAGCTTCGGCTTTGTCGCCGCCCAAAGCGGCCGGTCGCAGGCCGCCCGCGATGCCTTCGAGCAGACCATCGCCCTCGACTCGGAGGCGGCGGTCACCGCCGAGGCGCAACGGATGCTGGAGCAACTCAACGGCACCCAATGACCGCCATCCGGTGGTCGCGACGGCCGGGCGGCGGCACCGCCCAAGGTTCGAGCTTGATCGTTTTCAATGTTTGCTTGGGGCTGCGGCCCTAAGCTGCATCGCGTTCGCCCCGCTGTTTGCGGGCCAGACGTCCACTGCATGCCGAGGTCCACGATGGGCTCGGCCTGCCCGGCGCCCTACCGAAGAGAACGCGAAACCGTGAAACAGACGCTGTTGCTGGAGAAATACCCGGTCTTCGTCTTGGAGCTTGCCCGCTCCGAGTCCCGACTTGGGTCCGTGGACGAGATCTGCGCCTATTTCCGCGAGCGCATCGAGGCCCATCGCTGCGGGCAGTTCATCGGCGTCTTCGACCACTATGCGCATACCTGCGCCCTGCCCGAGGGCACGGTCGGAGACGACGTGCTGGCCGCCAAGAACGTCCTGTTCTGCTTTGGCATCGCGCTGCCGAACCCCTATGTATTGGCCGTGCGACCGCGATCCATCGGCGTCGCCGAGACGCCCACCGGCTTCGTCGTCACCTTCCTGGAGGCGCCGATGCCGGTGGCCAATGCAGCGATGGAGGACTGGGCCAACGGGCTGCGCGAGCCTAGCGACCAGTCGGCGCCGGCCCCGGCCGGCGCCCTGAGCTGAGCCGCAGCCATCCATCGATCTCAGCCTGGAGCCCAAATCCCATGCGTGTAGCCGTTACCAGCCAGAACTTCCGCACCATCACCGGCCACGCCGGCAAGACGCGACGCTTCGTCGTCTATGAACTCACCGCCGACGGCGAGCCGAAAGAGGTCGAGCGCCTGGACCTGCCCCAGGGCATGGCGCTGCACGACTACCACGACGACGATCATCCCCTCTACGGGCTCGGTCTCGACGCCATCGTCACCGGCGGTGCCGGCGAGGGCTTCGTGCAGCGCATGGCGCGCTTCGGCGTGCAAGTGCTGCCGACTGCCGAGACCGACATCGCCGCGGCCCTGAACGCACTGGCCAAGGGACAGCCGCTGCCGGCGGCGGCACCGCACACCCACTGATTGGAAAGCTCCGGCGCCGTTTTGGCTCGGCACCAAGTCGGTGAAGGCGAGACGCTGGTGACGCTCAGCCCCGCTGCGTCGGCGTGAAGGTCTTGATGGACAGGGCATGCAGCTCGCCGCTGGCGATCTGCGCCTTGACGGTATCCATGACCAGGCGCTGCTTCTTGATCGGCGTCAGGCCGGCGAAGGCGTCGCTGACGACGACCGCCTCGAAATGACTGCCGTCACCGGTGACCTCGACCTCGGCCCCGTCGAGGCCGTCGCGGATGAGCTGGGCTACTGCTTCGGTTTGCATGGCTGGCTCTATAGCTTGGAAATTGGGTTGTTGGGCACCTTCGCCCCGACCCCGATAAAACAAGGCGTCGAGATGCTCTGTTGCGAATTTAACAGTGACCAGGATTGACGTTCGCCTTCATTGAGGGCGAGGCGGTTCGCATGCGACCCTGGTCCGGCTCGCCGAAGGCGGGCGTCAAGGGATGGTAAAGTAGTCGGGATGCTCCTGGTGAGGTTCGCCGAGCACAAGAACCGCTAGGCGGTGAGTTGTTGCAAGACCTCGGCCATACGGCTATCGGCGGAGGCGCGGGCAGCCTCGTAGAGGTTGCCGAGCGAATCCTCCAAATCTCGACGTTCGCGAGTGTCAATGACAACTTCAGGTTCCACTTCGGGATTCTGCTCGCCAGCTTGGAACAATATCCCCCCTGTCTTGATGACTCGCCCGGAAGGCAGCGATGCTGGACTTGCTCGCTGTATCGCCATCGCCTTCTTGCCGCTATCGGTGGATCGCGATGCAGCAAAGACAGCGGGGGCAATCTGATGCCAGCGGATTTCGCCTTGTTTGGTAAGCTCGGTGAGCCGCTCGATTGATGCAGCGAGTTGTGTATCAGGGTTTGTCATCGGGCTTCTCGATGTTCTCTCGTTCCAAGAGGCCGATCATCTCGGATACCAGGGCGCTGATCTCGGAAAACCAGCCCTGCATCTGGTAGTAGACAATGTTGGGATGTTTGGCCCGGTCGCCAGTGCGCACCTCCTCCAGCGCTGCTTTGCCCTGTGCAAGGACGGCCTTTAGGTCATCGCAAGTCGGCGAGCATCTCCGACATCGCGGAGACCTGCTTGCTCAGCGCCGGATCAGCCATGGCCGATCACCAAACGGCTGGACGACCGCGCCACCGCTATCGACATCAGGTCACCCCTCCAACCCCTCCATCCGAATCCGCATCACCTCGCCCGAGACCGCCTCCAGCGCCTCGATGCGGGCGATGGCCCGGTCCATCCGCGCCTCCAGCACCCGGTGCGTGAGCATGATCAGCGGCACATGGGTCTCGCCCTCGCCCGGCTCCTTCTGTTGGATGGCCTCGATGCTGATGCCCTCCTGGCCCAGGATGCCGGCGATGTCGGCCATGACGCCGGGGCTGTCGAGGGCGGACAGGCGCAGGTAGCAGGCGGTCTCGACCTGATCCATCGTCAGCACCGGCGTGTCGGTCAGCTCGCTGGGCTGGAAGGCCAGGTGGGGGACGCGGTTGGTCGGGTCGGTGGTCAGCGCGCGCACGATGTCGACCACGTCGGCGACCACGGCCGAGGCCGTCGGCAGGGCGCCGGCGCCGGCGCCGTAGTAGAGCGTCGGGCCCACGGCATCGCCCTTGACCAGCACCGCGTTCATGACGCCATCGACGTTGGCGATCAGGCGCCGCTCGGGGATCAGCGTCGGGTGCACGCGCATCTCGATGCCGGCGTCGGTGCGGCGGGTGATGCCCAGATGCTTGATGCGGTAGCCGAGCTCGGCGGCGTAGGCGACGTCATCGGCCTGGATGCGCGAGATGCCCTCGGTGAAGGTCTTGTCGAGCTGCAGCGGGATGCCGTAGGCGAGCGAGCCGAGTATGGTCAGCTTGTGCGCGGCGTCGATGCCCTCGACATCGAAGGTCGGATCGGCCTCGGCGTAGCCCAGTTCCTGGGCCTCGGCGAGCACATCGGCGAAGTCGCGACCCTTGTCGCGCATCTCGGTGAGGATGAAGTTGCCGGTGCCGTTGATGATGCCGGCGATCCATTCGATGTGGTTGGCGGCCAGGCCCTCGCGCACGGCCTTGATGATGGGGATGCCGCCGGCGACGGCGGCCTCGAAGGCCACGGTGACGCCCTTGGCCTGGGCCGCGGCGAAGATCTCGTTGCCGTGCTTGGCGATCAGGGCCTTGTTGGCGGTGACCACGTGCTTGCCGTTGTCGATGGCCTTGAGCACCAGCTCGCGAGCCGGGGAATAGCCGCCGATCAGCTCGATGACGATGGCGACGTCCGGATCATCGACGACGGCGAAGGCGTCGTCGCTGATGCGACCGATCTGCTCCAGGCCGCTGATCCGGGCCGGGTCGTACTCGCGCGCGGCGGCATGGGCGATCTCGATGCCGCGACCGGCGCGGCGGGCGATCTCGGCGGCGTTGCCGGTGAGCACGGTGACGGTGCCGCCGCCGACGGTGCCTAGGCCGAGGAGTCCGATCTTCACGGGTTCCACTGAGGGCTGTCCTCCAGGTTTGTCTTGTTGTCTGTGTGCTGTCGAGACGTCATGCGCTGGCGACCTTCGGGGCCGGCTCGGCCGCGGCGCGGGCGTCCTCGCGGATCATGTGCTTGATGCCCTTGACCGCCTGGCGGGTGCGATGCTCGTTCTCGATCAGACCGAAGCGTACATGGTCGTCGCCGTAGTCGCCGAAGCCGATGCCCGGCGAGACGGCGACCTTGGCGTCGCGCAGCAGCTTCTTCGAGAACTCCAGCGAGCCCATGGCGCGGTACTGCTCGGGGATGCGCGCCCAGACGAACATGGTCGCCTTCGGCGGCTCCACGGCCCAGCCGGCGTGGTTCAGACCTTCGCAGAGCACGTCGCGACGGCTCTGGTACATATCGCGGATCTCGGCGACGCAGTCCTGGGAGGACTCCAGGGCATGGATGGCCGCCACCTGCAGCGGCGTGAAGGTGCCGTAGTCCAGATAGGACTTGATCCGCGTCAGCGCGGCGACCAGCGTCGGGTTGCCGACCATGAAGCCGATGCGCCAGCCGGGCATGTTGTAGCTCTTGGACATGGAGAAGAACTCCACCGCAATGTCGATGGCGCCGGGCACCTCGAGGATCGACGGCGCCTTGTAGCCGTCGAAGACGATGTCGGCATAGGCCAGGTCATGGACGACCCAGATGCCGTGCTCGTGGGCGATCTCGACCACGCGCTCGAAAAAGTCCAGCTCGACGCACTGGGTGGTGGGGTTGCCGGGGAAGTTGAGCACCAGCATCTTCGGCCGCGGCCAGGAGTCGAGGATGGCGCGCCTAAGCTCCTCGAAGAAGTCCACCTCCGGCGTCATGCGCACATGGCGCACGTCGGCACCGGCGATGATGAAGCCGTAGGGGTGGATCGGGTAGGCCGGGTTCGGCACCAGCACGGTGTCGCCGGCACCCATGGTGGCCATGGCCAGGTGGGCCAGGCCCTCCTTCGAGCCGATGGTGACGATGGCCTGGGAGTCCGGGTCCAGCGTCACCTGATAGCGATCCTGATACCAACGGCAGATGGCCCGGCGCAGCCGCGGGATGCCGCGGGAGACCGAGTAGCGATGGGTATTCTGGCGCTGGGCCACCTCGACGAGCTTGTCGACGATGTGCGGCGGCGTCGGTTGATCCGGGTTGCCCATGCCGAAGTCGATGATGTCCTCGCCGCGGGCTCGCGCCGCGGCCTTCAACTCGTTGACGATGTTGAAGACATAGGGCGGGAGCCGCTCAATGCGGCGGAAGTTCGATTGCGGCGCGGCCACAGGTACCTCTGCTCAAGTTTGGGTTGGTTTTGACGGGATAAGGATGAGAGTGTACCGCCCGCGACCGGGGATTCAAATGCGCGGTTTCGGTTGACCCCATCGAACGCGCCCCGGCGCAGGGTGCAGATCGGCCGGCCGGTCGACATCGCGGAGCACGCCTGGGTCAGCGGTCTCGATGCCGACGATCTCCGCGGCATGGCAAGCGAGCAGGTCACGCGCCCCGCGGTCGCCCCGCAGCTCGCCCAGCGCGGCGGCCCAGCGGCGATGGAGCCCCACCGGATGGCCGCGCCGGCCCTGAACCATCGGCGCGGCGATGGAGGCGCCATCGCGCAGCGCCGTGCTGACGGCGGCGATGGTCCCCGGCGCGATCCAGGGCATATCCGCCAGCGCGATCAACCAGCCCGCGGCATCGGCGCTCGCTGCGACCCCGCGGACGATGCTGCCCGACATGCCGGCATCGGCGAGCGGATTGGTGACGATCTCCAGGCCCGCGGCGGACAGCACGCCCATCAGCCGCGTGTCGCCGGGCCGAGTCACCGCAATGGCCCGGTCCACCCCGGCACGTAGGGCGAGCGCCGCGGCCTCGCCGACCAACCGACCATCCGGCAACGTCGCCAAGAGCTTGTCACCGCCGAAACGCCGGCCGCTGCCGGCGGCCAGCAGGAGGCCGACGATCGGTCTCATGCGCTGCCCACGGGGGCCGCCATGCGGTTGCGCACGGCGGTAATGCCGGCCAGGATCGACAGCGCGATCTCCGCCGGTCGCTTGCTGCCGATGCCGATCCCGGCCGGGGCGTCGAGTCGGCCGATCTGGGCGGCGCTCAAGCCCATCGCCGCGAGCCGTTCGACCCGGCCGGCGGCGGTGCGCCGCGAGCCCAGGGCGCCGACGTAGAAGGCCCGCGACGGCAGCGCCTCGATCAGCGCCAGGTCGTCCTGGCGCGGATCATGGGCCAGGGTGACCACGGCGCTGCGCGGGTCATCGGCCAGGCTGCGGACCGCATCGTCGGGCATCCGGCGGGTATAGCGTACGTCGGGCAGCGGGTTCGGGTCGGCGAAGGTGTCGCGGGGATCGCAGATGGTGACCCGATAGTCGAGCATCCGGGCCATCCGCGCCAGCGCCCTCGCGAGCTGACCGTCGCCCACCAGCAGCAGGTGCCAGGCGGGGCCGAAGACCCGGGTGACGGCGTCGGCGTCGACCGCCAGCTCGGGGCGCCCGGCACCGTCGTGCAGGCTGACCTCGCCGGTGACCGAGCAGACGCGGCGGGCGACGAGGGCGCCGCCCGCCGCCCGCGCCAACAGCGCACCGAGTGCGCGTTCCGATGTCAGCGCCTCCACCAGCAGCTCCAACCGTCCGCCGCAGGGCAGACCCACGCGCAGGGCCGCGTCGGCATCGACGCCGAGGTCGATCTGCAACGGGAGCCGGTCGTCCCATTCTCCGGCGCGCCAACGCTCGGCGAGGGTCTGCTCGACACAGCCGCCGGAGACCGACCCGACCAGTCCGCCGTCGGCATTGACGGCCAGCAACGCCCCCGGCGGGCGCGGGGACGAGCCCCAAGTCCGCAGCACGGTCACCAGCGCCACCCGACTGCCGGCCGCGAGCCAATCACGGGCGGTGGTCAGGACTTCCAGATCGACAGCGTCCGCTGGTGCGGGCGCGAGCGGTTCCGATGGGTACTTCATGGCCGCAGGACATCCGCGCGGCGCCGAGCATCAAGTTGGGACCGGTCCATCATCCCAACCGCAACGGCAGGCTGGTCAAGCGCTGCCCCGTGGCCGCCGCCAGCGCATTGGCCACCGCCGGTGCGATCACCGGCGTCGCCGGTTCGCCGACCCCGGTCGGCGGCTCGGCGGAGGGCACGATATGCACCTCCACCCGCGGCATCTGGTTCATCCGCAGGACCTGATAGTCATGGAAATTCGACTGCTGCACCCGCCCATCCTCCAAGGTGATGGCGCTGACCAGGGCCGCGGCCAGGCCGAAGCCCATGCCGCCCTCCATCTGCGCCCGGACCACGTCGGGGTTGACGGCGATACCGCAGTCCACGGCGATGACCACGCGGTCGACACTGAACGCCTTGCCGCGCACCGTGATCTCGGCCACCTGGGCCACATAGCTGTTGAAGGACTCGTGCACGGCCACGCCGCGGGCCCGGCCCTCGGCCAAGGGCTCGCCCCAGCCGGCCTTCTCGGCGGCGAGCTTCAGCACACCCTGGTGGCGGGGGTGGTCCGCCAACAGCTGCATGCGATAGTCCACCGGGTCGGCGCCGGCGGCCTCGGCCAGGGTGTCGATCATGCACTCGACGGCGTGGCCGGTGTGGGTCGAGCCCACCGCGCGCCACCACTGCACCGGCACGCCCAGCGTCGGCGAGTGCAGGTCGTTGACCAGATTCGGAATCCGGTAGGGGACGTTGTTCGCCCCCTCCACCGAGGTCTGATCGACCCCGTCGACCACCAGCATCTGCTCGAAGCCGGTGCCGGCGGCGATGGACTGGCCGACGATGCGGTGCTCCCAGGCCACCGGCCGGCCGTCGGCATCGAGCCCGGCACGCAACCGATGCAGATACAGCGGCCGGTACCAGCCGGCGCGCATGTCGTCCTCGCGCAGCCACTGCAGCTTGACCGGCAGCTTGCCGCCGGCGGCCTTGAAGACGCGCGCCGCCTCGACCACGAAGTCCGAGGCCGGGTTGGCGCGCCGGCCGAAGGAGCCGCCGGCGTAGAGCATGTCGATGCGCACCTGCTCCGGCGCGAGCCCCAGCACCTGCGCCACCGCGGCCTGATCGGCGGTCTGGAACTGCTCGCCGTTGTAGATGCGCACGCCGTCGCCGTCCGGGGCGATGACGCAGTCGAGGGGCTCCATGGCCGCATGGGCCAGGAACGGGAAGCTGTACTCTGCCTCGATCACGCGCTCGGCGGCGGCCAGCGCGGCCTCGGGGTCGCCGTCCCTGCGCGCGACCTGGCCCGGCTGCTCGGCCAGGGCGCGATACTGCTCCAGGATGGCGTCGCTACCGAGCCGGAAGGCATCGGTCTCGTCCCAGACCACGCTGCCGGTCAGGGCGTCGCGACCGCGCTTGGCGCTCCAGGTATCGCGCCCGAGCACGGCGACACAGCCCGGCACCTGCACCACCTGCTCGACACCGTCCATGGCCAGTGCCGGGGTCGGGTCATAGGACCGAACCTCGGCGCCGAACCGCGGCGGGTGGATCACCAGCGCGGTGAGCATCCCCGGCAGCTGCACGTCCTGGGTGAAGCGGGCGCTGCCGTCGATCTTGCCGGCACTGTCTTTGCGCCGAAGCTCGGGGTTGCCGATGAGCCGGAACGCCGACGGGTCCTTGAGCGTGACCTCCTCGGGCACCGGCAGGGCGGCGGCGGCCTCGGCCAGTGCACCGAAGCCCGCCTGATTCCCGCCCAAGTCCCGCGCCACGCCGTCCTTGACGCTGATCTCCGCCGCCGGCACCTGCCAACGCTCGGCGGCGGCCTGCACCAGCATGGCGCGGGCCGCGGCACCGGCCTTGCGCATCTGCTCGAAGGAGTTGGCCATGGCCGTACTGCCGCCGGTGCCCTGAGATGGCCCCCAGAACAGATTGTTGTAGCGCTTGGCATCCGCCGGGGCGCCTTCGGCCCGGACCTGGTCCCAACGCGCGTCCAGCTCCTCGGCCACCAGCGTCGGCAGGCCGGTGAAGGTGCCTTGCCCCATCTCCAGGTGCTTGACGATGACGGTGACGCGGTCGTCGCTGCCGATGCGCACGAAGGCGTTCGGCGAGAACAGGCCGTCCGCCTGCGCGTCGCCACCGGCGAGCCCGGGGCCGGCGCGCATCGGCTCGGCCGCTTGGGGCAGCCGCAGCCCCAGCGTCAGCCCGGCACCGACGGCCAGGCCCGCCTGGAGAAAACCGCGGCGCGAGAGGTTCTGAATCTGATCGGTCTTCATGGTGGTCTCCTCCTCAGGCCAGGGCCGCCGCGGCCTGGTGGATGCCGGCGCGGATGCGGGCATAGGTGGCGCAGCGACAGATGTTGCCGGACATGGCCGCGTCGATATCGGCGTCGGTGGGCGCCGGGTTGCGGGTCAGCAGGTCCGCCGCGGCCATGATCTGGCCGGACTGGCAAAAGCCGCATTGGACCACGTCCAGCTCGGCCCAGGCCTGCTGCACGGCCCGACCGGCGGGCGTGTCGAGCCCCTCGATGGTGGTCACCCGCGCGCCGTTGGCGGTGGCCAGCGGCGTCGAGCAGGAGCGCACCGGGGCGCCGTTCAGATAGACGGTGCAGGCGCCGCATTGACCGATGCCGCAGCCGTACTTGGTGCCGGTCAGGCCCGCGTGGTCGCGGATGGCCCAGAGCAGCGGCATGTTGGGGTCCAGGTCGAGCTCGAGGTCTCGGCCGTTCAGGCTCAGGCGGATCATGGGGCCTCCTGGTGGCGGTGGCTGGGGTGTTTAGGGTTGCGGCTCGCTTTCGCGGCAGCGCTGGTCCGCTTCTACCCGAGATTGGGCCGGCGAGCAACCCGGGCCGTCCGGGCCCTGTCGCATCGGGCCGCGGGGCAACCGATCGGCGACGATAGCCGCGGGTTTCGGGTATGCTACCGCGCCCCTTAGGACCTATTGCAGCCAGCACCGCCCGCGCCGGCGCTGCTCGCCGAAGGGCCTCATCGGCAGCGCGCAAGCAACCTATTGCCCCGGGGCCGCGATGCCTCCTTCCCGCATTCCAAATCTCCGTTCATGACCAGCATGGCGCCACAGACCCCAAACGAACCGGCTGCGGCGACGGGCTCGATCGAGCTGTCCGTCGTCGTGCCGACCTTCAACGAGCGCGACAACATCCGCGAGCTGGTGGCCCGGCTGGAGCAGGCCCTGACGGGCGTGGCCTGGGAGGTCATCTTCGTCGACGACGACTCCCCGGACGGCACGCCCGCCGAGGTCCTGGCCCTGGCCCGGGAGGACCGGCGCGTGCGGCTGCTGCACAGGATCGGCCGGCGCGGGCTGTCGTCTGCATGCATCGAGGGCATGCTCTCATCCTGCGCCCCGCATCTGGCCATCATGGACGCCGACCTTCAGCATGACGAGACCATCCTGCCGCAGATGCTCGAGGCCCTGCGCGAGCGCGACCTGGATGTGGTCATCGGCAGCCGCTATGTCCCCGGAGGCAGCGTCGGCACCTGGCAGGGGAGCCGCCACGCCGCCAGCGTTTTCGCCACCAAGCTGTCCGCCCTGGTGCTGCGCGCGGACCTCAAGGACCCCATGAGCGGATTCTTCATGCTGCGCCGGGAGCTGCTGCTGGAGGTGGCCCACAACCTGTCCGGGATCGGCTTCAAGATCCTGGTGGACATCTTCGCCACCGCCCGCCGCCCGCTGCGCTTCGCGGAGCTGCCCTACACCTTCCGCACCCGCCAAGCCGGCGAGAGCAAGCTCGACAGCGTCGCCGCCTGGCAGTACATCATGCTGCTGCTCGACAAGTCCGTGGGGCGCTATGTGCCGGTGCGGTTCATCCCCTTCGCGCTCGTCGGCGGTCTCGGCATCTTCGTCCATCTGGCGGTGCTCTGGGTGCTGTACGACCTGTCCGAGACCAGTTTCGTGCTCGGCCAGAGCGCGGCGACGATGGTGGCGATGACGTTCAATTTCCTCGTCAACAACGCCTTCACCTACCGCGATCGACGCCTGCGGGGCTGGGCCATGCTGCGCGGCTGGCTGTCCTTTACCGTCGCCTGCTCGGTCGGCGCGATCGCCAACGTGGGCATTGCCACCTATCTGTTCCACACCACCCCCGCGGGCGGGCTCTGGTGGATCGTCTCGGCCCTGGCCGGCATCGTCGTCGGGGCGGTCTGGAACTATGCCGTCACCTCGGTGTACACCTGGAACAAGCCCAAGACCGGCTGAGGCGAAGCAACATCGAGATCCGTCAGCCGCTTGCGCGAGGGGCCTTGCAGACGCACCTTCCAGGTCTCACCCGTGCCCTGGACAAGGTCGAATCATGACAACACTCCTGCAACGACTCGCGCTGGCCGCCTCGGCGCTCTCGGCCTTCTCTACGCCGGTCGCGGCCCAGCCGCCGTCGGGCCCGACGCCGGTGCTGGTGGCCGCCGTCGAGATCCAGCCCATCGCCGACCGCGTGGAGGCGCTGGGCACACTGCGCGCCAACGAGTCGGTGGCCATCACCTCCAACGTCACCGAGAGCATCTCGGCGGTGCACTTCGACGACGGTCAGCGCGTGACCGAAGGCGACCTGCTGGTGGAGATGACCAGCGCCGAAGAATCCGCGCTGCTGGAGGAGGCCCAGGCCCGCGCCGGTGAGGCCCGGCGGCAATACGACCGGGTGCGCTCGCTGGTGGATCAGCGCTCGGCCTCGGAGTCTCTGCTCGATGAGCGCAAACGCGACCTGGACACGGCCCGGGCCATGCTCGTCGCGCTCGAGTCCCGGCTCGCGGACCGGCTGGTCAAGGCCCCGTTCGACGGTGTGCTCGGGCTGCGCAACGTCAGCCGCGGCGCCTTGGTCGAGCCCGGCGACCTGATCACGACGCTGGACGACGACTCGGTGATGAAGCTCGACTTCACCGTGCCGAGCCTGTTCCTGCCGGCGCTGCACCCCGGCCTGACCATCGAGGCCCGCGCCCGGCCCTACGGCAATCGGGTCTTCGACGGCGTCGTGCGCGGCATCGACAGCCGCATCGATCCGGTCACCCGCTCGGTGGTCGTCCGCGCGCTGCTGGCCAATCCCGAGCGGGCGCTGCGCCCGGGCCTGCTGATGCGCGTTGAGCTGCTGGTGGAGCCGCGCGATGCCCTGGTCGTTCCCGAGGCGGCGCTGATCCAGCGCGGCACCGATCACTTCGTGCTGCGGCTGGTCGACGGCGCCGACGGGCCGACCGTAGAGCGCGTGCAGATCCACATCGGCACCCGCAAGCCCGGCCTGGTGGAGGTCCGCGACGGGCTCGCCGCGGGCGAGCGCGTCGTCACCGACGGCCAGGGCAAGGCGCGACCGGGGCAGCCGGTGCGGGTGATGGAGGGAGGGATCGGGCCGGGGGGCGGGGATTGATGCGCGCTTTACTCGCGACACCGCTCCCGCGTTGTCGCACCGTCTTCGGCGCTCTGCGCCGATCAGGCCGTGCATCCCCGCAGCACCCAAGACGCCGTTGGCGCGGAGCGCCAAGCGCGCATGACACCGCAGGAGCGGTGTCACGAGCAGCAGACCGCGCCGCGGCGCAGGCCCGCCGCGGGGCGTCGCGCCGGTCCGGCTCGACGGGAGTTTGAAGTCTTGATCGTAACGGCGCTCCAGCGTCGTTACGCATCCCCTGGCGCTCCAGCGCCAAGTGCGCTGCGCGACGTGCGCGCGCACCATGCACCGACCCGGGCCGCTGGAGCGGCCCGAGACCCGTTGCGCCGCTGGAGCGGCGCAACGATCAAATAACGGGTGTGGTGTCGTCCGCAGGTGACCTTCCCCCGAGCCCCGGCCTTTCCCTTGCCAGGTCCAGCGCTCCGCGCCCCTGGCTCCGCACCGGCTCCGCCGGGCCTGGTTCTGGACCTCGGGCAAGGCGGAAGCCCAGGTCGTCGCCGCGCACGTCGGGGCGCCAGTGGCCGCGCAGCGCCGAGCGGCAGTAGACGGCGAGGTCGAACCAGCTGCCGCCGCGACAAACCCGCTGATCGCCCGTCTCCGGCCCCACCGGGTCCCGCTGCTCGCCCGCAGGATAATCCGCGTACCAGTCGCTGCACCATTCCCAGACATTGCCGTGCATCTGATACAGCCCCCAGGCGTTCCAGGGCAGCGCCTTCACATCGACGGTCTGCTGGCGATATTCGCCCTTGGCTGCACCGCCGGTGGGATGATTGCCGTTGTGGTTGACCTCATCGGTGGTGATGGCGTCGCCGAACCAGAACCGGGTCTCGGTGCCGGCGCGGCAGCCGTACTCCCATTCCGCCTCGGTGGGCAGGCGCGCGCCCAGGCCCGGCAGCCTTGCGTTCAGCCGGTCGAGAAACGCTTGGGCGTCGTCCCAGCTCACCCGCTCTACCGGCCGCTCGGGGCCTTTGAATAGGCTCGGGTTTGCGCCCATCACCGCCTGCCACAGGGCTTGGGTGCAGGCGGTGTCCGCCAGCCACAGGCCGTGGGGGATGATCGTCGGCGCCGGGCGCTCGCCGTTGAAGCTCCCCGGCGGCACCCAGCGCAGGCACTGGCGCACGCCGCCGACCCGAAACGCCACCCAGGGGCCGTGCGCGTCCTCGCCCCAATCGCAGGCCCAGGGGAAGGGGAATGCCGGGGGCAGCAGCGACGGTGCATCAGTCATGGGCAGCAGCCCTCCTCAAGGCGGCGCCGGCGCACCGATACGGCGGAGCGCGACACAATGGAGGCAAGCCGCCGTGGGAGCGGCTTCCAGCCGCGAACGCCTCGACGGTGCGCCACCAACGCGGATCGCGGCTGGAAGCCGCTCCCACCCGGGCCTGAGCGCGCCCGAGCCGGCCTAGCAAGGGCGCCTGCGGCCTCGCCTTCCGCTGGTCCACCGGCGGCCCAATCCCCTCGCTCCGGTTCTCAAGCTCCGCTTGGGAACCCCCACCGGGAAGCCCTGCTTCCCGAGGCGATGCGAAGCGGACCTTCGCGCCTTCGCGCCTTCGCGTGAGTTTCCTAAACATATTCAGGCGGGCGCACTGCCGCGGAAGTCGCGAGACCGTTCCCAACCATAGCTGGCGTGCTGATCCGTGTCGGCCTGCCGACACTCCCGGGCCGTCGCTCCCGGGCCGATACGCTCTCGCCGACGCGCCCCCCGTGGACTGCATTTGGCGGAGTGGCCGGGGGTTCCCGGGAGGGTCGCCCTCCCGGGCGACACGTAGTCGCCGCGGACGGCGAACGGCATCGGGACTTTCGCATCGATGCACGACTCCCGCTGCGCCCAAGTATCGCTAACGAACTCTGATCGTGGTCGTGGTCGTGGTCGTTGTCGTTGTCGTTGTCGTTGTCGTTGTCGTTGTCGTTGTCGTTGTCGTTGTCGTTGTCGTTGTCGTTGTCGTTGTCGTTGTCGTTGTCGTTGTCGTTGTCGTTGTCGTTGTCGTTGTCGTTGTCGTTGTCGTTGTCGTGGTGATTGTCGCTCAGGGACTCGATTCCGACCACGACCACCACGATCACGACCGCAGCTCAGTGCAGGTGCTTGGGCGGAGCGGTACTCCTCAGTCCTTCGCCGCCTTGTCCAAAGCAAAGTCGGCGATATCATCCAACCGCTCGTGCTGCGCGGCGGCGCGGGCCTCGGGGTCGGCGATGGCGCGGGTCAGGGCGCTGAGCGCGCGCAGGATATCGAGATATTCTGCCTGGCCGGGAGGTGCTTGGCCGGCCTGGTCGGCGGCCTCGTGGTGCCGTCAGAGCAGCCGGGCGACGCGGCGGCGGATGCTGTCGTCGGGTCGGGGTCGGGAGTCGGGGTCGGGGTCGGGGTCGGGGTCGGGGTCGGGGTGTCAGCATCTCCTCGGATGCAGGCTCCAGCCAGTCCCAGGGGTGATGGGTCAGCACCAGGCAGGTGCAGTGGCGGGCGGCCCAGGCGGCGCCGTCGCCCGCGCAGGGGGCGTGGAATTGGTCGAGACCCAGACCGAGCTTGCGCTGGTAGTCCTCGCCCGTGAGCTGCAGAAAGGCGCTGTTCAGACCGAGGATGCCGAAGGGGACGCCGTCCTTGTGGATGGTGGCGGCGAAGTCGCCCGGCAGCAGGCCGTCGGTGATGGTCAGGTCGGGTGGCGGATCGGTCCAGACCGGCTGGCGCTTCCACCATGCCTGGTATTCCTCGAAGGCATCGGCCACCGCCTGGCGGATGGAGCTGTCCTCGGAGTGCCAGAAGACCTCGCGCAGGTCGGAATCCTCGGACCAGCGTCGGTGGTTGACCAGTCCTTCACCGCCGCCGGCCTTTGCGGCGCGATTCCGATCCAGATCGTGGTTGCCGGGGACAGCGAGCAGGATCGGCGGCTCGTCCTGGCGGGCCGCGATGTCGGCTTGCAGGCGTTGCAGCAGGTCGTCGATGGCGTCGTATTGCTGCCGCTGGCCGGAGAACGCGAGATCGCCGGTGAACAGGATCAGGTCCCAGGGGCCGCTCTCGGCATGCAGCTCGGGAAGCTGGTCGAAGAAGACCTGCTGCGCCTGGGGCCAGAGCCGTTTCTGTCCGCCCTGACCGGCATGGAAATCGGTAATGTGCAGCCAATTTGAAGTGCATGTTCCTGGTGCTCCTGGCTCATTCGGCGCGGCGGCGCTGGGCGCGGCCTACACGACTCCCTGTGTACGCTCGCCCGCTTGTTCGTTGCCTTTCTCTTCCGCCAGCCCCAGCCAACCCTCCAGATGCGCCTGGACCGCCTCCAGCCCGAGCCGGCTCGTGGCCGAGAAGGCGAGCAGCTCCACCGGGACGCCGATGCCCGCCATCTCCCGGCGCACCTGATGCAGGGTCTTGTCGATGGCGCCGCGCTTGAGCTTGTCGGCCTTGGTCAGCAGCAGCAGCAGCGGCAGCTTGCCGGTGATCGCCCAGTCGACCATCTGCCGGTCCAGGTCGGTGAGCGGGTGGCGGATATCCATCACCAGCACCAGTCCGCGCAGCGCCGTGCGCTTCTCCAGGTAGCGCCCCATCAGGGCCTGCCAGACCCGTTTGGTGGATAGAGAGACCCGCGCGAAGCCGTATCCGGGCAGGTCGACGATCCGCCGCTCATCATCGAGCTGAAAGAAGACCAGCTGCTGCGTACGCCCCGGCGTCTTGCTGGTGCGCGCCAGGCCGCGCTGGTGGCAGATGGCGTTGATGGCGCTGGACTTGCCGGCGTTGGAGCGACCGGCGAAGGCGACTTCGCGACCCTCGTCCGGCGGCGTCCCACGCAGATCGGAGGCCGCGGTCAGGAAGGCGGCGCGTTGGAAGTGGGGATTCATCGCAGATCGGCCGTATCGATGCGGCAGGTGGAGATAGGCATTAAAATCGTTGTCGTTGTCGTTGTCGTTGTCGTTGTCGTTGTCGTTGTCGTTGTCGTTGTCGTTGTCGTTGTCGTTGTCGTTGTCGTTGTCGTTGTCGTTGTCGTTGTCGTTGTCGTTGTCGTTGTCGTTGTCGTTGTCGTTGTCGTCCTGGTCCTGGTCCTGGTCCTGATCCTGGTCCTCGGGATCGGGATCGGGATCGCGATCGCGATCGCGGTCGCGGTCGTCAAGCAACAGCAACCGCGCTCCGGCTATCGCCGCACAAACGTCGACCCCCTCATTCGGTCGAAACGGATGCACCATCGCCGCGCCGCCAGTGCCCGGAGCGCCCCCCGGCCTTCTCCAGCAGCCGCACCCCGTCGATGGTCATGCCCCGGTCCACCGCTTTGCACATGTCATAGACGGTGAGCAGGCCGACCTGCACCGCGCACAGGGCCTCCATCTCCACGCCGGTCGGGCCGCGGGTCTCCACCGTGGCCCGGCAGCGCACGCCGGGTAGGTCGGGCTCGGGCTCCAAGGCGACCTCGACCCGGGTCAGTGCCAGCGGATGACAGAGCGGGACCAGCTCGGCGGTGCGCTTGGCCCCCATGATGGCGGCGATGCGGGCGATGCCGAGGACGTCGCCCTTGGCGTGGCCCCCGCCGCGGATCAGCGCCAGCGTCGCCGGCAACATGCGGATCAGGCCCTCGGCGACGGCGCGCCGGGCGGTGTCGGCCTTGTGGCCGATGTCGACCATGTGGGCGTCGCCGGCGGCGGTGAAATGGGTCAGTGGGGGCATGCGGGCTCGCTCGAAGGTGGAACGTGGTCGTCGTAGCGCTCCATCAGGTAGCACAGGCAGTCCTGGCGGATGACCCGGGTGTCGCTGGTGAGCATGGACGGCATCACCGGCTGGCGTAGCTTGAGTTCGCCGTCGTCGACGGCGAAGAACCGGGCGGTGACATCGCGACCGTGCTCGTCGCGGCAATCGAGCGCGGCATCGGACCAAGGGGCGATGCGCCCGAGGGCGGTGCCGGGGCGGAGTTCGCGAAAATTGAAGCGCTCGATCTCCGGGTTGAGCATCAACTCCGCCTCGCAGGGGGCGAAGCAGAAGCCCATGTCTGAGGGTACCTTGACCTGGGCGACGGTGTGGAACAGGTCGATGTCGTGGGCCGGCACCGGCTGCCGCGGCAGCTCCGCCAGGCGCAGGCAGGCGTCGAGATACGCGCGGGCGTGGTCGACGCCGTGGCGCTCGCCGACCTTGCCGCACTCCAGCGTCACCGCCGGACACAGCCGCGCCATGGCCTGGGACTGCACCCCGATGGGGCGGATGAAGTAGACCACGGTACGCGAAAACAGCGTCGCCAGGTGCAGAAACCGATTGTCGATGACGTTGACGCAGGCATAGTGCGGGTTGCAGCCGGTGTTGTTGTGCAGATCGACGCTGGCGAAGCAGCCGCGCTCGCGCATGCGCTCCACCACCCGGGCCATTAGGGCCTGCTCCGGTGTTGGCGGCAGCTCGCTGCCCGGCCAGACGCGGTTGAAGTCCGGCCGGCCGGGAAGTCGGCGCAGCCCCAGGGCCGCGGCCTCGACGTTGCCGATGAACAGGCTCATGGCCCGCGGCAGCCGGCAGCGCCCGCCGGCATTGCGCCGGTAGGCGCGCAGCAGATCACGCACCGCCTGCCAGCCCACGGGCTCGTTGCCGTGCATCAGCACGGAGACGAACAGCGGCGGCTCGCGGTCCCCCGGGAGGTGGATCAGCGTCGGCGCGCCCAGTCGCGCGAGCAGCTCCGCGCTGTCGCAGTCGAGCAGGCCGTCGGGGAGCTGATGCAGCTCGCGCAAGGCGCCGGGGGCCGGTTCGGTGTCGGGTCGGTGGTTCATCCTGGGCTCGATTAGGTGCTAGAGGACTCGGTCGGAAGGGAGATCCAGCGTCCATTCGTGGATCGGCCGACCGGTCGCCTGATGGGCCATGTAGGCGGCGGTGAGATCGGCCATGTGCAGTCCGTGCCGCGCGGTCCAGGCCCGCTGCCAAGCGGCGCCGGTGCGTCGGGTGCGGACGCGCTGCTCGATGATGCCGAGCCAGTGGGCGCGCTCGGCGGGGTCGATGCCCAGCTGCTCCAGGCCGAGGTGGGCGCGGGGCAGCAGTTCGTCGAGGATCAGCCGGTCGATGGGGACCGGGTCGCTGCCGGTCCAGTGCACCTCGGCGGCCAGGCCGTGATGGGCGGCGGTGTAGAAGTTGGCCTTCGCCCGGGCAAAGCCGATCCGTCGCTCGATCGGCTCCGACTCGCCGGCCAGGGCCTGGACGGCGCCGAAATAGAAGGCCGCATTGGCGACATTGTCGGTCACCGACGGGCCGGCCGCGGCCACCCGGTGCTCCATGCGCAGGTGCGGCCGATCCGGGGCGTCGAAGCCGATCAGGGGCCGGTTCCAGCGCCAAATGGTGCCGTTGTGCAGGCGCAGGTGGGCAAGCTGCTCCAACGGCTCGTCCATCAACTGCGGCAGCAGCACCGGGTAGCGGGAGACGTTGGAACGAAAACACTCCATCACCGACTGCTCGGCGAAGCGCAGGCCGAAGCCGACGCGCTGCTGAAGCGGCGCACCGCCCACCGAGACGGCCTGCTCGAACAGCGGGATGCGGGTCTCGCACCAGAGCCCGCGCCCGAACAGGAATGCCGAGTTGGCGGCCAGCGCCACCATCGGCGCCGACAGCACCTTGGAGGCGTTGAACACCCGCGCGGAGTCCGCCGCGTTGATCTTCAGGTGGATCTGAAACGAGGTCGCCGCCGCCTCCAGCATCACGCTCTGCTGCTCGATGGTCACGCGCTCCTCACCGAAGATGGCGAGCTGGATCGGCCGGCCGTCGCGCAGCCGCAGCACCTGCTCGTTGAGTGCGCGGTAACGCTCGCGCGGGGTCATCTGCTCGATGACCATATGCTCCGGGCGAATCGTCGGCAGGATGCCGACGGTGGCGACCCGGGCATCGAGCGCGGCGGCGGCCTGGTTGCAGCGCGCCAGCGTGGACGTCAGCTCCGTGGCGAGCCGGCTCAGCGCGTCGCCGGACAGCGGCAGCGGGGTGCCGTTCAGCTCCAGATTGAAGCGGGCCAGCTCGGGTACGACCAGCGGCGAGCCCAGGTGTTCGAGCAGCGGCTCGATCACCGGCGCCGGCTCCATATGCGGGCCGACCAGCCAGGCCTCCAGCTCGAAGCCCGCCTCTCTCGGCGTATCGACAAAATGGTCGTCGGCGAACCAGGTCTCCAGCAGCGCCGTCTCGGCGTGCAGACGCCGCTCGAACTCGGTAAAGTCCGCTTGCGAAAACTGACTCTCGGCGATGTCCTGCCCCATGGGACCTCCCAGGGAATCGGCTGATGGACCGGCTCGACCCTGGTGAGCAGTCGGCCGGCGCGGTGACAGCACCGATTGTAGGCCCATTTGCGCCGCGTGGCGCAACCGGCGCGCCGGCTAGCATCCGGCTAATGGCCTAGACTTGGGGCGACTCGCGCCCCCAATGCCGTTAAGTTAGCGAGCGATGGGAGCGCTTTGTGGGAGCGGCTTCAAGCCGCGACTCGGCTCGCGCGGCGACCGTCGCGGCTGGAAGCCGCTCCCACGGCTTAACTTAACGGCGTTGCTCGCGACCCTGGGCCATGCCGGAGCCAGACGTTTGGCAGGGGTCGGCCGTACCGGTCAATCCCGTTCACTTCCAGGAGCCACCGATGACCAATCACCATGCAGGCCGCGGATTCACGCTGATCGAGCTGCTTATCGCAGTGGCCATTGTCGCCATCCTCGCGGCGATCGCCTACCCGAACTACGTGAGCTATACCATTCGCGCCCACCGTAGCAACGCCCAAGGCATGCTGATGCAGCAGGCCCAGTTTATGGAGCGCGTCTACTCGGAGACCGGTTGCTACAATCCCGGTGCCGACTACGACTGCTCGGATGACGGCGACGCGGCGTCACCGCTGGAGGCGCTGTCGGAGGACATCGAGAACGACTATCGCTACACCTTCAGCGACGTTGTAGGGGCCTCCACGTTCACGCTCACCGCGACCCCCATCGATGGTTTGTCGCAGCAAGACGACGGCTATCTCAGCATCGACCACGCGGGAGGGCGGGTCTGGAATGAGAACAACGACGAGGCCATCACTGACAGCGAGCGCGACTGGGAACGCAACTAGGCAGGATACGATCGCTCGGCTTGCCGAGCATCCCGGCGCCAGCCAAGGTCTCCGCCCCGCGCGGAGACAGGCCACAACGCGGCATCGCCCCGATGCGGCGCAGCCCGCACCGGAAGCGGGCGGTCGCACGGGCTCTACCCCCCCATGCCCCGGCCTGCAGGCGCTGAAATCAGAAGGTACAGTTTTTGCTCAGCGCTGGTAATCTACGCGCCTCGTCATCCCCCGCCGCATCGGAGTTCGGCCGCCCATGTCCATCCTCGTCGCCATCAATCACAAGACCGAATACCAATTCGACCGCTCGGTCAACCTGGGGCCGCACACCATCCGTTTGCGCCCGGCCCCGCACTGCCGCACGCCGATCCGCTCCTACTCGCTGCGCGTCGAGCCCGAAGAGCAGTTCCTGAACTGGCAGCAGGACCCGTTCGGCAACTTCATGGCGCGGCTGGTGTTCCCGGAGAAGGCCCGCTCGCTGACGGTGGAGGTGGACGTGATCGCCGAGATGATCACGATCAACCCGTTCGACTTCTTCGTCGACGACTACGCCTTCAAATTTCCGTTCCAGTACGAGCCCCAACACATCAAGGAACTCGCGCCCTACCTGGAGCTCACCGACAACGGGCCGCTACTGCATGAGTGGCTGGCCGATGTCGACCGCAGCCCGCGGGAGATCGTGTATTTCCTGGTCGACCTCAACCGCAAGCTTCAGGAAGACATCGGCTACGTCATCCGTATGGAGCCCGGCGTCCAGACCTGCGAGGAGACCCTGCGCCGGCGCAGGGGCTCCTGCCGCGACACCGCCTGGCTGCTGGTGCAGATCGCCCGCCACCTGGGGCTGGCCGCGCGCTTCGTCTCCGGCTACCTGGTGCAGCTGACGGCGGACCAGAAGTCACTGGACGGCCCGAGCGGCCCGGAGCGCGACTTTACCGACCTGCACGCCTGGACCGAGGTCTATGTCCCCGGCGCCGGCTGGATCGGCCTCGACCCCACCTCCGGCCTGTTCGCCGGCGAGGGCCACATCCCGCTGGCCTGCACGCCGGCCCCGGTCTCCGCCGCGCCGATCACCGGCGCGACCGACCCCTGCGAGGTGACCTTCTACTTCCACAACCGGGTCAAGCGCATCCATGAGGACCCGCGCGTCACCAAGCCCTACACCGAGGATCAGTGGCGGGCCATCGAAGACCTGGGCCATGCCGTCGACCGCGAACTCAGCGACAACGACGTGCGCCTGACCATGGGCGGCGAGCCCACGTTCGTCTCCATCGACGACATGGACGGCGCCGAATGGAACATCGCCGCCCTGGGCCCGACCAAGAAGCTGCTGTCCGAGGACTTGCTGCTGCGGCTGAAACGCAGATTCGCCCCCGGCGGCATGCTGCACATCGGCCAGGGCAAGTGGTATCCCGGCGAGCAGCTGCCGCGCTGGGCGCTGGCCTGCTACTGGCGCAAGGACGGCGCGGCGGTATGGCAGGACGAGGCCCTGCTCGGAAACGAGCGCGACGGCTACGACTACGGCCCCGATGAGGCCCACCGTTTCGTCGCAACCCTGGCCAAGCACCTGGGCGTCGACGCCGAGCACGCCCAGGCGGCCTGCGAAGACGTGTTCTACTACCTCTGGCGCGAGGCGCGGCTGCCGGCCAATGTCGACCCCTTCGACAGCAAGCTCAAGGACCCCGTCGAGCGCGCCCGGCTGGCCCGTGTCTTCAGTCAGGGGCTGGACCGCACCGCCGGCTACGCCCTGCCGCTGCGCTGGATCGGCACCACCCCCGGCGGCGGCTGGGTCAGCGGCAAATGGGCCCTGCGCGACGGCAACCTGTTCCTGATCCCCGGCGACTCGTCCATGGGATTCAGGCTGCCGCTGGACGCCCTGCCCTATGTCCCCGACAGCGCGCTGGACGACTACCCGCCCCGCGACCCGTTCGAACCGGTGGCGCCGCTGCACGCGGCGCAGGACGACATCGCCGGGCGCATCGTCGCGCCCGACCAGCCCCGTCAGCCCCTCAACGAACAGGGTCTCGACCCCGACGCCATCGCCCGGCACTACGGCCGCGCACCGGGTGTCGAGGACCATCGCCAGCCGCTGGCCGAGCAGCACACCCTGCCCCAGGACTACCCGTCCAATCTGGTGCGCACGGCGCTCTGCATCGAGGCCCGCGAGGGCCGGCTGTACTGCTTCATGCCGCCGCTGACCCACCTGGAGCACTGGCTGGAGCTGATCGGCTGCATCGAGGCCACGGCCGCCGAGACCGGGCTCAAGATCATCATCGAGGGCTACGAGCCGCCGCGCGACTTCCGCCTGCAGAAGCTCGCCGTGACGCCGGACCCGGGCGTCATCGAGGTCAACGTCCACCCGACCTCCGACTGGGACACGCTGGTCCGCGACACCCAGATCCTCTACGAGGAGGCCCGCCTGACCCGGCTCGGCACCGAGAAGTTCATGATCGACGGCCGCCACACCGGGACCGGCGGCGGCAACCACGTCACCCTGGGCGGCCCGACTCCGGCCGACAGCCCGCTGCTGCGCCGCCCGGACCTGATCCAGAGCCTGATCACCTACTGGCAGCATCATCCGAGCCTGTCGTACCTGTTCTCCGGCACCTTCATCGGCCCCACCAGTCAGGCGCCGCGGGTGGACGAGGCCCGCGACGACAGCCTCTACGAGCTCGCCATCGCCTTCCAGCAGATGCCCAAGGGGGAGGTCGCCCAACCCTGGATCGTCGACCGGGTGCTGCGCAACCTGCTGGTGGACGTCACCGGCAACACCCACCGCACCGAGTTCTGCATCGACAAGCTGTACTCGCCGGACAGCGCCGCCGGCCGCCAAGGCCTGGTGGAGTTCCGCGCCTTCGAGATGCCGCCCCACGCGCGCATGAGTCTGGCGCAGATGCTGCTGCTGCGCACCCTGGTCGCCCGCTTCTGGAAACAGCCCTACACCCGTCAGCCCATCCGCTGGGGAACCGAGCTGCATGACCGCTTCCTGCTGCCGCACTTCGTCCGCGAGGACTTCCACGACGTCATCTGCGACCTGCAGCGCGCCGGCTACCCGTTCGACCCGGCCTGGTTCGACCCCTTCTTCGAGTTCCGCTTCCCGCACTACGGCGATCTGGTCACCGGCAACGGCATCAAGGTCGAGCTGCGCGCCGCCATCGAGCCCTGGAACGTCCTCGGCGAAGAGGTCAGCGCCCAGGGCACCTCGCGCTACGTCGACAGCTCCGTGGAGCGCATGCAGATCAAGGTCAACGGCATGACCGGCCCACGCCACGCCGTCACCTGCAACGGTCGCCGCCTGCCGCTGCACCCCACCGGGCGGCGCGGCGAATACGTCGCCGGCATCCGCTTCAAGGCGTGGAGCCCGCCGTCGGGCCTGCACCCCACCATCCCATCCCACAACCCGCTGGTGTTCGACGTGGTGGACCTCTTCAACCAGGCCAGCCTGGGCGGCTGCGCCTACTACGTCTCCCACCCCGGCGGGCGCAGCGAAGACAGCTTCCCCATCAACGCCTACGCCGCCGAAGGTCGCCGCATCGCCCGCTTCCAGCTCATGGGCCACACCCCCGGCGACATCGACCCGCCGGCCGAAGAGCCCGCCGGCGAGCACCCCTACACGCTGGACCTGCGCTACCGCTCCGGCTGCTGAGGCCCGGCCACCTCTGGCCACGCCGATTCAGTCGGCCAGCCTGGAGGCGGACTTCCATCCGCCTCCAGGCTGCTGGTCGTGCCGGCGCGACCGACGGCAGGTGCGGCTTCAGCCGCACACCCAACGGCTTGCACCCAAGTAAAGGTGATGGGGCCCGTGTGCGGCGGCGAGTGCGTTGCTCCGGGGCGCGTGCGGCTGGTCCGGCAATGCCGCAACGCGTGGCCGGTCGTGTCTTAGCGCGGCGCTTGACACGGCTCAGTCGGTCTGTGCGATGGCGGTCATGCGGTAGGCCTGGTCCGATTTCATAATCGTTGGTCCGCCGAGCCCGAGCATCGCGTTCCAACGCTCGGCAACGCGGACTCTCTGCTCCATCGAGGGGCCGCCGAGCGCCCTGATGGTCCCTTGACCGACCCTCGATAACCACTCACGCATTCCTATCCCCATGAACCTCGACCAGAACCGCCACCCGGCCGACGTCCGGCCGATGCCCGGCGCCGCGCTCGGCGGCCGAGATGATCGAGCAACCGTTGGTGGCGGATGAGCTGGCGCCGATTGGTCATTCGACCGGAGCCGCCCTCACCGGTCGGCGATGCCGACCATTCAGTCCCAAGGCGACCCGGCGCCTTGCGCCGAGCCGCGGGGCTGCTGCGCTGGCTGTTGCCGTTGCTGATCCTGGTTTTCCTGGGCGGCCACCTGCTCCGGCATCCTGAAGACTGGTCGGTGCTCGGCGAGGTGGAGGCGTCGGCCTTGCTCGTGCTTTGTCTGCTGCAGGCGGCGGCGTTCACGGTCCAGGGGGTGCAGCTTCAGGTCGTCATCGAGGCGGTCTCCGGCGTCGCCGTCGGTCGATTGGCCTGGCAACGGATCTTTTGGATCAGCCGATTGCTCAACTTTTTCCTCCCCCAGACCGGCACCGCCTACCGCGCCATGCGGCTGAAGGACACCTTCGGCGTTGCACTCACCGATTATGCGGGTGGCTTCATCCTGTTCTTATGGCTGTCTATCCTCATCAGCACCGGACTCGCGTTGGTGATGGTCGCGCTGTTCGAGCCCGCGCTGGCGCTGTACGGGATGGATGCGCGGCTGCTGCTGTTGCTGCTGTTTGCGGGCCTGCTGGCGCCGCCGTTGGCATTGCCCGGCATGGCTCGGCTGCCGCTGCCAGGGCGACTTGGCTTGCTGACCCGTCTGCAGACCCGCTGCGCCGGCGCCGCGGCGCTGGCTCGCGGCATCCTGTCGAGCCCGCGTTTTCTGCTGCGCTACGGCCTGTCGACGGCGATCAGTACCGCGCTCGGCGCGGCGATCATGATGCAGAGCTTTGCAGTCTTCGGCGTCGAACTGCCCATCGGCGCCGCGATCCTGATCTTCGCCCTGCTCAGCCTGGCCTGGCTGGTGCCGGTGGTGCCCGGCAACCTCGGCGTGCTGGAGCTGATCTGCGGCGCGCTGGCCGCCGGGTTGGGACTGACGCTGACCGTCGGCGTCCTGGTCTCGGCGCTGATCCGGGTCTCCGGGCTCGCGGTCATGGCCGTCGTGGGGCTGCCGGCCGGGACACTGGATGCCTTCGATCGCGCCCGGGCGGCCGGACAACCAGCGGTGCCGGCGAGCCCGCCCCGGGCCGTCGGTTCGGCATCGATCCGTGGCGGGGAGGCAAAGACCCATGGCGGCTGAGGCACCAACACCCGGCGAGGTCGACCTGCGACAACGGGCGCAGCCACGCTGTTATCTGTGCGATGCAGCGGGGGCGCTGCGCTATCGCGATCTGGCGGATCGGGCCTTCGGTGTCCCCGGCCGCTGGTCCATGCGCCGCTGCAATGAACCCGATTGCGGGCTGATCTGGCTGGACCCGGTGCCGATCGAGGCGGATATCGCCCTAGCCTACCGCCGCTATTTCACCCATCGCGACGACGATGCGCCCGCGCAGCCCCCAACGGACGGCGGTCCTGTCCTGCGGCTGCTGCGCGCACTGCTGGGCCTGCGCCGCGAGTACAAGCGTTTTGATAGCCTGACGCTCGACGACGTCACCCCCGGCAGGCTGCTGGAGATCGGCTTCGGCGACGCAACCCGGCTGTGCCGCTTCGCCGCTCGCGGCTGGCAGGTGGAAGGGCAGGAGCTCGACCCGGTCGCGATCGCGCAGGCCCGCCGCCTGGGTCTGACCGTGCATGCGGGTGCCCTGGCGACGCTGGACCGGCCCGCCGGAACCTTCGATGCGGTCATCGCCAGCCACGTGATCGAGCACGTGCATGATCCCATCGGGCTGTTGGCGGCGTGCCGGCGGCTGCTCAAGCCCGGCGGACGGCTGCTGCTGCTGACGCCGTCTGCGGCCGGCTTCGGCCTGCGGCACTTCGGGTCGAGTTGGGTCGGCGTCGATCCGCCGCGGCACCTGTATCTGTTCTCGGCGCACACGCTGGCTCGGATTGCGGAGCGGGCCGAGCTGGCGGATGTGCGCGTGACCTCCAGCTCGGCCCGTGCCGCACCTTGGTTTACCGGGTCGCTGCAGATCGCGCTGACGGGTCGCTATGGTGTCGGTCATCGGCTGGCGTTCCGACATCGGCTGAAGGCCGCTGCGCTGCTGGCGCGGGCGGTCGAACTGCGGCGAGGGGGGGGGGAGGGGAGAGCTGGGTGGAGGGGGCGAGGGCCGGCGGAGGGGGGAGGTCGAGAGGGGGGGGCCCCCGGAAAGGGGGGGGGAGGGGGGGGGGGAGCCGCGGGAGGAGGGGGGGGGGGGGGGGGGGGGGGGGGGGGGGGGGGGGGGGGGGGGGGGGGGGGGGGGGGGGGGGGGGGGGGGGGGGGGGGGGGGGGGGCGGGGGGGGGGGGGGGGGGGGGGGGGGGGGGGGGGGGGGGGGGGGGGGGGGGGGGGGGGGGGGGGGGGGGGGGGGGGGGGGGGGGGGGGGGGGGGGGGGGGGGGGGGGGGGGGGGGGGGGGGGGGGGGGGGGGGGGGGGGGGGGGGGGGGGGGGGGGGGGGGGGGGGGGGGGGGGGGGGGGGGGGGGGGGGGGGGGGGGGGGGGGGGGGGGGGGGGGGGGGGGGGGGGGGGGGGGGGGGGGGGGGGGGGGGGGGGGGGGGGGGGGGGGGGGGGGGGGGGGGGGGGGGGGGGGGGGGGGGGGGGGGCTGCGGCGCGAACCCTTCACGCTCACGGCGAGCTTCATCATCGGCTTTCCCCATGAGACGGAACGCCATCTTCAGGAGACCTACGACCTGATCCGCGAGGCCCCGTTGCATCTGTCGCAAGTCTTCCTGTTGGCGCCTTTTCCCGGCACCGTCGAATGGCAGCGGGCGCTCGCCCGCGGACTGGTCGAGGACAGTCCCGATTTCGACTGGGCCTTGCTCGACGAGGCGGTGAGCACCCGCAATCCGGATGGGGTGCTCGGCAATGCCCTGGTACTCTCCGAGCATCTCGACCGCGAGACGCTCTATCGCTGGCTGCTGCGCTTCCGCCGGGTGGTCAGGCGCCAACGCCTGCGTCATGCGCTGCGCCTGCTGTTGCGCGATCCGCGCCGCTTTCTGCGCAACCTGGTCTACAACTCGCCGCTGCGCGGGCCGCTGGCGCGGCTAGGCGGCGGCCTAAGGCAGACTTCCTCGGCGTCGCCGTGCCCCCCGCCGGCAGGCTCGGGCTGATCGGGCCGGTGCTGCCCTTTCGCGGCGGCATCGCGCAATATACGACCCAGCTTCACCGGGCGCTGGCTCGGCAGACCGATCTGTTGACGCTGTCGTTTACGCGGCAATATCCCGCCTGGCTGTTTCCCGGCGCCAGCGACCGCGATCCGCAATACGCGGGCCAGCGCGAGCCCGGCGTCGATTATCTGATCGACCCCTATGATCCGCGCAGCTGGCTGCGCGCCGTCGCCCACCTGCGCGCATGGGGGGCAACCCAAGTGGTCATCCCCTGGTGGACGGCCTACTGGGGTCCGTGCTTCGGGGTCATCGCCCGGCGGCTGCGCAAAGCCGGCATCCGCGTCACCTTTCTCTGCCATAACGTCCAGGACCACGAGGACACCTGGCTCAATGCACGCGGCGCGGATTTTGCGCTGCGCGGCGGCGACGATTATCTGGTGCATTGTGAACGCCAACGCGATCGGCTGCGTGGCCTGTACGGGTGCGTGCCGGTCAGGGTGCATCCGCATCCGATCTACACCCAGTTCCCGGCCGCGCAGGCCACCCTGCCACGCCGCGCCGGGCTGGAGCTGCTGTTCTACGGCTTCGTGCGGCCGTACAAGGGCGTGGACATCCTCATCGACGCCCTCGCCGAGCTTCAGGATCAGGACGTCTTCCTGACCATCGCCGGAGAAGTCTGGGGCGGTCGCACCGACCTGGAGGCCGCCGTGCGTGCCGCGGGCGTTGCCGAGGGCGTGGAACTTCGCCCCTACTACCACGGCGAGCAAGAGACCGCCGAGCTGTTCGCCCGCGCCGATGCCGTGGTGCTGCCCTATCGCGACGCCTCCGCCTCCGGCGTGGTGGCCCTGGCCTATCACTACGATCGGCCGGTGGTGGTGACCCGGGTCGGCGGTCTGCCCGATGTGGTCGAGGAGGGCCGTACCGGCTTCGTTGTACCACCGGACGATACATCGGCGCTGGCCGCGGCGATCCGCGGCTGTCGCGCCTTTAAGCCCTGCGCCGAGGAGTTCGCCCGGGTGAAGGCCCGGATGTCTTGGTCCTCGCTGGCGGCCACCCTGATCGAAACGGTGCCGCAACCATGAACGGCAAGCCCGACGACCCAACGGGGCTGCGGATCGCGATCCTCGGCAGCCGCGGCATCCCGGCCCGTTTCGGCGGCTTCGAGACCTTCGCCGAGGAGCTGGCGGTGCGTCTGACCCGGCGCGGCTGCGAGGTCACGGTCTTCTGCGAGCAGGAGACGGCAGATCCGCCCGCCGAGTACAAAGGGATCAGACTTCGCTATGTCCGCACGCCAAGGCTTGTCGGCCTGCGCTCGGTCTGGAGCGACCTCTCGGCCCTGATCGCCTGTCTGCGCGGCTACGACCATGTCTACATGCTCGGCTACCATGCGGCCTTCACGTTCGTGCTGCCGCGCCTGCTCGGCGTCGATCTGTGGGTCAATATGGACGGCCTCGAGTGGCGGCGGACGAAGTGGTCCGGCCCGGCCCGTGTCTACCTGCGCGTCAGCGAGGCGCTGGCCGTGCTGTTCGCGCGCCACCTGATCGCCGATGCCGAGGCCATCGGTGCCCATCTGGTCGCGGCCTATCCGCGCAGCGCCAAAAAGATCGCGGTCATCCCCTACGGCGTCGAGGTGCCGACGAACCTGGACAGAGGCCACCTGGCGTCTTGGGGGCTCGTCGCGGGCGGCTACGACCTAATCGTCTGCCGGCTGGAGCCGGAGAATCATGTGCTGGAGATCATCCGCGGGCATGCGGCCACGCGCGGCGACTGCCCGTTGGTCATCGTCGGCGACCACCAAAGCGGCACGCGCTATGTCGAGCAGCTACGCCGGGAGGCCGGCGCCGACGTGCGCTTCATCGGCCCGCTCTACGTGCCCCAACGGCTGACGGCACTGCGCGCATACTGCCGCGTCTATCTACACGGACATAGCGTCGGCGGCACCAACCCGTCGTTGCTGGAGGCAATGGCCTGCGGCAACCGGGTCATCGCCCACGACAACCCCTTCAACCGGGAGGTGCTTGGGGGCTTCGGGCGCTATTTCGCCGATGCGGCGGGGGTCGCGACCCAGCTCGACGCGCTTGCCGACGATGCCGAAGCGACCGCCGCGGCGATGATCGCCCGGGTGCGCGAGCACTACGACTGGGAGCGGATCACCGAGGGCTATCTGCGGGCCTTTCGGCAGGGACGGACGGCGTGATGGCCATTAGGATCGGTTGAGAAACAAGTGGCGCATACGCCCGCTCGCTCGCTGAACCTTTTTATTGGCTATTTCGTGGTTGCGTCTGCACCACTTGTTTCTGAACCTTGACTTAGTCCCGGATTCGGATGACCCGTTGACGTTGCCGTCTGACCGAAAACGCTGTGTGGACCGGTGGGGCCGGAGGCGGTGCACGCAAACCCGCTTGTGGACGTCGCGAGCGTCGGTTATGCACGCGATTGCCGACGCCGGCCGGCAGAACACCAGTGGCCGCTGCTGGCCGATTGCGGACGTGCCGACAGCCCCAACTCAACCGACGAATGCAGGCTTATTTCGATATTGTATGGCGGAGAGAGAGGGATTCGAACCCTCGATGGGCTTTTAACCCATACTCCCTTAGCAGGGGAGCGCCTTCAGCCACTCGGCCATCTCTCCGGGAAACTTGGGGTGGGCCGCGAAGTATAAGCAGGATCGAGGGGCGCGTAAAGTGCTGTTGCGCCCGAGGATGGCGATTGCCGGTGTTGGGGCGGTAGGGCTGACGGCCCGGCGGGTCGCCGGGCTGCGCCCCGAGGCCCGTGGCGTGACGGACGCCACTGGCCGGGATTGGGCGGCGAGCGATCCGGTAGGATCTCCGGCCGCGTGGTCTTAAGGACTCCTTGTCGCGGTGGGCAGCCGAGGGTGTGGCTGCCCAGCCGCTGTTCCGGGCGACCTTAGGTCGCCTCCAGCTTCAGTCCTGGGGAGGAGGCATCTCGACATCAGCACCGGGGACCGCCTCCACGGCAGCCTGCTGAGCAGCCTGTTGGGCCTGTTCCCGCTTGATGCGCTCGTAGATCTCCTCGCGATGCACGGCAACGTCGCGGGGGGCGTTGACGCCGATGCGGACCTGATTGCCCTTGACGCCGAGTACGGTGACGGTCACGTCATCACCAATCATCAGAGTTTCGCCGACTCTGCGAGTCAATATCAGCATTTGAGTTTGCTCCATTTCCTAAATGATGTGGCCCGCCCACTCCTGCCGGAGCCCTCGGCCCCTTGGGGCCGTTCTCCACGTCGTCGCCTTCTTCCAGCGACACCTTGCGGTTGGGCCACTGCCAACCAAGCCGACCCTATGCCGGCCGGACTTTAGATTTTAGCAATACTCTTTCTCAATGGATAGCCGATTATTCGCTGATTAGTAGCGCATGATTGGGGTTTTCCATTTTGGCAGGCGCCCGGGGCTCGGTATCGAACGTTGCGCCGGCCCAAGCCCCTCGGACTCAGGCGTCCGGCTCGGCCTCGAGGCCGAAGGCCGCGTGCAGCGCACGAACCCCGAGCTCCAGGTAGCGCTCGTCGATGACGACCGAGATCTTGATCTCGGAGGTGGAGATCATGCGGATATTGATGCCCTCTTTGGCCAGGGCGGCGAACATCCGGTTGGCGATGCCGGCGTGGGAGCGCATGCCGACGCCGACCAGCGACACCTTGACGATGGCCTCGTCGCCCAAGACCTCCCGCGCCGACAGCCCTTCGGCGGTCTGCTGCAGGATCTCCAATGCCCGGGCATAGTCGTTGCGATGCACGGTGAACGTGAAGTCGGTGGTCTGCTGATCCGCCGCCACGTTCTGGATGATCATGTCGATCTCGATATTGGCATCGGCGATCGGCCCTAGGATCTTGTGGGCGACGCCGGGCTGGTCGGGCACGCCCAGGATGGTGAGCTTGGCCTCGTCTTTGTTGAAGGCGATGCCGGCGATCTTGGCCTCTTCCACGGTCTGCTCCTCAAAGCTGATCAGGGTGCCCTCGCCCTCGCCGAAGCTGGACAGGACACGCAATGGGACTTGGTACTTGCCCGCGAACTCGACGGCGCGGATCTGCAGGACCTTCGAGCCGAGGCTGGCCATCTCCAGCATCTCTTCGAAGGTGATGCGATCGAGCTTGCGCGCCCGCGGCTCGATGCGCGGATCGGTGGTGTAGACGCCGTCCACGTCGGTGTAGATCTGGCACTCGTCGGCCTTCAGCGCGGCGGCCATGGCCACGGCGGAGGTGTCGGAGCCGCCGCGACCGAGGGTGGTGATGTTGCGGTGCTCGTCGACGCCCTGGAAGCCGGCGACGACCACAACCCGCCCGGCATCGAGATCGGCGCGCACGCGGGCACCTTCGATGTCGCGGATGCGGGCCTTGTTGTGGGCGCTGTCGGTGAGGACGTGGACCTGGCCGCCGGTGTAGGAGCGCGCCGGACAGCCCAGGGCCTCCAGCGCCATGCTGAGCAGGGCGATGGTGACCTGCTCGCCGGTGGAGAGCAGCACATCGAGCTCCCGGGGCGCCGGCCGCGGCTGGATGGCCTTGGCCAACCCGATGAGGCGGTCGGTCTCGCCAGACATGGCCGAGACGACCACCACAACCTGGTGGTCCTGGTCGCGCCAGCGCTTGACGCGCTCGGCCACGGCCTGGATGCGCTCCACGGTGCCGACGGAGGTGCCGCCGTATTTTTGAACGATCAATGCCATCGTTGGAGTGATTTGCGATGAGTGGTGGTTGGTGGTTGAGGGCTAGGCCCGCTCCTCGACCCAGCGCTTGGCCAGGTCCAGGGCCGCCGGGATGCCCGCCGGGTCGCTGCCGCCGGCCTGGGCCATGTCCGGCCGACCGCCGCCGCGCCCGCCGACCTGCTCGGCGACGACCTTGATCAGATCGCCGGCCTTGAAGCGGCCGGTGAGGTCCTTGGTGACGCCGGCGATCAGGCTGACCTTGCCGCCGGCGTCGCTGGCGAGCACGACGATGCCGGAGCCGAGCTTGCCCTTGAGCTGATCGACGGTGTCGCGCAGGGACTTGGGATCGGCGCCGTCGAGCCGCGCGGCCAGGAGCTTGACGCCGCCGATGTCGACCGCCTGGGAGGCCAGGTCGCTGCCGGCGGCGCTGGCCAACTTCGCCTTGAGCTGCTCCAGCTCCTTCTCCAGGCGCTTGCTGCGCTCGAGCAGGGCGCCGACCTTGTCATCCACATCGGCGCCGCTGCCCTTGACCAGCCGGGCGATGCGCTGCAGGCGATCCTCTTCGTCCTCGACCCAGGCCAGCGCCAGATCGCCGGCAACGGCCTCGATACGGCGCACGCCCGAGGAGATGCCGCCCTCGCTGACGAGCTTGAACAGGCCGATATCGCCGACCGCACGGACATGGGTGCCGCCGCACAGCTCGGTGGAAAAGCCACCCATGCGCAGTACCCGGACCTGCTCGGTGTACTTTTCGCCGAACAGGGCCATGGCGCCGGAGGCCTTGGCGTCCTCCAGGCCCATGATGCGGGTCTCGACGGTGTGGTTCTCGCGGATCTGGGCGTTCACCAGCCGCTCGATGGTGCGCAGCTCCTCGGCCCCAACGGGCTCGAAGTGGGAGAAGTCGAAGCGCAGGCGCTGCGGGCCCACCAGCGAGCCGCGCTGCTGGACGTGCTCGCCCAGGACCTGGCGCAGGGCCGCGTGCAGCAGGTGGGTGGCCGAATGGTGCAGCGCGGTGCGGCGGCGGCGGTCGCGGTCGACGTTGGCCTGTACCCGATCGCCCACCAGCAGCTCGCCGTGGACCATGCGGCCGATGTGGCAGATCAGGCCCTCGCCCTGCTTTTGGGTGTCGTTGACCTGAAGGATGGCGCCGTCGGTCTCCAGCGTGCCGGTGTCGCCCACCTGGCCGCCGGATTCGGCATAGAACGGCGTCACATCGAGCAGCACCAGGCCGTCCTCGCCGGCCTGCAGGGCGTCGCGGGCCTCGCCGCCGACGTAGATCCCGACCACGGTGCCCTCGTCGGACAGCCCGTCGTAGCCGCTGAAATCGGTCTCGCCTTCCAGGTCGATGTCGACGGCCTGGTCGCTGCCGAACTGGCTCGCGGCCCGCGCGCGCTGCTTCTGCTTGGCCATCTCGACCTCGAAACCGGCCATATCGAGCGTCAGCCCGCGCTCGCGGGCGATGTCGGCGGTGAGATCGGTGGGGAAGCCGTAGGTGTCGTAGAGGCGGAACACGGTCTCGCCCGGGATCTGCTTGCCCGCCAGGCCGGCGACGGCCTCGTCGAGGATGCGCAGCCCCTGTTCCAGGGTGTCGGCGAAGCGTTCCTCTTCGGTCTTCAGGACCTTCTCGACCTGCTCCTGGCGGCGGGCCAGCTCCGGGTAAGCGGCGCCCATCTCGGCCACCAGCGGGGCCACCAGCCGGTAGAAGAAGGGCGCGTGCTGGCCGAGCTGGTAGCCGTGGCGCACGGCGCGGCGGATGATCCGGCGCTGGACATAGCCGCGCCCCTCGTTGCCGGGGGTGACGCCGTCGACGACCAGGAAGGCCGCCGAGCGGATGTGGTCGGCAATCACGCGCAGGGACTTGTTGGCGCGATCGGCGCAGCCGGTGGCCTGGGCCGCGGCATCGATCAGGTGGCGGAACAGGTCGATGTCGTAGTTGCTGTGCACGCCCTGCATGACGGCGGCCAAGCGCTCAAGCCCCATGCCGGTGTCCACCGACGGGTGCGGCAGCGGCGTCAGCGTGCCGGCGGCGTCGCGGTCGTACTGCATGAACACCAGGTTCCAGATCTCCACGTAACGGTCGCCGTCTTCGTCGGGCGAGCCCGGCGGGCCGCCGGCCACATCCGGGCCGTGGTCGTAGAAGATCTCCGAGCAGGGCCCGCAGGGTCCGGTGTCGCCCATGGACCAGAAGTTGTCCTTCTCGCCGCAGCGCGAGAAGCGCTCGGGCGAGACGCCGATCTCGTCCAGCCAGATGGCGGCGGCCTCGTCGTCGTCGCGAAACACCGTCACCCAGAGCCGGTCCGGCGGGATCGCCAGCGTGGTGGTCAGAAACTCCCAGGCGTAGCCGATGGCCTCGCGCTTGAAGTAGTCACCGAAGCTGAAGTTGCCGAGCATCTCGAAGAAGGTGTGATGCCGGGCGGTGTAGCCGACGTTCTCCAGGTCGTTGTGCTTGCCGCCGGCGCGCACGCAACGCTGGGAGCTGACCGCGCGGCTGTAGGGGCGGCGCTCACGGCCGGTGAACACGTCCTTGAACTGGACCATGCCGGCATTGGTGAACAGCAGCGTCGGGTCGTTGCCGGGTACCAACGGACTGCTGTCGACCCGGGTGTGGTCGTGCTTGGCGAAGTAATCGAGGAAGGCTTGACGTAGATCGGCGCTGCTGATCATGGCAACGGACTCGGGGGCGGGTTCATGCTGGGGGCTCATGGTCGCTGTCGAGGAGGCGGGCGATCAACCGCGGCGGAAAGCCGCGATATTCGAGGAAACGCCCGCGCTTGGCGCGCTCGCGGGCATCGGTGGGCACCGCGGTGCCGAAGCGCCGGTCGTGGGCGGCGCGCAGCAGCGCCGTGCAGCGCTCGTCGCCGAGGTCGAGATGGGGCTCGATCAGGTCGTCGGGCAACCCCTTCTCGCGCAGCTCGAAGCGGATGCGCACCGGGCCGAAGCCCTTGGCCAGACGCTCGGCAACGTAGGCGTCGGCCAGGCGGGCCTCGCTGAGCAACCCGTCGTGCACCAGCGCGTCCAGCGCCGACTCGATCGCCGCGGACGGATAGCCGCGCTGGGCGAGCTTACGGGTCAGCTCCAGGCGGCTGTGCTCACGGCTTGCGAGCAGCTTGACGGCATGCTGGCGCGGCGCTGCGGGATTGGGGGACACGGTCGGGACTGGGCCTGGGTTCCTCAGCCCGCGCCCTCATCGGGCCGGGACTGGGCGGCTTGGGCGGCGGCGCGCTTGCCCTTGGTCGCCGCGGCCGGCGCGGTCGTGTCTTCGGCGGTCGCGGCCGGCGGCGCATCCGGCGGGGGCTCCGCGGGCAAGAGGATGGCGCGGATCTTGGCCTCGATCTCGGCGGCCATCTCGCGATTCTCCTTTAGGTAGTTGCGCACATTGTCCTTACCCTGGCCGATGCGGTGACCGTCGTAGCTGTACCAGGCGCCGGACTTGTCGACCACGTTGTGCTGCACGCCGAGATCGATGATCTCGCCCTCGCGGGAGATGCCCTCGCCGTAGAGGATGTCGAACATGGTCTGCCGGAACGGCGGCGCGACCTTGTTCTTGACCACCTTGACCTTGGTCTCGTTGCCGATGACCTCGTCGGCCTTCTTGATGGCGCCGGTACGGCGGATGTCGAGGCGGACGGAGGCGTAGAACTTGAGCGCGTTGCCGCCGGTTGTGGTCTCCGGGGAGCCAAACATGACGCCGATCTTCATACGGATCTGATTGATGAAGATGACGATGGCGTTGGAGCGCTTGATGTTGGCGGTGAGCTTACGCAGGGCCTGGGACATCAGCCGCGCCTGCAGGCCGACGTGGGAGTCGCCCATCTCGCCCTCGATCTCGGCCTTCGGCGTCAGCGCCGCCACCGAGTCGATCACCACCAGGTCGACGGCGCCGGAGCGCACCAGCATGTCGGTGATCTCCAGGGCCTGCTCGCCGGTGTCGGGCTGGGAGACCAGCAGCTCGTCCATATCGACACCGAGCTTTTCGGCGTAGGCCGGGTCCAACGCATGCTCGGCATCGACGAAGGCCGCGGTGCCGCCGACCTTTTGCATCTCGGCGACCATGTGCAGCGTCAGTGTGGTCTTGCCGGAGGATTCCGGGCCGTAGATCTCGACCACGCGTCCGCGCGGGATACCGCCGATGCCGAGCGCCAGGTCGAGCCCGAGGGAGCCGGTGGAGACGGCCTCGATGTTGCGCACGGCACCGACGTCGCCCATGCGCATGACCGAGCCCTTGCCGAACTGTTTATCGATCTGACTCAGCGCCGCGGCCAAGGCCTTTTTGCGGTTGTCGTCCATCAATGCTCCGAGATCTTGAGGTAGGGTGCGGGCTCTGGCAGCCCCGATAAGCAAAGCGCGAGATTATCACACAGGCCCGCGGTCAGCTGAAGCCGTCGCGGCGGGCCGTCGCTTGCGTCAGGTGGGCGTCGCCGCCCCGGCGAGGGGCCAGCGGTTGAGTATTCGGTACTTCGGTTGCTGCCCGCTGCGGCTCGCCGCCAGCACCAGCGCCGTCACCGGCCACGGGATCGGCCTGTCCAACGCGGCGGTCGGCAGTGCGGCGGCCTTGCGCGCCAAGGTCACGTGCAGCCGATAGGGGCGTCGCTCCCGTCGGTGACCGCAGCCGGTCAGCCCCGTATTGAGCTGGCCGACCAAATCCAGCAGCGGCGCCGGCGCCGGGTCCTGGCCACACCAGCGGATGCGCGGCCCTGGCCAGGAACCGACACGATCCAGGGCGAGATCGAAGGCCGGCACCGAGACCAACGCCGCGGCGGCCTCAACGCAGGACCGGCGTGCAGCATCGACCTCGCCGAGGAAGACCATCGTGGCGTGCAGATCGTCGGGGTGCGTCGGCCGGCCGGATGGACCGGGCCAGCGCTCGCGCTCGGCGACCAGGCGCTCGACCACCGCTGCAGGGGGCCAGAGCGCGAAGAAGAGCCGCTCAGCAGCCATAGGCGGCCATCGCCAGCAGTCGCTCCAGCGCGAAGACCACGGTCTGACGCCGGACCGCGTCGCGATCGCCTTCAAAATGGCAGGTCCAGGTCATGACATCGGAGCGGTAGCGGCAGGCCACGGCGACACAGACGGTGCCCACGGGTTTATCCTCGGTGCCGCCGTCGGGCCCTGCGATGCCGCTGACCGCCACCGAGAACTGGGCATGGCTGCGTGCCAGCGCACCCAGGGCCATCTCGTGGACGACGGCCTCACTGACGGCGCCGTACTCCGCCAGGGAACGCGGGGAGATGCCGAGGGCGTCGCGCTTGCTGGCGTTGCTGTAGGTCACGAAGCCGCAGTCCAGCCAGGCGCTGCTGCCGGGGACGTCGGTGACTGCCTTGGCGATCCAACCGCCGGTGCAGGACTCCGCGGTCACCAGCATGTGCCCGGAGGCCTTCAGGCGCTGGCCGAGCTCGTTGGCCAAGGTTTCGATTTGGTCGATGTGATCGCTCATGGGCGCAAGTCTGGGGGAAACGGGGCGGAGGCGGCAAGTTGTTGTCGCGGCTTCAACCTCCGTCGTCCGTCACAACGATCCCGAGCGCTCGGCACATCCGGCCATCTCCGCAACGCGGACGGGCCTTGGCTGCGGTACAGTCGCCATCCTGGCGGATCACCGCCTGGCATCACAAGCAGACCGGCGGCACCGCCCACCGGTCCCGCATCCCAATATCGAGAGCACCCCAAGATGAAGCGCACCGTCTTTTTCGTCTCCGAGAGCACCGGCATCACCGCCGAGACGCTCGGGCACAGCCTGCTGTCGCAGTTCGACAGCATCGACTTCGAGCAGGTGTACATGCCCTACATCAACACCGTCGCCCGGGCCCGCGCGCTGACCGAACGGATGCAGGAGGCCCATGCGCGCGACGGCGAGCGCCCGGTGGTGTTTTCGACCATGCTGCACCACGACATCGCCGAGATCCTGCGCGCCGGCAACTGTTTCTACATGGAGCTGTTCGAGGGCTTCATCGAGCCGCTGAGCCGCGAGCTGGGGACCGCGCCGAGCCTCAAGTCCGGTCGCAGCCATGCCATCACCCGGCCCAGCTCCTACACCAAGCGCATCGAGGCGATCAACTTCGCCATGGCCAACGATGACGGCGTGCGCCCGGACAATTTCCGCCATGCGGACGTGGTGCTGATCGGCGTCTCGCGCAGCGGCAAGACGCCGACCTGTCTGTACCTGTCGATGCACTTCGGCCTGCGCGCGGCAAACTATCCGATCACCGAGGAAGACCTGGAGCGCAACGAGCTGCCGCCAGAGATCTGGGAAAACCGCCACAAGGTCTTCGCGCTGGCCATCGATGCCGAACGCCTGCACCGTATCCGCGAGGAGCGACGCCCCGGCAGCGACTACGCTTCGATGGAGCGCTGCCGCAGCGAGCTGCGCGCCGCCCACGCCCTGTTCAAGCGGCTCGGCGTACAGGCGCTCAACACCACCAGCCAGTCCATCGAGGAGATCGCCTCCCACATCCTGTCGACGGTGAAGCGCCCGCAGCTATGATCCCAGCCCGACGGTGCGATGCCGCGCGGAGATGGACCTGGCCCTGGCGGCGGCGATGACCCGCTCCGTTTCCGAATGGACGCTGACGGGCGCCCTGGCTGGCGGCGGCCTGAATCAGTGACACCGGCGTGGTGTAGCTGATAGGCTGCTGCGCCGTCCGATACTGACGTTCCCTGCCCCGAAAGCCGGCCGCTAGCGCCGACGCGAGCTCATCAAGCATGCTGTTCAACGCGTTCGAATTCCTGTTTGCGTTCCTGCCGCTCACGCTGCTCGGCTATTTCTGGATCGGACGCCGGGGGCATGAGCCCGCGATCATTTGGCTGGTGCTCGCGTCGCTGTTCTTCTACGGCTGGTGGAACCCGGTCTATGTGCCGTTGATCATCGGGTCGATTCTCGTCAACTACGGCATCGGACGGCGGCTAGGCCAGGTTGTTCAGCTTGGCCGGCGCGCCGGCGCACGCTGGTTGTTGGCCCTCGGCATCACGCTCAATCTCGCACTCCTGGGCTGGTACAAATATGCGAGCTTCGGCGTGGAGACGCTGAACGCGACGCTCGACACCGACTTTCACCTGCACGCCATCGTCCTGCCGCTGGCGATCTCGTTCTTCACGTTCCAGCAGATCGCTTATCTGGTCGATGCCTACCAAGGCATCACGCGGGAGTATCGCTTTTCCCACTATCTGCTGTTTGTCACCTTCTTCCCCCAGCTGATCGCGGGCCCCATCGTCCACCACAAGGAGATGCTGCCCCAGTTCCTGCGCTCGGAGAGCCTGCGCCCGCAGATCGCGAATATCGCGGTGGGTGCCACCATCTTTGCCATCGGCCTGTTTAAGAAGACCGTGCTTGCCGATGGTGTTGCGATCTACGCAACCCCGGTCTTCGACCGCGCCGCGGACGGTGGCATGGTGACCTTTTTCGATGCTTGGGGCGGTGCGCTCGCCTACACCTGGCAGCTGTATTTCGATTTCTCCGGCTATTCCGACATGGCCATCGGCGCCGCACGGATGTTCGGCATCCGGCTGCCGCAGAACTTTCATTCCCCCTATAAGGCCACCAGCATCGTCGAGTTCTGGCGGCGTTGGCATATGACGCTCTCGCGCTTCCTGCGCGACTATTTGTACATCCCCCTAGGCGGCAACCGTCATGGTCCGGTCAAGCGCTATCGCAATCTGATGCTGACCATGTTGCTTGGTGGTCTGTGGCATGGCGCGGGTTGGACCTTCATCATTTGGGGCGCGCTGCATGGCGCCTATCTGGCAATCAACCATGCATGGGACCGCTTCTGGGGCGCCATCGCCCCACGCCCCCTGCTGCCCGCCGCTGTCGCGCGGCTGCTGGCCTGGGCCGTTACCTTTCTTGCCGTCGTGGTGGGCTGGGTGTTCTTCCGCGCGGCCGACCTAGACACGGCGCTGCGGTTGCTGTCCGCGATGTTCGGCTTCAACGGCGTCGCTCTGCCCAATGCCATCGCCGCCAGCCTGGGGGGACTTTGGCCGACGCTATCGCGCTGGGGTGTGCAGACCTACCTGGGCGGCGGCACCGACTTCGCGCTGACCTGGATTTGGGTACTGGCGCTGTTCCCCGTCGCGCTGATGGCCCCGAACTCCATGCAGATCATGGCGCGCTTCGAGCCGGTGCTCAGGCTCTACCCCGAAGACCCGCGGCACGAGGTGCGCCTGCTGCCGCGGCGCGTTCCCAGATTCTATTGGCGACCGGTTGTCCCGGTTGCCATCGTTACCGGCGTAGGCGCCGCAATCGCCGTATTGGCCATGAGTCGTGTCTCTGAATTCCTCTACTTCCAATTCTGAGCCCACCGCACCCCGGGCCGGCGCCGACTATCGACGCTTCCTGGCGGCGAGCGCGCTGAGCTTCGCCCTGACGCTGGCGTTGGCGGCGGCGCTCAACTGGCTGATCGATCCCTACGGCAGCTTCGGGGCGCCGCGCATCGCGGGCTTCAACATGCAGAAGCCCGCCGCCGGCAGTCGCATCCGCTTCACCAAGGCCTACTACGCGGACCGGAGTCGAGCGCGGACGCTGATTGCCGGAAATTCGCGCCCCGAGGTGGGACTCGACCCCCAGAGTCCGTGCTGGCCGGCGTCCGCCAAGCCGGTCTTCAATGCGGCCGTGCCGGGGGCCAGCCTGGCGTTGCAGATCGGCAATGCCGAGCACGCCATGGCCACCGGCGACGTGCGCAAGGTCTATTTGGGGCTGGATCTGCTGGACTTCCTGGTAAACCCGCGATCAGCGCCGACGCTGCCGAAGCCGTCGCCGTTCGCCGGCGTCAATCTGCGCGTCGGTAGCCTCGGCATCGCCAACCCGGACTACAGCCGGCGACGTGCCCAAGACTGGGTCAAGGCCCTTGGATCATTGGCAACACTCGCAGACTCGATACAGACCCTGGTCCGGCAAGGCCAGGCCGACCTGGTCACCCGCCGCAACGACGGATTCAACCCGGCCCGCGACTACATCACCATCATTCGCCGCGAAGGACAGGGGGTGCTGTTCGAGCAGAAGAATCAGGAGTTGGTGGGCCGGTTCGGGAGCGATAGCGGTGCTGTGTTTCAAGGCGGCAGGCAGTGGTCGCGCGTCTTCGAGACCCTGGATCGGTTTCTCCACAGGGCCGGCGCCCGCGGGGTCGAGGTCATCCTGTTCACCAATCCCTATCACCTGGACTATCTGACGACGATCCGGGAAAGCGGCCGGTGGGAACAATTCGACGCCTGGAAACACACCCTGGCGCAGATCGCGCGTGATCACGAAGTACCGCTATGGGACTTCCACGGGATCAGCCCGGACACCACCGAGCCTCCACCGGAGCGCGGCGACCGGGGCCATACCTTGCGGGCATTCTGGGAGCCGGCGCATTACCGCGCCGACTACGGCGAGCGCATGCTCGCCAGCATGCTTGATGCCGACTGCACAACCGCCGATTGGCCGACCCGGCCGATCGGTGTCAGGCTCGATCGGATCGAGCCCATGCGCCACTTGCAGGCCTTGCGCGGCGCGTTGGACGCGCATCTGCAAACCGACGTCAGGGCGCTTGCCCGTATCCGCTGTCTGATCACGCGCGCCAGCCTTGCCGAGACCTGCTCCAGGCTGGGTCTCTAGGAGCCTGTCCGACCTGGGGAACGCCTTGCCTACCCATGTCAGGTCGCCACCGCCTCGAACGACGCCCGATCCGGCGCCCCGTCGGCGTGCAGCCAGCGCGGACCCGGGCCCATTGCGGGGTAGCGCGGCATGGCGATCAGACTCGAAGCAACGGTGGCGAACCGCCCTGCGTCGGCGGCTTGATCCAGATTCATCGCAGCGGCCGGGTCGGTACCGCAGACGGCGTCTCGGCGTTGCAGCAGCGCGATCCACTCGGACCAGTCGTCCCGCTCGGGCTCGGGCACCGCGGCGGCCTTGAACAACGGCAGGAAGCCGCGGATGCGCGCATCGCCGGCATCGTCGAGTTCGGCGGCGGTGAGCATGTGCAGGCCGGCGGGGATGGGGTGGACGCGGACCTCGCCATCACCGCCATGGCGGAGCCAGTAGGCCCGAAGCGGGTCGGCGATGACCAGGTTGAACGGCCGATAGGCCTGCGGCGACAGGTCGGCCAGGGCGCCGGCGGCGGCGTCGGCCTCGGCGTGGTCCAGTGCCTCCAGCACCAGCTCGCCACGGCTGCGCCGACCCGGCAGCGGACCCAGCGTGCCTTGCCGGTTCAATACCGCGGCGACCATGCCGTGATCGTTCAGCCCCAGCCAGCTGCCGTCGGCCTCCAGGTCGAGGCCGGCGACGACCTCGGGGCGGTCGGACCAGTGGCGGGCGGGCGGGCGCGCCGGTCGGGCGGTCAGCTCATCGCGATTGGCGGCGATCAGCAGCGGCCACGGGTGATCGGGGCGGCGGAGGATAACAAGGCTACACATGGGCGGTTCGGTGTTCTACCCTAGATGGGAGCGGCGACGGTTGAGATCGCTGCTGCCGGTGGATCGTTGACGCGTCGATTGTCGTTGGTTTTTCGCGCCCTGTCACAGCCCGACCAACGGCCCGGTCGCCGCCCCCCAACCATGACGCTGCGCCCCGCAGCCGCCGCAAGCCCGTTTGGAGCACCTATGGCTGATCTGATCCCGCGACCGACCCGCCGCACCGCGCGCCTACTGGCGGCCTGGCTGCTGCTGTTCGCCAGCGGCGGCGCATTGGCCGCGGAGGCACGACAGATCCCGGTGGGCTACGAGTTCGCCACCTGGCTCGGAACCGGCCTATACAGCATCGGCGATAAGGACGTCTGGATCTTGAACCTGCCGCTCAAGTACGAGCTGATCGAGGCCACCGAGCGGCGCATGGGCGCCCGCGTGCTGCTGCCGGTGACCATCGGGTGGCTCGATACCCGGGCCTTCAACAGCGACGATCTGCAGACCGCCACCTTCATCCCCGGGCTGGAGCTGACCTTCAAGCCGACGCGCTGGTGGGCGTTGCGGGCCTTCGCCCAGACCGGCATCGGCCGGGACTTCAGCAACGACGACAGCGCCTGGGTCTATGCCGGCGGGGTCAAGAGCCGCATGGAGCTGGTCAGGGGCAAGTATACCTTCGCGCTGGGCAATGCCCTGGTCGCCGCCGGCAGCCGCAGCGGGGGCGAGGACAGCTCCTTCGGGCGCTTCGATGTCGGCCTCGACGTCGAGCGGCCCATGGCGTGGCGGCTGTTCGATCGCGGCACCAAGATCAGCGCCTTCTATATCGCGTCGTTCTTCTCTGACAATGCAGACTTCATCACCCGGCTCGACGAGGATGCCGCCAACCTGGGCACGGTGCATACGTTCGGGCTCGCGCTCGGCGTCGAGCGGCCGTTCCGGCTGCTCGGACTCAAGCTGGAATGGCTCGGGGTCAGCTATCTGACCGGGCACAACATCGAGGGTATTCGCTTCAATGGCGGTTTTCCGTTCTGATTCCGCAGCGCCGGATGCTGCCGCCGCACCGACGGCCTTCGGCCTGATCGTCATCGGCGACGAGGTCCTCAACGGCAGCCGCCTGGATGCCCACCTGCCGAACCTGAAGGCCCTGCTCGCCGAGCGTGGCCACGGGCTTGCTTGGTACTGGATGCTGCCCGATGACCCGGCAACGCTGATCCGCTACCTGCGCATCTCCCTGGCCGGCCCCGAGCCCGTGCTCTGCTGCGGCGGCATCGGCGCCACCCCGGACGACCACACCCGCGCCTGCGCCGCCGCCGCCGCCGATCGGCCGCTGGCGCGTCACCCCGAGGCGCGGGCACGGATCGAGGAGGCCTTCGGCGAGTCGGCCTACCCCCACCGCATCCTGATGGCCGACCTGCCCGCCGACTGCACGCTGATCCCGAACCCGCACAGCCCGATCCCGGGTTTCGGCCTGCGCGAGCACTGGTTCCTGCCGGGCTTCCCGCAGATGGCCCTGCCGATGGCCCGCTGGGTGCTGGAGCAGCACTACGGCCAGGGTCGGCCGCTGCTGGAGTGCTCGGTGCAGGTCCGCGGCGTGCCCGAGAGCCGCCTGATCCCGCTGATGCGCGAGCTCGGCGCGCGCTGGCCGGCGCTCAAGGTGTTCAGCCTGCCGCACATGGGCGAGGACCCGCACATCCTGCTCGGGCTGCGTGGCCGCGACGCCCTGGAGCCGGCCCTGGCGGAGATGCAGGCGGGGCTGGATGCCGCGGGGTTTGACTGGCGCGGATAGCTGCCGTCGCAAAACGCTCAACTGCTTTCGATACACTGGCCGCCAATCCCTCCCCTTTGATTGCGCACGAGGCCCCGAATGCAGTCCTATCCCCACAAGACCAAGATCGTCGCGACCATTGGTCCGGCGTCCGACCAGCCCGCGACCCTGCGCGCGATGATCGAGGCCGGGCTCGGCATCGCCCGGCTCAACTTCTCGCACGGCTCGCGGGAGTACCACGCCGAGCTCATCGGCCGCATCCGCGAGGCCGCCGCGGACACCGGCCGGCGGGTGACCATCATGGGCGACCTGCCGGGGCCGAAGATGCGTATCGGTGATCTGGCCGAGGAGCCGGTGGAACTGGTGCGTGACGAGCTGATCACGCTGACCACCGACGAATGTCTGGGCGATGCCTCCCGCGTCAGCATCAGCTTCCCCGGCCTACCGGCGGCGGTGAAGCCCGGCGACCGGCTGTTTCTGAACGACGGCTTCATCTTGATCAAGGTCGTCGAGGTGCGCGGCAACGACGTGATCTGCAACATCCGCGCCGGCGGTGAGCTGCGCTCGCGCAAGGGTCTCAACCTGCCGGGGATCGATCTCGGCATCAGCGCCTTCACCGACAACGACCGCGACTGGCTCGGCTTCGCCGCCGCGCAGCGCATCGACGCCGTAAGCCAGTCCTTCGTGGCCACCGCGGCGGATATCCACGCCGTGCGCGAGACCGCCCGCACCCTGGACTTCGCCCCGTTCATCATCGCCAAGATCGAGCGCGCCACGGCGCTGGAGAACCTGGAGTCGATCCTCAACGCGGCCGACGGCATCATGGTCGCCCGCGGCGACCTGGGCGTGGAGATCCCCATCGAGACCATCGCCGTGGCCCAGCGCCGCATCACCGAGCAGGCCAACGTGCGCGGCAAGCCCGTCATCACCGCCACGCAGATGCTCGAATCCATGGTCCAGTTCCGCCGCCCGACCCGCGCCGAGGCCACCGACGTGGCCAACGCCATCCTCGGCGGGACGGACGCTGTGATGCTCTCGGCCGAGTCGGCGATGGGCCGCTTCCCGGTGGAGTCCGTCGCCATGCTCGCCGGCATCGCCACCGCCATCGAGCCCGAGCGCGACAACCGCCCGCTCGCCCAGACCCTGGGCGCCTACGGCAATGACCGCCAGCTCGCCGCCGTCGACCTGATCGCCCGCAGCGTCTACCACACCGTCGAGCGCGGCGCCCCCCGCGGCGTGGTCTGCCCCACCCGCAGCGGCAACACCGCCCGCAACATCGCCCGCTTCCGCCTACCCTGCTGGATCATCGCCCTGTGCCCCGATCCCGCCGCGGCCCAGGCGCTGCAGTTCTCCTACGGCATCCAGGCCCTGGACGTGGACGGCGAGCGCGGGGACTGGTCGACCTTCGTGCGCAACTGGCTCGCCGCCCAGGGCATCGACCGCGGCCTGGTCCTGCTCACCCAAGGGCCGTCGTCGGAGTACCCCTGCGGCAATCACCGCTTGGAGATCATCGAGCTGGACCCGGACCACGAGCGTCCTCCCTGCGCCTGATGCACCGGACCTGACCGCGACGGGCGAAGGTCCGTGCTAACCTGCCGCCCTCGGCCCATTCTCCCCTCAGCTCAGACGCGCCCAAACCCCCGTAGTGACCCAGCTCAGCCGATTCGCGGAGCCCGTCTCCGTCGGTGCGATCCATCTGCTTGCAGTCTCGCTTTTCCTGGCACCGGCCGGCGTCGCCGCCGGCCTGGTGCTGCTCTGGGTCGGGCTGCTGCTCGACGTCGGTCGCTGGCGCACCTATCCGGGCCATGGGCTGGTCTGGGTAGCGCTGACGTTCGCCGCCTATCTGCTGCTGCAGGGCCTGATCCTGGCACGTTGGCCCACCGGTGGCCCGCCGCCGGATTGGGAGGCGGCCTTCGACTGGGCACGGCTGATCGCCCTGGTCCCGGTGGCCTACGCCATCGGCGGCGATCGCCACCGGCTGTGGCGGCTGCTGCGGCTGGCACTGCTCGGCCTGCTGCTGGGGATGCTCTGGCGGCTCGACTGGACCCTGCTGGTCACCGATGCAGCCGAGTTTTTCGACCGACGCACCGGCTTCGGCTTCGGTGCCATCGCCTTCGGCCTGTACAGCGCCAGCGCCCTGCTCGGGCTGATCCTGCTGCGGCGCTGGTGCTGGGCGCGCGCCGGTCGACTGCATTGGGGGCGGGTCATCGGCTGGGGCATGGCCGCCGCGCTGCTGGCTCAGGGGCTGTTGATGACCAAAGCCCGCGGTGCCTGGCTGGCGTTGCTGGTGGCCTTGCCCATCGGGCTTTGGCTTGCGCGCCGTCCGCCGATCACGACCGACGGCAACGGCCAACCGGTCGCGGGTCGGCGCGGCCGCTGGCTCATCCGGGCGGCGGTGGTGACCGTGCTGGCCGTGCTCGTGCTGGCCAACGCCGGGCGCGTCGGCGAGCGGCTGGCCGATGAGCAGGGCGTTGCCGCCGCGCTGATCAGCGGCGAACTGGTGCCGGACCCGACCTCGTCGCTGAGCCTGCGCTGGCACGCCCAGGGCTTCGGGCTGGAACGCATCGGCGAGCGCCCCTGGCTCGGTTGGGGCGCCGGAACCACCCGCGCGCTGATGACGGAGGGGGCCGATCCCGGCGTGCAGGATCCCGACGGCAGGGCATTGCAGCATTTGCACAACAGTTACCTGGAGGCCGGCGTCCAGCTCGGTCTGCCGGGGCTCGGACTGTTTCTGCTGCTGCAGTTCGGGCTGCTGGCGGCGCTCTGGCGCCATCTGCGCGCCGGCGCCGAGCGCGACCTGACCGCGGCGCTGTTTGCGGCCCTGATCCTGCTGCTGGTCTGGGACCTGTTCGACTTCCGCGCCCTGAATCAGGACTGGCGCGGCTATTGGGCCTTCCTCGGCGGCGCGGCCCTGGCGCTGGTGCTGTTTCCGACATCGACCGGGCCTGATCCATCCAATCCCCGGCGCATCCTGTTGATCCGGCTCAGCGCCATCGGCGACATCGTCTTCGCAACGCCGCTGATCGACGCCTTCCGCCGTGCCTATCCCCGCGCCCGGCTGGCCTGGCTGGCCCAGGATGCCTACTGCGACCTGCTGCGCGGCCAACCCGGGCTGGACCAGGTCATCCCCTGGCCCTACGGCGAGATCCGTGCGCTGGCCCGCCAGGGCCGCTGGCCGGCGCTGCTCGGCCGACTGCTGGGCCTCGGGGCGATGCTGCGCCGCGAGCGCTTCGACCTGGCGGTCGACCTGCAGGGGCTGCTGAAGAGCGCGCTGCCGGCCCGGCTCACCGGCGCACCGCGACGCATCGGCCTGGGCGGTCGCGAGGGCGGTCGGCTGCTGCTGACGGAGGTCATTCCCCGCGACGCTGCGGCGGCGGATGCGCGCATCGGCTCGGAGTATCGCTTCCTGGCCGAGCACCTCGGGCTGCCGGCGGACCCATTTCAGATGCGGCTGCCCCTCTCGGCGGCGGCCGAGACGACGGCCCGGGCGCTGATCGACCGGCATGGGCTGGGGGGCGGCTATGTCGTCATCTGCCCGTTCACCACCCGGCCGCAGAAGCATTGGCTCGGCCAGCGCTGGGCGCCCCTGGCACGGCGGCTGCGCGCCGAATCGGGCCTGGCGGTGGTCATGCTCGGCGGCCCGGCGGATCGGGACGCGGCGGCGGCCATCGCAGCCGAAGCCGGGGAGGCCATCCTCGATCTGGTCGGGCAGACGCGCCTGCCGGAGGCGGCGGCCATGATCCGGCACGGCCGGCTGCTGATCGGCGTCGACACCGGCCTGAGTCACATGGGCATCGCCCTGGAGCGCCCGACGCTGTTGCTGTTCGGCTCCACGCGGCCGTATCTGGACACCGGTCGCGCCGATGCCCGGGTCCTCTATCACCCGATGGAGTGCTCGCCCTGTCGGCGACGACCGACCTGCGGCGGGCGCTTCGAGTGCATGGCCGGTATCGGCGTCGACGAGGTGATGCGCGCGGTGGCGGCGTTGCCCGGGGCGCCGCGCTTGTGCGGGGGTGGGGGATGATGGCGGGGGTGGTGGGTTTCCGTTTCGATCGCGATACCGATACCGATTTTGGTAGGGATCCGGGAGGTTGTCCATGAGGGTGCTGCATGTCGAGGGCGGATCGCGGCTGTACGGCGGCGCGCAGCAGGTGCTGTACCTGCTCGAAGGACTGGCCCGGCGCGGTGTCGACAACCTGTTGGCCTGTCCGCGGGGCAGCGAGCTGGCGCAGCGGGCGGCACCCTTCGCCGAGGTCCATGCCATGCCCATGGGGGGTGACATGGATCTGGGGATCGCGCTGCGGCTGGCACGGCTGATCGGGGCGCGGCGACCGGATCTGGTGCACCTGCACAGCCGCATCGGGGCCGATGTGATGGGCGGGCTCGCCGCCCGCTGGGAGGCTGTGCCGGCGATCCACACCCGCCGCGTGGACAACCCGGAGTCGCGCCTGCTGGCCGCGGCCAAGTATCGGCTGCATCGCCGCGTGATCGCCATCTCCGAGGGCATTGCCTCGGTGCTGCGCGATGTCGGTCTGCCCGAGGCCAAGCTGCGCGTGGTGCGCAGCGCGGTGCCGGTGGCGGACTGGGAACAGCCCTGCCGGCGGGCGGCATTTCTCGCCGCCCTGGGGCTGCCGGCAGAGACCTTGAGCATCGGCGTCATCGCCCAGCTCATCCCGCGCAAGGGGCATCGGGTGCTGCTCGATGCCCTGCCGGCGCTGCTCCCCCGACACCCCACGCTGCAAGTGATCTTCTTCGGCCAAGGGCCCGACGAGGCGGCGCTGCGTCGGCGCATCAGCGAGGACGGGCTCGACGGCCGGGTCCGGCTCGCCGGTTTCCGCGACGACCTGCCGGCGCTGCTGCCCTGCCTGGATCTGGTCGTCCACCCGGCCCTGCTCGAGGGGCTCGGCGTCTCGCTGATGCAGGCCGCCGCTGCCGGCCGGCCCATCGTCGCCAGCCGCACCGGCGGCATCCCGGAGGTGGTCCGCGACGAGGTCAATGGTCTGCTGGTGGCGCCCGGCGATGCAGCGGGTCTTGGCGCCGCCATCCACCGGCTGCTGACCGACCCGTCCCTGCGCGAGCGGCTCGGCACCGCGGGCCACGAGCTGATGCTGCACGAGCACGGCGTCGATGCCATGGTCGACGGCAACCTGGCGATCTATGACGAGATCTTAGAGGAGGCGCGCTGCGGCACGGTATGAACAACCCTATCCATCAATCCCCCGACATGACCTGGCCACCCAACCTGCAGCTGATCGGCAGCAAGGCCCTCGGCGGCGCCGAGCGCTGGTTCCAGCGCTTCGCCGTGGCGCTGGCCGAGCGCGGGGCGCCGGCCCGGCTCGGCCTGCGCAAAGACGGGGCCATGGCGAAGCTCGACCTGGGCGCGCTGCCGGTGGATGCGCTGCCCTTTCGCACCACCTGGGACCCACTGTCGCGGGGCGCCATCGACCGGCTGATCCGCCGCACCCGACCGGCCGTCGTGCAGACCTACATGGGCCGGGCCACGCGGCTGACCCATACCCATGGGCGCGCCGCGCACGTCGCCCGGCTCGGCGGCTACTACCGGCTCGGGCCCTATCGCCATGCGGACGCCTGGATCGGCAACACCCGCGCACTCTGCGACTGGATGATCGCCGAGGGGCTGCCGGCCCGGCGGGTATTCCACATCTACAACTTCATCGACCCCGCCCATCCGCACCCGACGGCAGAGATCGCCGCGCTGCGCGATGCCCTCGGCGTCGGCGCCGAGCCCTGGCTCCTGCTCGCGCTGGGCCGTCTGGTGACGTTTAAGGGCCACGCCGTGCTGCTGGACGCCCTGGCCCGACTGCCGCAGGAGATCGACGGCCGTCCGTGGCGGTTGCTGCTGCTCGGCGAAGGCCCCTTGCGGGCCAAGCTGACCCGCCAGGCCGATGCGCTCGGCATCGGCGAGCGGATCATCTGGACCGGCTGGCAGCCTGACCCCACGCCCTATCTGCAGCTCTGCGACCTGGTGGTGTTCCCGTCGCTGGACACCGAGACCTTCGGCAACGTCATCCTCGATGCCTGGGTCTGGGACCGCCCGCTGGTCACCACCGCCTTCCGCGGTGCCCGCGAGGTCGCCCGCCATGGCGAGGACGCCTATGTCGTGCCCTGCGGCGATGCCGCGGCCTTGGCGCGGGGGATCGAGGCGACGCTGGGGGATGCGGCGCTCTGCCGAGCGCTGACCCAGCGGGGGGCCGAGCGGGTCGCGCGGGAATTCGGGGTCGCGCCGATTATGGCGCAGTATCTGGACCTCTATCGGCGGCTGGCGCGTGCCTGATGCGGGCGGCGATGCCGACCGACGCTTTGGTCGAAGCTTGATGCGGTCGAGACCCGCGGTTGGAAGGAAAACCGCAACGGCGCTAAGTCAAGGTTCAGAAACAAGTGGTGCAGACGCAACGACGAAACGGCCAATCCAAAGGCTCAGCGAGCGGGCGTCTGCACCACTTGTTTTTGAATCGATCCTAAGGGCGCGAAGAATGAACCATGAACGCTTGAAAACCCCGGCTCCGGCTTCCGTCCGCGCATCCCTGCGCGGTGGTCGACGCCGATGCCCCCTATGGGCGGGGTGCTAGGGCGCTAGCGCCACTCCAGCACGGTCCCGTCGGCGGCGACACGCGCCGGGCGGGGCGCCGTCTTCTCGACCGCTGCCCCGGCATCCTCCGCAGCGGTAGCGGTCGCCGCGAACGGTTCGTCCTCGTACTTATAGACGCAGTTTCCCCAGCCGGATATCGGATCCCAGATGCTGTTGCCAAGGTGCAGGTAGAAGCAGTAGGAACGACCAGGAGGCGCCTCCGCTGCCCCGGGGATGGTCACGCGATAACGGATCTGCTTGCTGCCCGGAGGAAAGCTGATCGCTCCCTTGCGGAGTGTGGCCGGCGCCCAGACGCCACCCTCGCCGCCGTCGGCTTCCAATGACCACCAGGCCAGTGCCGGATAGGCGGCGTCGGTGGAGTTGAAGACGCGGGCGTTCAGGACGACCGTTCCCCCCTCGGGCGGGACCTCCCAGGTGCTCATATCCATCCTGGTCACGAAGAGCGGACGCAGGCCGATCTCTATGGGGTTCAGGATGACGTCGTCCTCCGCCCCGAGCACGATCTCCTGCTTGGCGTCGAAGTCGGTCGTGTCGTCGTAGTATTCCCCGATGTACCTGCCGTCGTACGGGTACGTATGCACGTAATAGGTGCCGGCCGGGACGCCCTCGAAGGAGAACCCGCCAGACTCGGAATCTGGATAGGTATCGGCGACGTAGTTCCAGTACTCGCCGCGAGGGCGCCACCGATAAAGCGCGACGGAGGCCTCGGCGAGCGGCCTGCCGTTGTGCTCGGCGGTGACGGTGCCATGGATCTCGGCGGCCTGCAGCGGCGTGAGGCCGAGTCCGACGAGGGTGACGCCCGCCAGCAGCGAGCATGGACGGTTAATAAGATGCGGCATTGAGACCTTGTCTCCCTATCAAATGCGATGATGAAGCACCGGGGATGGAATTCACCCCGGCAACCATGGCGGTCACCCTGTCAACACGCTCGACAACGGTGCTGGACCTCCGCAGGCACGGTTCCGCCGAGTCCAAAACCCGATTCGTTCAGCCGACGCCAATGCCGGCTTGCCGTTAAGGCCATGCGTCGCGACCAAGGCCCGCCGCGATACGGCGGCTACCTGGATCGGCACCACAATTCGCAAGTTTTTGAACTTTACCGACGGGTTGCGGTCGGCGCAAGTCGTCACGGGTCCATTCGGCGCTGGATTCAGGGCGCGAACCGTTAAGCGCAACGGTTTCGGTCGGTGCGATGAACCCCCGCATCGATCGGACTTCCCGGCGCCGACCCGGCCGCCATCGCGCCGGGTTAAGATGCGTGCCACGGTGTCCGGCCGATTTCCAACCCTGCCGGGCCGACCACTGCGCCCGACGCCAATCCAACCCATGCACTGGAGGTCGCCATGTTCCTGACCGGCTTTATCCTGGGGCTGTTGATCTACATCGTCTTTAAGGTCTTCATCCGCGCCTTCTACACCGTCAAGCCCAACGAGCGGGCGCTGATCACGTCCTTCGGTCGCGCCCAACGCATGGGCGCGGCGCGGGTGCGCGACGCCAGCCTCAACGACGAGGAGCAGGCCCGCTACGACTTCCCGCGGGTACGCACCGTCGGCCCCGGCGGCCCGTACTTCAAATGGCCCTGGCAAGAGGCGCACAAGGTCAGCATCGCCACCCAATCGCTGGACCTGACCTGGGACCCGACCAAGCGCCAGAGCACCATCGAGGCGGTGACCAAGGACAACCTGACCACCGGTGTGGCCGGGCAGATCCGCTTCCGCGTGGCCGAGGGCAACCTCTATGCCTATCTGTTCGGCGTCGACAGCCCGCTGGAGCATGTGATGGGCTACTTCATCTCGGTGCTGCGCGAGCGCATGGCCAACTTCGTCGATCCCAAGGGCAAGAGCCTGGTGGGCGGCGACGAGGCCGGCGGCGACGAGGGCGGCAGCGCCGTGGAACTCTCCGAGGGGGTCTCCATCAACGACCTGCGCAAGAACCTGCCCCTGCTCAACAGCTACATGGAGGAGCAGTGCCGCTCCACCGCGGCCCGCTACGGCATCGAGCTGGACGCGGCCCTGATCACCCAGATCGACCCGCCCCCGGAGGTGGACCGGGCGCTCTCGGCCATCAACAGCACCCGCAACCAGGTCGCCGCCGACATCAGCACCGCCCGCGCCGATGCCGAACAGCAGATCACCATGAGCAAGCGCGCCGTGGACATCGCCAGCAACAACGCCCAGGCCGAGGTCGCCCCGCTGCGCGAACTGGCCGAGACCCTGGCCAAGATCAAGGCCAGCGGCGGCTCCGAGGCGCTGCACGCCTACGTCCGCAACATGCGCATCCCGCTGCTCGGGCGCGCGCGCCGGCTGGTCATGACCGCCGGTCAATCCAACTGAGGGGGACAGGGTCATGCCATTATCCGGAATCGGCTTCTTCATCGGCCTGCTCGTCGGCATCGCCTTCATCCCGTTGCTGGCCGGGCTCGGTCGCGGCTTCGGGCTGTATGCGGTGGTGCGCGAACGCGAGGCGCAGGTCTTCACCCTGTTCGGCAAGGTCATGGGCACCCTGGACGACCCCGGCATCCGCTTCCCCGTGGGCCACTTCGGCCCGCGGGCGCTGTTGGTGCCGTTCTTCGGCAAGCGCTACCTGGTCAACACCGCGCTGCGCCAGTTCTACCTGCGCGACCAGATGGTCAACTCCGAGGAGGGCACGCCCATGGGGGTGGGCATCTGGTACGAGACCCAGGTCAGCGACCCGGTGTCGTTCCTGTTCGTCAACGAGAACCCCGACGGCTCCCTGCAGGCCAACGTGGCCAGCTCCACCATCTCGACCCTGAGCAACCTGGAGATGGACAAGATGCTGGAGGACCGCCACCAGCTCAGCCGCAAGGTGCGCGCCACCGTCTCGCCACTGTCGGAGAAGTGGGGCTACAAGCTCGGCTCGGTCTACATCCGCAAGGTCGCCTTCACCGATCGGCAGATGATCGTGAACATCACCGAGAAGGTGGTCAAGCGCCTGATCCAGGTCACCAGCGCCATGAAGCAGGACGGCGAAAACCGCGTCGGGCTGATCCAGAGCCAGACCGCGTTCAAGGTCTCGCAGCAGATGGCCGAGGCGGCGGCGACCCGCCCGTCGGTGGTCGGCGACGCCCTCAACGACATCGCCCGCAAGGACCCGGAGGTGCTGACCGCGGTGCTGGAGGTGATGGAGAACGAGGCCCTGATGAAGGCCGGCACCGAGGTCGATGTGCTGCCCGCGGGCAGCAATGTGCTGGTCCAGCTCGGCGGCGGCGGACGCGCCATCCCGGCAGCGTCTGATGCGCCGTTGGCCTTGGATAAGGGGCTGTTCTCCTGATCGGCGTGCGGCGCCTCACCGAGTACCGCGTTTCGACCTAAGTCAAGGTTCAGAAACAAGTGGTGCAGGCGCAACCACGAAACGGCCAATCAAAAGGCTCAGCGAACGGGCGTCTGCACCGCTTGTTTCTGAACCGATCCTAAGCCCGCGCAGCCGGAACCGAAAAAGCTGCTCGATCGAAATCCTCGACAGTTTAGGCAAGTTTAGCGGATGGACGGCATGAACATCCTCGGCGGGCTGATCAACAACGGCTCGGCACTGCTGGCCTTGGCCCTGGCCTACAGCCTGCTCATCGATCACCTGCCGCGGGAGCGGTTGTCGACCCGGCTGCTCGGCGGGACACTGTTCGGCTTGGTGGCCCTGGTGGGCATGAGTTATCCGGTCACGCTGGAGCCGGGGCTGATCTTCGATGCGCGCACCGTCATCGTCGCCATGGCCGGGCTGTTCGGGGGCTGGCCGGCGGCGGCGGTCTCGGCCCTGATCGTCGGCGGGTTTCGGGCCTGGCTCGGCGGCGTCGGGGTCTGGATGGGGCTCGGCGTCATCGCCACCGCGGCCGTCTTCGGACTCGGGCTGCGGGCGCTGCACCGGGCCGGTCGGATGCCGATCGACGCCGGCAGCCTGGCGCTGTTCGGCCTGCTCATGCACCTACTGGCCCTGAGCTGGAGCCTGCTGCTGCCGGCGCAGCTGCGCGAGACGGTCATCAGCACCGTCGCTGTACCCTATCTGCTGGTCATGCCGGCGCTCACCGTGCTGCTGGGTCTGCTGCTGCGCTCGCGCGAGCAGCATGTGGACGACGAGCGCGCCCTGCGCGAGAGCCGCGAGCGGCTGGAGAAGATCGCGGCCCACATCCCCGGCGCGATCTATCAATATCAGCAATGGCCCGACGGCCTGGCCAAGTTCCCCTACGCCAGCCCGGCGATGAAGGATGTCTACGGTATCGAGCCGGCCGCCATCGCCCGGGATGCGACCCCGATGTTCGCGGTGATCCACCCCGATGACCTTGGGCATGTGCAGCGCTCCATCGCGCACTCGATGGAGACGCTGACCGTCTGGCACGACATCTGCCGCATTCGGCATCCCGCCGGTCACACCCTCTGGCTGGAAGGCGAATCCTCACCGGAGCCGCAGCCCGACGGCAGCGTGCTCTGGTCGGGCTACCTGCGCGACATCAGCGATCGCGTGCAGATGGAGGCGGCGGTGGACGCCACCCGCGCCACCCTGGAGGCGGCGCTGGCCAGCATGCGCGACGCGGTCTTCATCTCCGACGCCGACGGCAACCTGCTGCACATCAACCAGGCCTTTGCGACCTTTCATCGCTTCGCGGGGGTCGACGAATGCTGCACCCGGCTCGGCACCTACCATGACGTCCTCGAGGTCCAACTCCCCGACGGCACGCCGGTCGCCCACGACCAGTGGGCCATCCCCCGCGCGCTGCGCGGCGAGACGGCGGTGGACCAGGAATATCGCCTGCGCCGCAAGGATACCGCCGAGACCTGGATCGGCAGCTACGACCTGGCGCCGATCCGCGCCCGGGACGGCCGCATCGTCGGCTCCGTGGTCACCGCCCGCGACATCACCGAGACCAGGGCGCACGAGGCCGAGCTCGCCCACATCGCCAACCACGACCAGCTCACCGGCCTGCCGAACCGGCGCCTGCTCACCGATCGGCTGACCCAGGCCATCGCCCACAGCCGGCGCAGCGCACTGGCGCTGGCGGTCTGCTACCTCGACCTGGACGGCTTCAAGCCGATCAATGATCGTTACGGACACGAGGTCGGCGACCAGCTGCTGATCAAGGTCGCCGAGAGCCTGCGCCGTATCCTGCGCGGCCACGACACCGTCGCCCGCCTCGGCGGCGACGAGTTCGTCCTGCTGCTCACCCGCCTGGGCGCGCCCGAAGACTGCGCGCAGCTGCTCGACCGCGTGCTCGCCACCATCCGCCGCCCCATCGTCCTCGCCGGCGCCAGCCATCAGGTGTCCGCCAGCATCGGCGTCTCGCTGCAGCCGCCCGACAGCGCCGACCCCGACACCCTGCTGCGCCACGCCGACCAGGCCATGTATCGGGCCAAGGAGCTGGGCAAGAACACCTTCCATATCTACGACCCGTCCCAGGACCGCGCCCTGCATGCCCGCCGACTGCGCCGCGGCCAGCTCGGCGAGGCCCTGGAGCGCGACGAGCTGGTGCTCTATTTCCAGCCCCAGGTGCACCTGATCAGCCGCGAGGTCATCGGTGCCGAGGCCCTGATCCGCTGGCAGCACCCGGAGCAGGGACTGCTCCCGCCCGGCGCCTTCCTGCCCGAGATCGAGGGCAGTGTGCTGGAGATCGCCGTGGGCGAGTGGGTCATCGACCACGCCCTGGCGCAGATCGAGCGTTGGAGCGACGCCGGGCTGCACCTGCCCATCAGCGTCAACATCGCCGCCGGCCACCTGATGCAGCCGGCATTCGCCAAGCGGCTCGCCGCCCTGCTGCAGGCCCATGGCGGCGTCGCCCCCGGCGACCTGGAGCTGGAGATCCTGGAGTCCGCCGCCTTCAGCGACTTCGAGCAGGCCCGGGCGGTGCTGGTGGAATGCCGCGAACTCGGCGTGCGCTTCGCCCTCGACGACTTCGGCACCGGCTACTCGTCGCTGGCCTACTTCCGCGCCCTGCCCATCGACCTGCTCAAGATCGATCAGTGCTTCGTGCGCGACATGCTCGACGACCCCGGCGACATGGAGATCGTCGAGAGCGTGGTCCGCCTGTCCCAGGCCTTCAACCGCAGCGTCATCGCCGAGGGCGTCGAGACCCTGGAGCATGCCGCGCTGCTGACCTGGCTCGGCTGCCGCCGCGGCCAGGGCTACGGCATCGCCCGTCCCATGCCCGCCGCCGACCTGCCCGGCTGGATCAGCGGTTGGTCCGCGCAGACCGGGTGGCTCGCTGGCGACGAGACCCGCGGTCGCGACGATATCCCGCTCATCGTTGCCGCCCAGAACCACCTGCACTGGATCGACCGCGTGGCCCGGGCCGTGGACGGCGAAGACGGCCTCGGCGACATCGACATGACCACCGAGACCTGCCCGTTCGGGCGCTGGTACCTGGGTCACGGCAGCAAGCGCTGCGGCAACCTGGCCGCGTATAGAGACCTGGGGCCGCTGCACCAGCGCGTTCACGCCGTCGCCGCCGGCCTGCTGGCGAAGGCGCGGGCCGGCGAGACCGCCGCCGCCCAGGACGGAATGCAGGAGCTGTTCGCCGCCCGCGACGCCATGTTCGCCGCCATGGCGCGGCTGGTGCGCCAGGTCAGGCCGGGGAGCAAGCCGGCGGCGGATGCACCGCGCTGAACGCCCGGCTCAGAGCAGGATCAGCGTCGCCAGGCCCAGAAAGGCGAAGAAGCCGACCACGTCGGTGACCGTGGTCAGCACGACGCTGCCGGCCAGCGCCGGATCGATGCCGAAGCGCTGCATGATCAGCGGGATGACGACGCCGGCGAAGGCGGCGCAGAGGAGATTGAGCAGGATGGCCGCGGCAATGATGCCGCCGATCATCCAGTTGCCGAACCAGAGCACGGCAAGCGCGGCGACCACCAGCGACCAGAGCAGGCCGTTGATCAGGCCGATGCCGGCCTCCTTCAGCAGCAGGATGCGGGTATTGCCGGCGCCGAGCTGACCGGTGGCGAGCCCGCGGATGACCAGCGTCAGGGTCTGGCTGCCGGCGATGCCGCCCATGCTGGCGACAATGGGCATGAGCACCGCCAACGCGACGATCTGTTCCAGCGTGCCCTCGAACAGGCCGATGACCCAGGCGGCAAGGAAGGCGGTGAGCAGGTTGATGCCGAGCCAGACCGCGCGGCGGCGGCTGCTGGCGAGCACCGGCGCAAACATGTCCGTCTCATCGTCGAGACCGGCCATGCCGAGCATGGAGTGCTCGGCCTGCTCGCGGATGACGTCGACCACGTCGTCGATGGTGATGCGCCCGAGCAGGCGCCCACGGTCGTCGAGCACCGGGGCCGAGATCAGGTCTTGGTCCTCGAAGCGCTTGGCCACGTCCAGGCTGGCGGCGTCGGCGGCGATGGGCTCGAAGTCGGTCTCCATCAGCTCGGCGATCGGGGTCTCGGGACGTGCCGTGACCACCCGGCGCACGCGCAGGATGCCCTGATAGTGGTTCTTGCGGTCCACCACGAACAGCTTGTCGGTGTTCGGCGGCAGGTCTTCGAGCAGACGCAGGTAGCGCAGCAGGGTGCCGATCTTGACCGATGAGCGCACCGCAATCGAGTCCAGGTTCATCAGGCCGCCGGCGCTGTCTTCGGGGTAGGACAGCATCGATTCCAGGCGCGCGCGCTCGCGCTGGTTGCGCACCGCGAGCAGCTGTCGGCCGAGGTCGTCCGGCAGGTCCTGGATCAGGTCCACCAGGTCGTCGGGCTCCAAGGCCCTTGCCGCGTCCACCAGGTCGTCGAAGTCCATCTCGCCGGCCAAGCGGCTGCGCACCCCTGCGTGGAGGTGACGCAGCACCTTGCCGGCGCGCTCGTTGTCGATCATGTCCCAGGCCGCCCCCCGCTCCGCCGCCGGCAGCGACTCCAGCAGGCCGGCCACGCGGGCCGGGTGCAGCTTGCGGAACAGCCGGGCGATGCGCTTGAGCTTGCCCTGGTCGAGGGCGTCGAGCACCAGGCGCAGCTGGGTCTCGGGCTCCTCGGCGGCGGCCTCGGGGGAGGTCTCGGCGGAGGCCGTGTCTTGCGCGCCGTCCGGTCGCGCCGGCGGGGCCGAGCCGGGGGCGTCGTCCACCCCGGCATCGCGACGCAACTGTCGGCTCAGGCCCGGCGGCAGATGGGTCAGGACCTTCTGCTCGGCGTGCTCGTCGACCTGCTGCCAGGCGGCGACCCGCTGCTCTGCGCTCAAGGACTCCAACAGGCTGGCGATCTTTGCCGGGTGCATGCCGCGCAGCAGCCGGCGCACGCGCTGGCGCCGGTGCTCGTCGAGGGCCTGGCGAAGGTCGTCTAGGGTCGTTGTCTCGCGGCTCGGGCTGGTCATCGGCGGGGGCTCGGTGGGGTGGGGCGGATCGCCGAGCGGGGATCAGGCGCGGCGCGGGGCGATGGTCCGCCTGTTGTTGATCTGTCGGGGAACAGCTAAGGCGTTCAGCGTTTCCCGCCGGGCAAGATGCCCGGTCATTTTTCAACTGCCCAAGCAGTTGAAAAATGGAGCAAGGCGAAATCGACCAGCACCGCTGGTGGACTGCGTTGCGCTTGCCCACCTCGCGCTGCGGTTGTTGCGCAACCGGTCGTAGCGGCGCCTCGTCGCCGGATGGCCCTGCGGCGAGCTACTCGTCGGTCTCGGTCCCGGCGGCCTGCTCGGCGCCCTGCAGGTTGATGTTGATGCCGCGCTTGGCCAGCTCCGCGACCACATTGGCGGCGTTGGCATTGCCCTGTTGCGCCAGCCGGGCCGTGTCGCCGGCGACGCCGTCGAGCTGGGTGCGCAGGCCTTGCGACTCCTGCAGCGGCGTCTCTTGGGCGGTGATGGTCGCCTGCAGATTGCCGCGCTCGCGGTTGAGCTGGATGGTTTGGAAGACCAGCAGGATCAGCAGTGCCGCCCCAAACAGCAGCAGCGGGATGAACCCCCCGAAGTGGCGGTTGCTCAGGTCTGTTGTTGTCTCGGTATTCATTCGGCAGTCTCCGTGGGCGGGGTGGAGATCGGCGCGGATGCCGCGTCGGTCTGCTGCGGCTGGCGAACGCTCACGTTGATGCCGTGGCTGGCCAGCATCTCCAGCAGGGCGCGGTCTTGTTCCTGCACGGACAGTCGGGCCAGGGCCTGCACGAGCTGGTTGTGCAGACGGCCGAGACCGATGCTCTGATTGATGTACTGCTGGCGCTCGTTGGCCTGCTGGCGCAGGCCCTGATTGCCGGAGGTCATGACCACGTTGACGGTGACCAGGACCAGGGCCGCGAGGCCCATGAGGGTGAGCAGCCAAAATTTGGCCGCGGATAGGCGATTGAGGGTGCTGTTTACCACCGGCTACTCCTTAACGGGCTGGGCGGTCGATTCGGGTGGGACGAGCGACCCCAGCGTCGCTCCGTCTCGGCGGCATTGTGCCGAGCCTGACGCTGGAGTCAAGCCAAGGGAGGTCAGCGCAGCATGGGCATCGCGTCGACGCCGCCGACCTCCAGCAGGGTGCGGGCGATGCTCGCGCCCAGCCGATCGGTCAGGCGTTCGAGCAGGTCTTGGTCCTTGCTGTACTTGACCAGATCCTCGGCACCGATCTGATCGCGGGCGAGCGAGCTGCTGGTGCCGACGCCATCGGCCAGGCCGAGCCGGACGCTCTCCTCGCCTGTCCAAAACAGGCCGCTGAACAGCTCTTCACCACCGTTCAGCCGGTCGCCGCGCCCCTCTTTGACGGCCGCGATGAATTGGGCGTGCAGCTGATCGAGCAGCCCCTGGATGAAGTTCTGGTCGAACGCGGTCAGCGGCGAGAAGGGGTCGCCGAGGCCCTTGTGCTCGCCGGCGGTGAGCAGGCGGCGCTGGACGCCCAGCTCGTCGATGGCGCGCTGGAAGCCGAAGCTGTCCATGCGCACGCCGATGGAGCCCACCAGGCTGGCCGGGTTGACGTAGATCTCGTCGGCGGCGGCGGCGATGTAGTAGGCGCCCGAGGCGCAGCTGTCCACCGCGACGGCATAGACGGGCTTGTCGGGATGCTCCTCCTTCAAGCGGCGGATCTCGTCGTAGACGTAGCCGGACTGGACCGGGCTGCCGCCGGGGCTGTTGATGCGCAGGATGATGCCCTTGGCGTCGTCGGCCTCGAACGCCTTGCGCAGGGCGGTGATGATGCGGTCAGCGCTGGCGTCGGTCTTCGGGCTGATGACGCCGGTGACCTCGATCAGGGCCGTGTGCTCGCCGCCGCCGCCCAGGGCGTCACCCAGGTCGCCCGCCGAATAGATGGCCACGAGCACCACCAGGTAGGCGACGATGGCGAGCTTGAACAGGGTCGACCAGCGGTGACTGCGACGCTGCTCGCGCAGGTACTCGGCGGCCATGCGGTTGATCAGGGCACGTTCCCAATCGGGATGGTCCGGCGCGGGCATGTCGGCGTCGGCTTGCCGCTTGGATCTCCAGGTCCAGAAGCGCCATGTCATTTCGTATCAACTCCTCGGTTCGGAATCAGGTCGGTGAGGTGGTCGCGATGCGACCCTCGGCGGCTCGGCAGATTGCAACATATGGGGTCAGCCATCGGCTTGGGCCAGCAGCCAGGCCGGCAGCTCGTCGATTCGATCGATGCAGTCCAGCGGGTCGTGCGCCCGCAGTCGCTCCGGGCGGTGCACGCCGTAGCTCACGGCCAGGGCCGGCACATCGGCGTTGCGGGCCATCTCCATGTCGTATTCGGTGTCGCCCACCATCAGCGCGTCGCCGGGCCGCACCCCGAGCTCGTCCAGGAGCTCATGCAGCATCTGCGGATGGGGCTTGGACTGGGTCTGCTCGGCGCAGCGCAGGGCATGGAAATAGGCACGCAGCCCCGAGTCGTCGAGGGCCTGCTCCAGCCCGGCGCGGCTCTTGCCGGTGGCGACGGCGAGCAGCAGCTCGCGGCGGTGCAGCTCGGCGACGGTCTCGCGGGCGCCGTCGAACAGCGGGCTTGCGCTCGGGTCGGCACGCAGGAAGTGGTAGCGGTAGCGACGGATCAGCTCGGCGCGCAGGTCGGCGTCGGCGTCGGGATGCAGCCGCCGCAGCGCCTGGTCCAGCCCCAGCCCGATCACGTCCCGGGCCTCCTCCGGCGGCGGCACAGGCTGGTCCAGCTCAGCGAAGGCGCGGCGCATGCAGCCGACGATGCGCGCCTCGGAGTCCATCAGGGTGCCGTCCCAGTCAAAGACGATCAGCTCGAATTGCATCTAGTTACTCCAGGTTGATGATTGCTGCTCGAGCGTATCGAGCACGGCCCGCAGCGCCTCCGGCAACGGCGCCTCGACCACCATGGGTTCGGCATCGGCTCGCGGGCGCAGGCGCAGGCTGGCGGCGTGCAGGAACAGCCGCCGCAGGCCGAGCGCGGACAGGCGCCGATTGGTCTCGGTATCGCCATACTTGTCGTCGCCGACCACCGGCGCGCCCAGGTGGGCGGCGTGGACGCGGATCTGATGGGTGCGACCGGTCATCAGCGTGACGTCGACCAGGGTCAGATCGCCGTAGCTGCGCCGGCGCCGGAACAGGGTCTCGGCGGGCTTGCCGGCAGCGGGATCGACCCGCACGATGCGCTCGCCGCCGCGGGACTGGCCCTTCAGCAACGGCGCGCGGCAGCGCACCTTGGGCTCGGCCAGCGGCCCGCCCAGCAGGGCCGTGTAGCGTTTCTCCATGTCGCCGTCGCGCAGCTGGGCATGCAGGGCGCGCAGGGCGCTGCGGCGCTTGCTGATCATCAGACAGCCGGAGGTGTCGCGGTCGAGCCGATGGGCGAGCTCCAACTCGGCGCCCGGGCGCATGGCCCGCAGGGCCTCGATCAGACCCAGCCGCAGCCCGCTGCCGCCGTGGACGGCGAGTCCGGCGGGTTTGTCGATGACCAACAGATGGCTGTCTTCGAACAGGATGGCGGCATCCAGCTGCTCGGCCAATTGCCGCGACGGGGCGGCGGGCGCCGCGGCCTCCGGGCGGCGCAGCGGCGGGATGCGCACCTGATCGCCCGGCGCGAGCCGATGTCCCGGCCGGACGCGCCCCTTGTTCACGCGCACCTCCCCCGAGCGCAGGATGCGGTAGACCAGGCTGCGTGGCACACCCTTGAGGGTCGCCAGCAGAAAATTGTCGACCCGTTGGCCCGCCGCGCCATCGGGCACGCGAACCAGCTCGGCGCGCAGTCCCGTCGGTTGCGGGTCCTGTGGACGGGCCGACCTGTGTTGATTTGTGTTCAATTGCTGGTCCCGGAAATCACTGCTATTCTTAGTCGCTTGCACCGATTTGGGGAGACTTTCTCTCCAGACAGGATGCGTCGACTTCCCCCATGTCAGATTTTCCGGCCCTCGGAGTGTACTCCGAAGGCCACTGCAGGTGCCCGCCCACGTAACGGCGTGGCACGCCATTTGGAACACCAGCGCGTACCCGTTCGCAGGCCACGTCGACACCGCAAGACGCCGCATCAGCCTAAGGTTGGATGCGCCGGCGGCAAGCGAGCAGCGAACGGGCGTGGCGGCGGAGACAGCCGCCAGGGTACACCGATCGTGCCGACCGAAGGCGATGTCGCCGTCGGCCGATTTGCGTGCCTCGCGCAGAGGCGAGAGACAACATAACCGATGAAACGAATGCTGATCAACGCGACGCAGCCCGAGGAGTTGCGCGTCGCGATCGTCGACGGCCAGAGCCTGTTCAACCTCGACATCGAGGCCCCGGGGCGGGAGCAGAAGAAGGCCAACGTCTATAAAGGGACCATCACCCGCGTCGAGCCGAGCCTGGAGGCGGCCTTTGTCGACTACGGCTCCGAGCGTCACGGCTTCCTGCCGCTGAAGGAGATCTCCCGCGGCTACTTCAGCCAACCGCTGAAGCCGGGCAGCCGCGCCAACATCCGCGAACTGATCCGCGAAGGTCAGCAGGTGATGGTGCAGATCGACAAGGAGGAGCGCGGCAACAAGGGCGCGGCCTTGACCACCTTCGTATCCCTGGCCGGTCGCTATCTGGTGCTGATGCCGAACAACCCCCGTGCCGGCGGTGTCTCGCGGCGCATCGAGGGCAGCGACCGCTCCGAGTTGCGCGAGGTGCTGAGCAAGCTCGAGTATCCGCCGGATATGGGCCTGATCGTGCGCACCGCCGGCGTCGGCAAGAACACCGAAGAGCTGCAGTGGGATCTCAACTACCTGCTGGACCTGTGGGAGGCCATCAGGCAGTCCGGCGAGACCCGCAAGGCGCCGTTCCTGATCCATCAGGAGAGCGACGTCATCATCCGCTCGATCCGCGACCATCTACGCGCCGACATCGGTGAGATCGTCGTCGACGACAAGAAGGTGTTCGCCAAGGCGGAGACCTTCATGCGTCAGGTCATGCCGCACAACATCAAGAAGCTGCGGCAGTACCAGGATGAGGTGCCGCTGTTCACCCGCTACCAGATCGAGAGCCAGATCGAGTCGGCCTTCCAGCGCGAGGTGCGACTGCCCTCCGGCGGCTCGCTGGTCATCGACCACACCGAGGCCCTGACCTCCGTCGACATCAACTCGGCCCGCGCCACCAAGGGTGCCGACATCGAAGAGACGGCGCTGAACACCAACCTGGAGGCGGCGGACGAGGTCGCCCGCCAGCTGCGGCTGCGCGACCTCGGCGGGCTGTTCGTGATCGACTTCATCGACATGACGCCGGCGAAGAATCAGCGCGAGGTCGAGAACCGACTGCGCGACGCGCTGAAGCAGGACCGCGCCAGGGTCCAGGTCGCGCGCATCTCCCGCTTCGGTCTGCTGGAGATGTCGCGCCAGCGGCTGCGCCCGTCCCTCGGCGAGTCCAGTCAGCAGGTCTGCCCGCGCTGCCTCGGCCAGGGCACGATCCGCGGCGTCGAGTCCCTCGCCCTCTCGGTGCTGCGCATCATCGAGGAGGAGGCCATCAAGGACAGCACCGCGCGCATCCTCGCCCGGCTGCCGGTGGAGGTCGCCACCTTCCTGCTCAACGAGAAGCGCCGCGGCATCATGGCCATCGAGCACCGCCAGCGCGTCCAGGTGCTGCTGCTGCCGGACCGCGACCTGGAGACCCCGCACTACGAGATCGAGCGGGTCCGGGTGCAAGACACCGAGCGCATGGCCAACACCGACGCAAGCTACCGCTTGAGCGCGCGCCCCAGTGCCGGCGATGCGCCCCAGGCCCGCAATACGGCCCCGCCCCGCAGCGAAGAACCCGCCGTGAAGCTGGTGACGCCGTCCTCGCCGGTGCCGCAGCGCAGCGAACCGGACCGAGCCCCCACGACCAGGAAACCCGCGCCGCGGACGGAAGCCGCACCGCAGCGCCAGGCGCGCGGTCCGATGCGGCACGAAGAGCAGAACAGCCAGCATCCCGAAGGCATGCTCAAGCGGCTGTGGACGACGCTGTTTGCTCCGCCACCGCTGACGCAGGACAACGCCCCAACCGGCGCGCCGCAAGGGACTCCCCCGGAGCGTCCCCGAACCGACGGTGAGGCGCGCCGCGGCCCGCGACAAACTGGCCGCCAGGGCGGCTCGGGCCGGGACGATCGTCAGCGCCGCAACCGCCGTGACGCCAAGCCCGAAGCGCCGAGAGATGGGAAGGTCGGCGACCAACAGGACGCCAATGAGTCCGCCGCCGAGTCCCGCCAGGGCAACTCCCGGCGCGGATCACGGGGGCGCGGACGCCGCAACGATCGCCCATCCGATCAGCCCCGCACCACGGGTCCGGAACAGACCGGGGAAGCGTCCGCGACCGGCGATGATGTCAAGGTCGCACCCGCGCAAGGGCGGCCCCCGACCAATAATGACACCGCCGCCCGCCGGGAGGAGACCCCCGGCGACACCGCGACGCAGGCCGATGGCGACCTGAGCACCAGGCCCGACGAGGCCGCCGGCGCAGAGACGGACGACAACAACCGCCCGCGGCGCAGACGCCGGGGTGGTCGCGGTCGCCGCAAGAGCGCCGTAGGTCGTCCCGAGGGCGCCGCCCAGACCCATGGCGACGACGAGCCCAAGGCCGATGACCAGCCGGCGCGCAAGGACCCCACCGCAGCACCTGCCCCCGAGGGACCGACCGCCACCGCCGAGGCCGACGGCAATCGCCGCCGCACCCGTCGTGGCCCCGGTCCGCGCGAGCAAGGCCAGCCGTCAGCGGACGCCGACAACCGCGGCGCCCCTGCCGGTGCGGCTCCGGCGCCAAAGGAAGCGCCGCGCAGCGACGCGAAGGACACTGCACCCGAGGTGGTCGCGACCGAGCCCAAGCCCACGCCCAAGCCGGACACCGCGACCAAGGCGCCGAGCGAGCCACCGCTCGCCGTTTCCGCCCCCAAGGACACGGATAAGCCGGTGAAGACCGCCCCGGCGGCTGGTCCGGCGCCCGTTGCTGAAAAAGCACCGACTCCGCCGGCGCCGACGCCATCGGTGTCGCCTACGACGCCCCCCGCGGCACCGACCACCGCGGCAGGCCCGGGCTCCCCGTTGCCGCCGCGAGAACCGTCGCCGAAAGCGGCGAGCCCGAAGCAGCCATCGGCTGCCCCCCCGGGCGACAGTCCATCCGCACCCACAAAGCCGCCATCCCCGGCAGCAGCGCCCCGCGACCAGGCCGCACCCGTCGCACGCACGGCTCCCCAAGGCCCGGACAAGCCCGGCCTAGGCGCCGTGCCGACCAGCGCGCCCGCGCCCGCACTCGACAAGACGTCTGCGGTCAAGCCCGAGCCGCCGGCAAAGGCTGCCCCGGCGACCGGGCCAACGCCATCGGCCCCGCCGCCGTCACCGCCTAAGGCCGAGGGCCCCCAAAAATCGACATCCGGCGATGCGCCGACGACCGCCCGCACGCCATCCACGGCGGCAACCGGCCCCTCGGTCGAGGCAAGCTCAGGCCAAGACTGACGCATAGTCAAGGTTCAGAAACAAGTGGTGCAGACGCAACGACGAAACGGCCAATACAAAGGCTCAGGGAGCGGGCGTCTGCACCACTTGTTTTTGAATCGATCCATAGAGACCGCTGCGGTGTTTGCATCCACGGAGAGCCAAGAGCATGGGCCGCCGCGCCGACGACCGGCACCGACCTCTCTGTGGCTCCGTGGCTCTGTGTGAGATTTGTCAACGGCAACTTGGGCCCCGCAACGAAAGCTGGAACGAGGTGCTAGCCTCGAGGCCGCTCCAGAGCCAACAGGGCACAGCCTTGGATGGCCCGGGTCGCGAAGGGGAAGCGGCGGTTGAGCCACCAGTCTTCGATCTCGATGGTCTCCGGGGCCGTCGGCGGCAGGCCGGCGACGAGGTTGCCGATCCAGGCCTCGCCGCTGTCGCCGTGAACGAGGGCGTCGATGAGGCCGGGGGCGGCGGGCGCGGGCTGGGCCGTCGGGGTGTCCGCGGGGTACAACTGGGCGTAGTCCTGCTGCTGCTGGCGGAATAGGCGGTCCAGGGCGTCGAGGTCTGCGCGGCCTTGGCGCAGGCCATGCTCCAGGCGCAGCAGGTGGTCCTGGATGAGGTCGAGGCGGCGCATGGCGAGCCCGAGGCCGGTGAGGGCGAAGGTCTGGCCGAGGACTTCGGCGTGGCGATGCCAGAGCCGGCGGGCCTGCTGCTGCACCCGGGCCATGGCGACGGCGAGCCGGCGTCTGCGCCGCAGGGCGAAGAACAGGGCCAGGCCGGCGAGGACGGCGCCGGGCAGCAGCAGCCAGCCGAGGTCCGCGAGCCAGCGCTCGGGGCTGGCCAGATAGGGGCCGAGGCCGGCGTCGATCCAGCCGGGGAGCCGGGCGGATAGGATCGGGACCAGCAACACCGCGGTCCCGATGAGCCAGGCGAGGATCAGGGCGCGCAGCCGCATCAGGCCATCGGCGGCGGTCTTGGCCTCGGTGACCGCGGTATCGAAACCGTCGTCTTCGTCGAAGCGGTGCCGTTCGTACTGGCCGCAGCGGCGGTGGGCGCGGCTGCGCAGGTCGCGCTCCATGTCGACGATCAGGGCTTGGCCCTGCTGTAAGGTGGCGTCTCGGGCCGCGCGGAGCTGGTCGCGGCGGTAGTCGAGCCAGTCTTGGCCGTCGCTGCCGAAGCCGACGGCCGCGGCGGTCAGCGCCTGGAGACTGTGCCGGAGACGCTCGTCGGCGGCGGTGGCCGCCTGCTGACGCCCCAGGTGGTCGTGCTCCAGGGCGGCGAAGCGCTCGCTCAGATGGTTGTCCAGGCGCTCCAGAAGACCGACGCGCAGCGCATCGAGCCGGTCGGCGAGGCGACGCTGGAAGAACAGGGGCAGCGCCGGGCGCAGCGGCTGTATCGCCGCCGCCGGGGGCTCCAGCGCCGGGCCGCCGGGCCGGTCGCGCAGCTGCGCGACCTGGTCCAGCGCCTGCTCCAGCAGCGCACGGGGATCGGCGCCCGTGGGTCTGGCGACCAGGGCTCGGCCGAGGGACGCGACCTCGGCGCGCAGCCGCGGCAATAGGCCGCGCCATTGACTGCCGAAACGGTCCTGGATGCGGCGACGCTGGGCCGGCTCCAGCCGGCAGTCGGCGACGCGGGCGCTGTCGGCGCCGGCCTGGCTCGGCTGCAGGTGGAGCTCCAGCAGCAGGCGCAGGGCGACGATGGCGCCGTGGGGGTCGCGGCGCGGGTCAAGGGTCAGCCGGCGCAGTCGCACCGGCCCGGGCACCTGCGCGGCGATGGGCTCCATGGGGGCGGCGGCGGGCAGGGTGATGAGCACGCGGCTGTCGGTGTGCTGGTCCAGGCGCTTGATGATCGCCCGGGCCAACGTCGGCGGGGCGTGGGGCTCGGGGTCCGCACCAACGTGCCCGCCGCTATCGCCATCCTCGGCGAGCGCCGCGGGCAGGTGCAGCGCAACCAGCAGCGGCAGGCCGCCGGCGCGCTGCGACAGCAGCTCGTCGACGTCGGCAATGAGGTGCTCGGCGGCGACGGTCCTGGGCCAGTCGGACCAGGGCGCCCGCGAGCGCGCCGCCGAGGCGCTGCCCGGCGGCGCCAGGTCCCAGATCCGGCAGTCGTCGCGCACGGCCAAGTCCAGGCAATGGTCCTGGACCATCCGCGCGAGCTGCCAGCTCGGGTCGAGGTTGATCCACAGCAGACGGGTGTGCATGGCGAGCGGGCTAGGCGGCGCCGAGCCGGGCGCGCAGCTTGTTGCGGGCCAGGCGGCCGGCCCGGTCGAGGGTGTCGGGCTCCAGCACGTCGGTCAGCTCGGCGACGGCGGCGGTGACCAGGGCCTCGGCGTCCTCCTGCAGGCGGACCTGGCGCGAGAGGGTGCCCAGGGTACGATGGTGCCGCGCGCCAACGACGCTGAGGTGTTCCAACAGCCGGTCGATGGCGTCGCTGGCGAGCCCATCGACCTCCTCGGCACGGGTGCGATCGGCCATGATCCGGCACAGCCGGGCCAGGGTCGCGGCCCGGGTCAGGCCGGCGTAGAGCTGATCGTGCGGGGCAGCGTCGGCGAGGATGGCGTGCGGTTGGGCCAGCAGCACCCGGATTCTGCGGGGCTCGGCGCGCAGGCGCTCCAGCAGGGCCAGATCGTCGTGGTCGTCGGCGATGACGGTCTCGTAGTCCGGTTGGCCAAGCCGAGCCGGGTCGCGCAGTAGCGTCACCGAGCGACCCTCGCGCTCGGCCAGCGGCAGCAGGTCCAGGGCAATGCCGAGCACATAGGCATCGAGCAGGTCGCGCTCGTGGGCGGCGTCCAGCTCCGGGTGCAGCTCGGGCAGGCCGCCGGGGCGATGCCAGTGCTTGTCCAGATGGGGCGTGAAGGTCGGCGGCGGCGTCTGCGGCGCACGCGCCTCATGGTCGAGGAGGCGATCGACCATGGCCCGGTAGGCGCCGTGATAGCTGCCGGCCTGGGGCGCCGAGACGTTGGTGTGCCCCAGGGCGCCGGTGGCGAGCTTGCGCAGATCGGCGAAGCGCAGGTTGACCACCGTGGAGATGCACAGCAGCGTGTGCGCCGGGAATTCCGGCTCCACCACCGGGGTCTCGCCCATGTCGCTGGTGAACAGCCGGTCGAAGTCCGCCGGGTTACCGAAGCGCTCGCGGTTGACGCTGCCGATGGCCCAGAAGCGGTAGAGCTGGCCGGCATCGGGGCTGGTCAGGGCCAGGTAGGGCGCGGACTGGCGGCCCACCAGGTCGACCACTTCCGCCAGATAGTCGTCGGGCGCGCGCCCGCGCAGGATCGCCTCGCGACGAATGGCCTCGATCACCGGCAGGCGATAGAGGTCGCCCTGCTCCTGGATGATGCGCTCGCGACACCAGCCCTTGAGCATGCGCTCACGAAACAGTGCACTGCCCGAGAACGGCGCGAGCACCTGCCAGCGGTTCGCCTGGCCCTCGTCGCGGAAGCGCGTGATCAGGGCCTTGGTGAGCGCGGCGTTGACCGCGTCGCCACCGGTGGCCAGGCCCTGGAGCCGGGCCGCCAGATCGTCCCACAAGGCATTCTTGGCCGGGGCATCGGCGAGCACGTAGCGGCTGCCGTCGCTGCTGCCGCCGTGCTCGGCCTCCATGCGGTTGCGCTCCAGCGCGAGCTGGTCGCGCAGCGCGGCCAGGTCCTCGAAGAAGCGGGTGATGACGTCGAGCAGGCGCGCGACATGCTGGTCGAGCAGGGCGTAGACCTGGCGCAGCAGGCCCTCGCGACCCAGGGCCTGGTTCAGCGCGCGGGTGCGGTTGTAGTGCTCGCGGTAGTCGAGCTGGAAGCGCTTGAAGCGGCGGTCGGCCCAGTCCGGCCAGACCGACTGCGCCAGCACCGCGGCCACGTCGGTGGCGGTCTCGATGACGCCGGTCTCCGGGTTGTCGAAGGCCTCGTGCAGGTTGCGCTCGATGGTCTTGCGCTTGCGCTCGTCGCCGAGGCCGGCAAGCCGCTCGCGGATCAGCCCGCGCAGCTTGTAGAGGAAGTAGCGGACCTGCACCAGGTGCGGACCGCCGTGGACGATGTGGCGCTCCAGATGGTGCTCGCGCCACTCGCCGGCGCCGAGCAGACCGGCGCCGACGACGCTGGTGTGGAACAGCTCCGCGGCGATGGCCGACAGGGCCTGCTCCACGGCCTCGAAGTCGGTGCGCAGCTGACGCTCGTAGAGGCCGACATCCTGGGGCAGGGCGTCCTTATCGGTCAGGCTGTCCGCACCGAGGTCTTCGCGGCCCTTGGCCTGACGCAGCGCCGGCGCGCTGTCCCAGAAGGCCTCGGTCAGGTGCCGCTCCAGGGCATCGAGGAACAGCCGGTATTGCGGCCGGACGCTGACGTTGCCGCGCGGGTCCTCCTCCTCGCGATAGACGCCCTGCTGGATGCGGCGGAAGAAGGCCACCCGCTCGGCACCGGCGAGCTGCTCCAGGTTGCGGATGTAGGAGGCGCCGACGTCCGGCGGCTCCAGGCTGGTCTCGCCGCTGTTGACGCGGGCATGGTAGCGCTCCAGCTCCTGACGGTAGGCCTGGTCGAGCCGCAGCCAGTCGTCGTCGAGCAGCGACATGCCGAAGCGCAGGGCCAGATAGTCGAGGATGCGCGCCTGCGGGTAGACCGCCGCGGACAGGCCGATGCCGGCCAGGCTGTTGTCGGTCTGATCGGCGGCGGCGGCGAGGCGGGCGCGCACGTCGTTGACGGTCTGCGAGTCGTAGCGACCGCCGATGGGCGTAAACATCAGCGTGTAGGCGGCGCGGGCGGCGAGTTCGCGATAGGCGTTGAAGTTGTTGCCCAGGTTGCCGCCGCGCTGGCCCTCGTAGTCCATCAGCACCAGGCTCTCGAACGGCGGTGCATCCGGGCGCAGCTGCGCGCCGCGGACGTACTCCAGCGCCACGTCGCGGGCGCTGCGATCGCGGCAGAACAGCGTCACCGCATGCAGCTCCTTGAGCGCGGCATAGCCGTTGGCACGCACGCCGGCGACCTGATCGGCGGGCAGCCGTGCGGCCTGGACGACGATATCGGGCAGCAGGAACAGACCGCGGACCTGGGCCGTGATGCCGAGCGCGCGCAGCCGATCCGCCAGCACCAGCGCGGTCTGCATGAACATCCCGGAGCCGGTGCCGCCGGCCAGGGAGCCCACCACCAGCACGTTGACGCGGCCATCGAAGCCGGTGCGGTTGTCGTGGGTGGCCAGCGCGGCCAAGGCGCTGTCGATGCGCGCGGCGGTCTGCACCCGGCTCAAGGCCTCGTCGAAGGCGAGCCGGGAGAGCATGCGCACGGCGCCGGCGCCGTCAAGCAGCGTCATCTGCCGGAGTTCGGTGGTCAGCGACTCGTCGTCGACGAACCAGCTGCGCAGGGGCTCGCCGCGGCGCCCCAAGAGCGTGAACACCGTGTCCGCGGTGCTGGTACGCACGAGCTGGTCGCGCCCCAGGTGGGTCAGGGCGTCGATGTCGTTCTCGTCGGTATCGAAGCCGAGCACGGCCATACGGTTGCTGGCGGCGGCGCCGGTCTCCGTGGCCATCTCGAAGACGCGATCGGCAATCCAGCAGCCGATCCCGCCGACGCCGACCACCAGCGTAGGTTTCAGGTGTTGGGTCTCAGCCATCGTGTTGTCCTCATTGGATAGACGCCGAGGGTCCGCAGCTCATGCCCTGACCCTCTTATCTATCCCATCCGAGCTGGTTGTTGCGTTGAAACTGCCAGGTCCGGGTGATGTCGAGCACATCGGTCTCGGCAGCGATGTCGGGCGGGAACGGGGCAAACGGGGCGGCAAGCTCGACGATCTGCATGGCCGCCTGGTCGAGCAGCGGCTGACCCGACGAGCGCAGCACGCGCAAGGCCTCCAAACTGCCGTCGGCACGCACGGCCACATGCAGGATCAGGCTGCCGTAGAGGCCCTGCTCCTTGGCAGCTTCCGGGTAGTTGAGGTTGCCGATGCGCTCCACCTTGCGTCGCCAGCCTTCCATGTAGGTTGCATAGCGGAACTCGCGGGTGCTGGCACTGATGGCCCGGCGACGGGCCCGACTGGCGTAGGCACTGCTGGCGGCATTGAGACGGGCGGACAGCGCGGAGATCTCGGCGTTGCGGCTGGCGAGGATGTCGGCCGCCGAGACGATCGGGTGTACGGGCCGCGACGGCGGCGCATCGAGGCCGGTGCGCGCGCTGAGCGGTGTCGGCGCGTCCGGCGGCTTCGGTGCCTCGATGGGGGCTCGGGCTCCGGCTCCGGCTCCGGCTCGGGCTCGGGGGCCGGCTCCGGCTCATCGGGCACGATCGGCAAGGGCTCCGGCACCGGCGCTGCCAGGTCGGCCTCGGCCGGCTCCGGGGCGTCGGTCTGCGCCGCGGGCTCGGGCACATCGGGCAGCGCCATGGTGGTCTCGCCGGCGCGATCGACCTGCGCGGCCACGGCATCGGGATCGGGACGCTCCGGCGTGATGCCCGGATTGGTGACCAGCAGGACCTCCAGCGCCCGCGGCGGGCCGGGCGGGGCCGGGTCGGGCAGGCGCAGACCGATGCCGAGGATCAGGGACAGGTGCAGCCCCAGCGCCAGCAATCCCGCCACGGCCAAACGGCGCAGGGCAAGCCGATCCGAGTCGAACGGAATCTCGATGGAGGATGACGCAACGCCGAGCGTGGTCATGACGTCGACCCCGGGATCAAGGCCCCCCGGGCGCATCAGCCAGCGGCTGGCTGAGCGCAACATCCAGGTCCTTGTCGAACAGGTCGATGCGCGCACGCATGGCAGGCGTCATGTGGACGGTGCCGGCCTGGTCGATGAGCAGCACATGCTTAAGGCCCATCGACTTCGCCAGCGCGTGCCAGCCGGAGATGCCGGCGACCAGCAGGGCGCGCGCCGCCACCTGCGCCGACGCCGCGTCGCCGTCGAGGCTGAGCACAGTGACCGCCCTGATCTCGTCGGCGGGCCAGCCGGTGCGGGGATCGATGATGTCGTGGTAGACACGGCCATCGTGGATGAAGTTGCGCTGGTAGTCGCCGGCGGTGAACAGCGCCGCCGGGGTGCCGATGTCGATGACGCCGAGCACGCCGGTGCCGTTGGCGCGCGCCACCGGCAGCCGCCAGGGCCGCCCGGAGCGGCTGCCGATGATCAGAAAGTCACCGCCGGCGTTGAGCTGGGCATTGCGCACGCCGGACTCGCGCAGATGCGCCATGACCCGATCCATCGCAAAGCCCTTGGCCATGGCGCTGAAGTCGAGCGCCAGGGCCGGGTTCTCGCCCTGGAGCATGATGCCCTCCTGCGCCAGGTCCGCCAGCGTCGGGGCGGCAGCCACCAGCCGGCGAATGCCGCGCGGCCTCGGCGGGGGGCGGCACTCCGGCGGCTCGTTGTGAAAGCCCCAAACGGCTGCCAGACGACCCGCCGCCGGATTCACCAGGTTGTTGCTTGATGCCGCAAGCTCGCGCGCCCGCTGAAGCAGCGGCAGCAGCGACGGAGGAGCGGCGAAGGGCTCGCCAGTGGCCAGCAGTTCGTTGACCCGAATCATCGGGCCCGGTCGCCAGGCGGTCCAGGCCTGCTCGAAGAAGCGCAGGTCACGCTCGGTCTCGTCCGCAAGGCGGATGCCGTCGTCTTTGGCGAAGCCCACCAGGCTGAGGTCGACGGCGGCCCCGAAGGCGACGAATTGGGTGGTGTAGACCGGCGTCTTGTTGTCGCCGCAACCGGCCGTCAACAGGGCGCAGAGCAGCGCCACGAGCAGGCCCGACGGATGACGACGGTGGCGCTCAGACATCGAGGCGACGCTCGATCGCGGCCATCAGGTCACCGGCGATGTCGCCGCCGGTGGCGCGATCGATCTCGCGGATGCAGGTCGGGCTGGTGATGTTGACCTCGGTCAGGTAATCGCCGATGACATCGAGCCCCGCGAACAGCACGCCGCGCGCGCGTAGCTCGGGGCCGACCTGGCCGGCGATCCAGCGCTCGCGCTCGCCGATCGGTCGCACCTCGGAGCCCGCCCCCGCGGCAAGATTCCCCCGCAACTCGCCCTCGGCCGGGATGCGCGCCAGGACCTGCCCCACGGGCTCGCCATCGACGATCAGCACGCGCTTGTCGCCATCGACAATCTCGGGGAGATAGCGCTGGGCCATGCAGAAGCGGTTGCCGTGATCGGTCAGGGTCTCGATGATGACCGAGGTGTTCGGATCGCCGCGGCGCGTGCGGAAGATGGAGCGCCCGCCCATGCCGTCGAGGGGCTTCAGCACGATATCCTCCTGCTCGGCCAGAAAGGCCCGCAGGTCCGTGGCCCGGCGCGTGACCAGCAGCGGCGGGGCGCACTGCGCAAACAAGGCGAGCGCGAGCTTCTCGTTGGTATCGCGAAGGGCGCGGGGGTCGTTGACCACCAGGCAGCCTTGACGCTGGGCCTGCTCCAGCAGGTAGGTGGCATAGATGTACTCCATGTCGAAGGGCGGGTCCTTGCGCATCAGCAGGGCATCGAGACCGTGCAGCGGCCGGGTCTCCACCGCTCCGAGCTCGAACCATGCCGATGGATTGTCGTCGACCGCCAACCGGCGCATGTGCCCGTGCACTTCACCACCGCGCAGCAGGAGATCGGCCAGCTCCATGTACCAGATCGTCCAGCCGCGGCGCTGTGCAGCCAGCAGCATGGCGAAACTGCTGTCTTTTTTGATGGTGATGGACCCGATCGGATCCATGACAATACCGAGATCACGCTTCATGTGGCGAGTGTAACCCAGGCCCCTTCGGGCCACAAACACGGGCCGCCGCGAGACATTTGCGCTGTCGCGATTTTCGGCGGATCGGCGACCTGCTGCCGCGGTGCCGCGCGGCTGGCGGAGCAGCACGAAAGGGCGCGCGCTGCGGTCAGGAGCGCCGACGGGCACCAAAGCTGCGAATAACTCCTGTCAGCGACTGCGCAACCGGCTCGCCGCGCACCGGCGTTGCGTCACCCGGCCGGGGTTGCTATCTTCGCTGAGTTCTTCACCCGCCCTCACCGCGCCTCTTAAGCAGGCTCGATCTTCTAAGGTTTCGCCCGGTCAACAGCCATGTTGGAGCACTCAGGCGGGCAAGCTCCCGGCCCGAACGGACTGGAGCTCGTCCAGCTTCTCCAGCGCATCGGCGAAGGTGCCGATCCTTGGCGTGAACGGCTCTGGCAGACATCGCTGGGATCGGCCGCCTGGCACGGCGTGCTCTTCACCATCGACGGCCACCGGTTGCTCACGGCGCTCGCCGGCATCATTGAGGTCGTGCACTTCCCGGAGTTCCTCGCCGCGGTGCCCGGTGCGCCGCGCTGGGTGCTCGGGGTGGCGAATCATCGCGGCGCCCTGCTCCCGCTGTTCGACCTGCGCAGGCTCCTGCTTGGCACCAGCGCCGTCGAGCCGAGCAGCGGACGGCTGTTGGTGCTGCGCGACGGCAATGGCGAATTCGGCCTGCTGGTCGACGAGATCATCGGCATTCGGCGCCTGAGCGGGCATCAGGTCGTCCGCGAGCCGTTGCCCGACACACCCTTCGCAGACTTGGTTGATACACTTTATCGCGATGGCGACAGCGTGCTGCCGGCGCTTGACCTCAGCGCACTGTCGACCTTGTCGAGCTTTCAAGAGCCCATGTCCAGCTCGGATCGGCTCGTTGCCGAGGCCGATCCATCCGAGCCACACGAGACCACGCGCAGCCACTGAGACAGGATATGCAAAACGAAAGCGCGCCCCAAAGCGGACGCAAGCGCCTCGATCGCCACCGTTGGCTGGTGCCGGCCATGGCCGTGCTGCTGTTCACCGCCTTGGCCCTGGCCTTTGCGAGCCTGCTCTACAGCGAGCGTTGGGCAAGGGACAACCATCAGTATCTGCTGCGCCTCAACGAGCAGCAGAACCTGCTGCAGCAGGTCCCCACCGCCGTCGATGAGGCCGTCGCAGGACGCGAGCCCGCATTCATCCAGCTGCGGATGCTGCGCGATCAGTTCGAGACGCTGCTCGATCAGGTACAGGTCGGCTCCACCCGCGACGGCCTGCCCCCCGCGCCGATGGAGGCCGCCGGGGCCATCGCCGGGGTCGGTAATGACTGGCAAGCCTTGCGCGACGATATCGATCTGGTGCTCGATTCGGGCGACGACCTGCTCTGGTTTGCCGACCTTGTGGCAAGCACGTCGGCCAAGCTGCGCGCACTCTACAACGCCAGCGAGGCCGTCGCCGAACTGTTGGCCGACGCCGGCGCCGCGCAGCAACGGGTGCTGGATGCCAGCCGACAACTGATCCGGCTCCGGGAGATGGAGATCGCCCTCGACGCCGCGCTCGGCGGCGACACCAAGACCATTCGCGCCGTCCAAGCCAACATGGCCAGTGCCGACGCCGTGGCCGAGACCTTGGCGCGACTGACCCGCGCGGAGGACAGCGCGGGCGACGATAGCGGACTGCGCTCCGCGCTGACCCAAGTCGAGACGCTCTATCGCGACCTGCGCGCCGACAACGACGCACTCGATGCCCTGATCCCCACCGTGCTGCCCGCGGTGGAAGCGGCATCACGCGTCCACAAGGCGAGCAACGCGCTGGAACGGTCGGTGGATCAGCTCGCGCTGCTGTTCCGGGAAAAGCCGGGAAGGCTCGAGCTGGCGGGCCTGACCGTCGGCGTGCCCTCGGCGCTGTTGTTCGCGGGCTTGGCCATCGTCAGCCTGTTGGCGCTGGGTCTGCGCCAACTGATCCATTCCCGGCGACGCGAGCGGCAGTCGCTGGAGCAGAGCCAGGCCCACCAGGCGGCCATCCGCCGGCTGCTCGACGAGATGGGCAATCTGGCCGACGGGGACCTGACCGTCGAGGCCACGGTCACCGACAACCCCACCGGCGCCATCGCCGATTCGATCAACTATGCGGTCGCCGCGCTGCGTGATCTGGTCACCACCATCAACGCGACCTCCGAGAAGGTCAACGACGCCGCCCAGGACAGCCGCGCGGTCGCGGCCCGCATGGCACGTGCAAGCGTCACCCAAACCGAGCAGATCGAGCACGCCACGGAGTCGATCACCCAGATGACCGGCGCCATCGACCAGATCGCGCACACCGCGGTGGAGTCCGCCGAGGTCGCCTCGCGCTCGGTGGAGGTCGCGGGCCGCGGAACACAAAACGTTCGCGACACCATCGCCGGCATGGACGAGATCCGCGGGCGCATCCAGGAGACCTCGAGGCGCATCAAGCGGCTCGGAGAGAGTTCGCAGGAGATCGGCGAAATCATCGAGCTGATCGACGACATCGCCGACCGCACCAACATCCTGGCCCTGAATGCGGCCATGCAGGCGGCAATGGCGGGGGAGGCGGGGCGCGGCTTCGCCGTCGTCGCCGACGAGGTGCAGCGCCTGGCCGAGCGCTCCGGCAACGCCACACGACAGATCGAGTCGCTGGTGCGCGGCATCCAGCAGGACACCATCGAGGCCGTGCGCTCCATGGAGACCAGCACCGCCGGCGTCGTCAAGGGTGCCGAGCTGGCCGCCAACGCCGGCAATACCCTGCGCGAGATGGAGACCGTCTCCGAGTACATCGCCAAGCTGACGCAGGAGATCGCCGACTCCGCCGGCAACGAGTCGGCTCAGGCCGCGGAGGTCAACGACGTGGTGCGCGCCGTCCTCACCATCACCAAGGAGAACGCCGAATTCAGCCGCTCCACCGCCCTCTCGGTGGAGCTGCTCGCCGAACTCGCCGTGGAGCTTCGCCACTCGGTCGCGGGCTTCCGCCTGCCGGTGGCCTGAGCCTCGGGTACGATCAGGGCTGCGACGGCGGCGACCCGGCCGCGGCCCAGGGGCGGAGCACCACCACCGAGAGGCTGTTCTTCGGCGAGCCCTCGATGATGCGGTCGCTGTAGCTCAGGTAGACCAGGGTGTTGCGCGGCGCGTCGTAGAAGCGCACCACCTGCATCGTCTTGGTGATCAGCGAGGTACGCTTCTTGAAGACCTCGTCGCCGTTGCGCTTGCCGCTGGCGACATCCTCGGGCAGACGCACCGGACCGACCTGCCGACAGGCCAATGAGGCATCCGAGGTGTCTTCGGCGACGCCGACGGCGCCGCTGATCCCGCCGGTCTTGGCCCGGCTCAGATAACAGGCGACGCCGGGGATATCCGGGTCCTGAAACACCTCGACGATGATCTTGTCGTTCGGACCGACCAGCTTGAACTTGGTGCCGACCTCGCCGACGATCTCCGCAGTCGCCGGTAGGGCGGCGAACAGCAGCGCCGACAGGCCGATGGATTGGAATCTGCGCATGGCATAGGCTCCGAAGGGGGGGTTGGAAGGGTCAGCGCTGGCCGCTGCCGAACAGGCGCTGGTGCTCACCGAGACTCCGCGTCAGGCAGTCCTCGATGGAGACGCCGAGGAACCAGTTGCCGGTGACCGCGGTGCGCGTGCCGGCCAAGGCCTGATCCAGTCCCGCGACCCGCCGTTGGTGGCCCTTGCGCAGGCTCGGCAGCCGGTTGCGGACACAGGTGCTGGAGACCACCCGCGACGGCTCGGTGCCCAGCGCGGCGCAGGCGGCCGCGATACGCCCCGACTCGTCCAGGCCGTCGCCCGGGAAATGAAAGGCGAAGCCGCGATAGCGGGCATCGGGCAGAAAGTCGCGGGACACGGCCGAGCGAAATGGGCCGTCGACGCTGATCAAGCCCGCCAGCTTCGGCAGCGCCACGGCATCGGCGTCGAACAGCAGGAGCTGGCTGTCGATCTCGACCACGCCGATCTCGCCGATCAGGGCCGCCGCCTCGGGCGCGACCTCGGCCAGCAGCGCTGCGGCGATGTCCGGCGGGACGGCCAGGGTCAGCCGCTCGCAGCCCAATCGCTCGCCGTCGTCGGTGGTGATCACAAAGCCGTCGCCAGCGCTGCCGATGGACACCACCCCCACGCCGGTGCGCACCCGCAGCCCTTGCTGCTCGGCGATGGCGGTGGGGATGTCGTTGAGGCCGCCGGGCATGGTGAAGCTGCGCAGGACCTCCTTGCGGCGGGGCTTCTTGCGGAACAGGGCCTCGGCCGGGAAGTCGTCGGCATCCTGACAGATCACCGAGCGGAAGGCCGGCCCGAACAGATCGCGATAGTTCTTCCGGCCGAGGCCCGCGCCGTAGTATTCGGCGACGCTGAGCTGCGTCTTGTCGAGCCGAAACAACCGCGGCAGCGATGCCGCCAGCTCCAGCGGATGCAGGGCGCCGATGATGCGGCGGCGCTCGCCGCCGCGGTAGAGCAGATAAGAGGCCTTCTCCTTCGCCGTCAGGGCGCCCATGAGATTCAGGTCTTCGAGGATGCCGAGCAGGTTGCCGTAGCTGTTGAAGCAGCTATGGGCGCCGGCCTCGACCCAGAACCCGGTCTGATCGTCGAAGCGATGGGTGTGCATGCAGCCGCCGACGCTGGCGGCACGCTCGAGCACCAGGGTATCGACCCCCCGGGCGACGGCGTAATGGGCGGAACCGAGGCCACTGATACCGCCACCGATGACGATATGTGGATACTGGGCGTTGCTCATGGATGATCCTGGACGATTGAGGTGTTGCTTGCGATACGCGCACGCAATGGTACCGCGTTGCGTCAATGCTGCTCGGTACCGGGCGCCGCGCGCCGGGCTCGTGGGCCTATGAGCCTGTGGGCTCCAGCCGCAAATGACTGATGTCGGGGATGTGCTGTTGCTCGAGTTGCGGTGCGCAATCCACCAGCGTCCAGTCCTCGCCCGGCACCAGGTCGAGGTGACTGGTATCCGGCGACTGGGGCGGACCGCGATCGTCGATCTCCTCCAGCGGCGCCCCCAACGGCGCCAGGCCCAGACCGGACTCGGCGGCCGGCGGCACCTGCCCCGGCGATGCGCTCGGCGCGCGCGGCTCGGGCGGCTTCGCGGCGGCGTCCGACGAGACCACGCGCAGCTTGGCGCCGGCCTCGGCGAAGGCGTCTCGATAGCGCTTGGCCGTTGCGGCGTCGACGCCGCGCTTCACCACCACGCGCCCGCCGGCGAACAGGCGCGCCAGCACCTCGTCGCCGAGACCGAACCGCTGCCCGAGTCGCGCACGAACGGTTTCAGGGCTGACGCCTTCGGCGACCTCCCCGGCGAAGACGAGATCGTAGGGGGTTGCGGACATCGTTGACCTCCGAGACCGGAATCCGGCCTATTGCCAGATGCGCCGCGCGAGCGCCAACGGCGGCGACCACGCTAAGCGATGGCCGCCGGGTCGCGACGGCCTACATGGGCTTCGACAGCGAGAAGGCACCGCGGATATCGCCAAGGGCATAGCCGCGGGCCTGGTCGTCAGGATAAGCCTTGTCGATCGCCTCGGCCACCTCCGGCGCGATATCGGTGCCATGGCAGGCCAGGCAGACCGATGCGGTGGGGATCGCCTTCATGAAGCGATAGGTCGGTTGGCCGTCGACGTCGACCACCTCGGCATAGCGCATCGGAGCGACCGGCTCGCCGGCGGCGGCACGCTGCTCGAACTGATCGAGGATACGCGCCTCCCAGGCATCCGGGCTGTTCAGGGCGGTGTTGCGGGTCTTCAGGCTGGTGCGACCCACCGACCAGCCGGATTGGGCCGACAGGGACTCGGCGATGGCCGGGGCACGATCATGGCAGACGGTCACCGCGGCGGGCGGACCGCCCTCGGTCATCGCCGTCTTCAGCTCGCCCTGCAGGGTGCCGGCGAACTGCTTGATCAGGGCCTTCGCCTCGGCGGCCGGGTCTTCGGGCGCCTCGGCGCTGACGGTGGCGGCGACGAGCAGCATCGGGATCAGGGTCAGGTAGGTACGCATGGCGTGAGGGCTCCTGTAACGGATTGAAGTCGTTGGGATCGGGTCGATCGGCTGGGACAGTAGCGGGGAACGCGGTCCGGCGCCATGGCCTTTCGCAACCGCCGCCGGCGCGGCTCACGTATACTCGCGCTCCGTTGGAGCGGGCCCGTGCGGGGCGCCGCACCGTCAGCGCAGTACACCGAGGAAAACCATGAGCGGCATTTTCGGATGGGTCGGCGCCATCGCGAGCCCCGAGACGTCAGGCAGCATCCTAGAAGGTATGGCCGCGGCCAGCGACGCCAATACCGGCTCGCCCGCAACGCTGCGCGAGGGCCTGTTTCACGCGGGCACCGACGCGCCGCGCGCCGAATCCTCCATGCTGCTCCATGCCGACGCCGAACTCGGCGTCTGCCTGTCGGACCCGGTGACGCTCGCGCGCCGTGACGGCACGGGCCGCGAGTCGGCCGACGCGGCACAGCTAGCGGCGGCCTATCGACAAGACCCCGGCGGGCTCGTCTCGCGGCTGCGCGGCCGATTCGCGTTGGCCATCGCCGACCTGCGCTCCCGCTGCCTGCTGCTCGCCGTGGATCGGGTCGGCGTGCGCTCGCTGTATGTCCGCCGGCACGGCGATGCCATCTGCTTCGCCAGCCGCCTGCAGGCCCTCGCCGAGCTCCCGGGTCCAACGCCGACGCTCAGCGATCAGGCGCTGTTTGACTATCTCTACCTGCAGATGGTTCCGAGCCCCGGCAGCATCTACGCCGGCGTCCACAAGCTGCTGCCGGCCCAGGAGCTGCGCATCCCGTTCGCCGGCGGCGCCGGCCGCGAGCAGGCGCGCTTCTACTGGGAGATGCCCTATGTGGAGCGCAACGCGGACGGGCTCGACGGCCTGACCAGGCAGTTCCGCGACCTGCTGCCGCAGGTCGTCTCCACCGCCGCCGCCGGCACCGAAGCGTCGCGGGTCGGCTGCTTTCTCAGCGGCGGCACCGACAGCTCCACCGTCGCCGGCACTTGGCGAGCGCTCGCCGGCCAGCCGACCCCGAGCTACTCCATCGGCTTCGCCGCGGAGGGCTTCGATGAGATGGCCTACGCCCGCATGGCCGCCCGACACTTCGACACCGACCCGCGCGAGTACTACGTGACCCCCGCCGATGTGGTCGACAGCATCCGCCGGGTGGCCGCGTTCTGCGACGAGCCCTTCGGCAACGCCTCCGTCGTCCCCGCCTATCTGTGCGCCCGCAACGCCCGCAACGACGGCATCGAGCGACTGCTCGCCGGCGATGGCGGCGACGAGATCTTCGGCGGCAACGAGCGCTATTACACCCAAGCGCTGTTCGAGCGCTACGGCCGGGTGCCGGCACCCCTGCGCACCCTGCTGCAGACGCTGGTCGGACTACCCGGCGCCCAACGTGTAGCGCCGATACGCAAGGCGGCGAGCTACATCGCCCAGGCCCGGGTGCCGCTGCCGGATCGCTTCCAGACCTACAACTTCCTGCATCGCACCGCGCTGACGGAGATCTTCGAGCCCGATTTTCTGGCCCGTGTCGACACCGAGGGGCCGCTGGAGAACCTGCGCGAGGTCTATCACCGCACCCGCGGCGCGGCCACCGTCAACCGGATGATGCACCTGGACTTGAAGATCACGCTGGCCGACAACGACCTGCGCAAGGTCAACCAGGCCTGCGCCCTCGCCGGCATGGACGTGCGCTATCCGCTGCTCGACGAACGCATGCTGGCATTCGCCGCCACGGTGCCGCCGCGAATGCAGCTGCGCGGCACGCACCTGCGCTGGTTCTTCAAGCGGGCGCTGGCGGACTTCCTGCCCGCGGAGATCATCGCCAAGCGCAAGCAGGGCTTCGGCCTGCCGGTGGGGCTGTGGATGGCGGAATACCCGCCGCTGGCCGAGCTCACCCAAGACAGCATCGATGCGCTGCGCCAGCGCGGCATCGTCGCGCCGGCCTACCTCGACTGGGTATGCGCCCAGCACCGCGAGAGCCACGCCTCCTACTACGGCGTGATGCTCTGGCTCCTGGTCATGCTCGAGCAGTGGCTACAGGCCCGCAACCTCTAAGCCCCCGCCGCATTCCATCGTTTTCTGTCGGGCACGACTTAGGATCGGTTCAGAAACAAGTGGCGCAGACGCCCGCTCGCTAAACCTTTTGACTGGCCATTTCGTGGTTGCGCCTGCGCCACTTGTTTCTGAACCTTGACTTAACGGCTCCGAGCGGTTGGAGTTCAGCCAACTGTCCTCGGAACTTGCGATCCCGATTCCGAGCAGGCTAGACCAGTCCTCGGGCGCCGTGCTCAGGTGCGGTTGTGCTACAGCACATCCATCGGCGAGCGCACCGGCACCACCCCCGGCCGGTTCAGCACCTGCGTGTAGATCATCGTCGTCGCCACGTCCTTGTGCCCCAACAGCTCCTGCACCGTGCGGATGTCGTACCCCGCCTGCAGCAGATGGGCTGCAAAGGAGTGCCTCAAGCAATGCGGATGCACCCGCTTCGTTCAACGCCTGGTTCTGCGTGCTCGCCGACACCTGCCGCTCCACCGCCAGGTGGCTCAAGAATAGCTGCACCTGCGCCTTGCCGACCCGGGAATAGTCCCCTGTACTAAACCCCGGCTGCCCCTCCAAAAACAGCAAGAACCGATGACACCAATCCACATAGGTCTGCTCCGTGCGCAATGCATAGCGCCGCGCCCGCAACACCTGCGCCAGCTCCTTGAGCAACGGCCGGTCCGTCGCCGCGCGGACATACCGCGGATTCGCATCGATCGCCTCCGCCGGCGTCACCGGCACCACCCGCGCGCGTCCATCGCCGAGCGATCCCGCCGCCGCCCCTGCCGCGCGCCCTGACCTGGCTGATGCGGCAGTTGTCGCGATCCGGCTGGATGCAGCGCGCTGCCCGGCGCGCGCAGTCACAAGCGAGCTGGCCCGATGATCGGTGAGCCGGGGGTTTCTGTGATCGCGCCGAGCGTCTCGTGATCGCGACGACGCTTCAGCGTCGTCGCGCATCCCCGGGCGCTCCAGCGCCCCGTGGACGGGCGCGGCGACGGCGCCGAGCGCTCGCGGGGCCACGCGCCGCTGGAGCGGCGACGGATGCGTCACGACGCTGGAGCGTCGTGACGATCAGGCTACGAGCAGCCGGTAGTCGGATTGAGCCTGCGAAACCCAGCGTCCACCAGCCCGCACGCGGCCATCGCTGAGTTTCGTTCCTCAGCCCAGCCTGCGCGGACCTGTGGCCGATGATAGGGGTAGGGAAGGCTTGCGCCTCCCCTCCCTCCGAACCGTACGTGCGGTTCTCCCGCATACGGCTCTCCAGTCGGTTGGGTCTGCAACGAGATTGGCTCGCCGGCGCCGGGCGACTTTCGGGTGAACCGCCTCGGCCCAGCTCAGAGGGCACCGAGGGTGCCGCGTGAACCCGTTACCAGGGCCGCCGTCCGCTCCGTCCATCTCAACGGCCTCACCCGTGAGGGCTCGGTATGCTTGTTTAGCCCGTAAAGGGGACTGACGCACTCGGCTCGCGCCTCCGTCTGCAATGGCTTCACGAACCAACCTTCCTGCCCACCTTCACTCCGCGCGGCTTTGCTCTCGCGCATTTTCGTCCACCTGAATCGACCCTGAGCAGGGCATGCCCCCCAGCTTCTTGAATGGACCGGCGTCTCCGCCACGTCGGCTCTTGGTCGTCAGTCGCGAACATTCGCTACTATGTGGGCTCTGACTCCTGCCGATACTCACCTGCACCGACAGGTATCCCGGCCGCACCGCCTGCTGCCTGTCGTTCCACCCCCAACCACGTGATGCCGACCATGGAACGCTTTACTCGCCGACAACCAGCTTCCACGGTGAGTTTCAGTCTTCGCCACCTCCCAGCGGGCTCGCCACGACACCCCGCCGAAACGGGTTCGTCATCCTGCAGACCGACAGTTCGCCTCGGGTTGCTCCCCACCCCGCCTCGCGACGACGCAGTTACCTTCTTCCGGAGCTTCGGCATGCTCCGGCCACGGACTTGCACCCGTGCTGATGAGACGCCCTCAGGGGCGCGCAGGGAGCGACGGCAGTCGCGACTTCCGCGACGCAGGGGAACGGGATGTTCAGGTCTTTCCTTTTGCCTAACCCAGAACGAGGCAGGTCGTTCCTTTTGCCCGTGGGCCTTGATCATCGTTCCGGCCAAAACCGGATGAACGACATGTGAGATTTGAGCAGAGTGGCCGGCTGGGGGGGTCGGCAGAACCCCGGAAATCTCGTACTCTTGGAAGTGCAAGGCCTTGATCATCGTTCCGGCCACCCCTGCTACGCAGCCATCGGTTCGAGGTAGGCGACGCGCTGCGGTCGGGGTCGTTTTCGGGCGGGTCGCGGGGGCGGGTCGAGGGCGGCGAGGAGGTAGTCGAACATCGAAGCAGGCGGCTGGCCGAAGAAGCGTTCCGCCGCGGTGGTGCCGTCGGGTCTGCAGATGAAATAGTTGTGTATTGCGGTGAGCACGGCGAGCTTGCGGTTGCTAAGTCGGTGTTTGCCGTGGTGATGCAGGGCCAGGTGGCCGTTGCGCCCTTCCACGCAGGAGCTGCTGCGTTGGAAGAGGTCGGCGCATTCGGTGGCGACGATCTCGACCTCGCGGCGTTGGTCGGCGTCGAGGCGCTGCAACGGCGAGTCGGGTTGGCGCAGGGTTGCCAACAGCTGACGGGATCGCTGCTGCAGTTCGTGGCGCCGCTCGGCGCGGGTGCTGCGCGCCGCCACCCGCTCCAGATAGATCGCCGGGATGAGCTGTTGGTGCACGAGCGCTTCGATCTCGGGGGCCAGTCCCAACGCCGCGACCTTGGCCTGGATGGTGGTGAAGAAGAAGGTGATGGTCGCCAGCGCGGAGACCGGGGTCACGCGGAGACCGGGGTCAGAGACCGGGGTCCAGAGACCGGCAGAGACCGAGAGACCGGGGTCTCAGAGACGGGGTCAGGTCTTTCCTTTTGCCTAACCCTTGAACGCACGGGGTCAGGAACGGGGTCAGGTCTTTCCTTTTGCCTAACCCAGAACGGGATTACGGTGACACGTTACCATTTACACTATTTCCTCAAGCAGGTCTGCCTGTTCGCCTAAGTTTAAGTGGCCTTGATCATCGCTTGGTCCACAACCTTGCGTGCGGGTCAGGTATCAGGCATTTACTTTCACAAAAACAATGTGTTATGCGGAGAGCGGGGTCATGCGGAGAGCGGGGTCATGCGGAGAGCGGGGTCTTTCATTTTGCGTTTTGCGGTGGAGACCGGGGTCAGGTCTTTCCTTTTGCCTAACCCAGAACGGGATTACGGTGACACGTTACCATTTACACTATTTCCTCAAGCAGGTCTGCCTGTTCGCCTAAGTTTAAGTGGCCTTGATCATCGCTTGGTCCACAACCTTGCGTGCGGGTCAGGTATCAGGCTCTTCAGGATTTCAGTAGAATATAATACACTTAATAGACAGTAAGTTACAGCGACACAGGTGTTAAGATGGGGACCAACAACGAGCCGCTTCGCCAAGCAATGGCGTTACTTTTAGAGTTTCCGCAAACCCGCGTTGAAGCGGCGTTTGAGGACCGCGATGGACAGCTCATTGTCACCTTGATCAGCACCCAAGAGGGAACGAATTGCCACCGCTGTAGCCGCTGGATCACGACGCGCAATGGCTGGAGCGAATGGAAGACCCTGCGCCACTTAGACCTATTGGGCAAGCCGGTTTATCTTCGGTTTCGCCTCCCGCGCTATCGCTGCGACTGCGGCGAGGGGCCGACCACGACCCAGCAGGTGTCGTGGTTCAACCGTCGCAGCCGGATGACCAAGGCGTATGAGGAGCATCTGCTGCGCGCCTGCATCAATAGCACCTTGAGTGATGTCGCTCAGAAGGAAGGGGTTTCGATCGAGACCCTCCAAGGTCTGCTCGATCGCCAGATCGCTACGACCCCCGATTGGGATGCCTTGCCGGCGATCGAGGTCATCGGCATTGATGAGATTGCCCTGAAGAAGGGCCATCGTGATTTTGTCGCCATCGTGACCGGGCAGAGCGGTGATCAGACCCACATCCTCGGCGTGCTCAAGGACCGCAAGAAGGCCACGGTGGTCGATTTTTTATCGCGTTTGCCCAAGCGCTTACGCCGAACGGTGCGGGTGCTCTGCAGTGATCTCTACGAGGGGTTCATTGGCGCGGCGAAGGCGGTGTTTGGGCGCCGTGTGCGCGTGGTCGCCGATCGCTTCCATGTCGCCAAACTTTACCGCGAGGCCGTCGACACGTTGCGCAAGCAGGAGCTCAAACGGCTCAAGCGCACCCTCTCTACAACCCAGTATCAACGCCTGAAAGGCGCGATGTGGGCCTTGCGCAAACAGCCACAGGATTTGAGCGATGAGGAACAGGCCGTCTTGGATCGCTTGTTTCATTGGTCGCCGGATTTGAGAGACGCGGTCGCGTTTCGTGATGAGCTGACCGCCGTATTCAATCGCGATGACATCAGTCCCAAGCAAGCCAAGCTCCTATTTAACGGTTGGAGCACTCGGGTGAAGCGCCGTGGGTTGCGCTGCTTCGACACCTTTATCAAGACGCTCAACTTGCACAAAGATGATATCAGCAACTATTTTCTCGGTCGTCACAACAGCGGGTTCGTAGAAGGGCTGAACAACAAGATCAAGGTCATCAAACGTCGTTGCTATGGCCTGCTCAACCGTGAGCATCTCTTTCAGCGACTGTATTTGGATCTCTTTGGCTACTCCCTCTATGGACGGAAGATCAGGGGGTTACACGGTGTCTCCGGATAGACGATCAGCCGACTTCCGTCACGATTGAGCGCTCAACAACCTGTTTTTGTTAAATATTCGTGCCACGGAAAATCCAAAAGAGCCAGGTATCAGGCATTTACTTTCACAAAAACAATGTGTTATGAATCTTCGGAAGCTCTGCCGGGCTGGGTGGACCAAGGGATGATCAAGGCCGTTTAAGTTGACATTTGATAGTGCCCAACGAATTAGGTTAGATCGCGCGAGCGCAGCGAGCCGCGATCTGAACCGTTCGTTGGACGAGCCCGATGTGGAGGAATCGCGGGGAGGTCATAGAAAACATCTTCCATGAAGCCGGTGGTGGCTTGGCCGCGGGAATCCCGCAGCGACGACACCACCGGCTTTTTTGGTTGCCGTTGGGGCAACCGCGCCCTGGCGAAGTGGCATTTGGCGCTGTTCAGGCCGAATGCGGGCCGAACGCGGGCCTCGGCCGAAGGCAGCCGAAAACCGCGGCAACGAATTGTCGTCTGCGGCTACATCAGCGCGGCCCCGATAGCGAGCGCAATCGGCCCGGTGCGGGACGGTCGCGGCGGCAGGCCGGTACGGACAATGTGCATCACGCCTGCGCAGCAGCGGCAACGCAGTTTCGGGCGCGGTTTCTCATCCGCCGGGGGGCGTTTCACGATCATCCCGAAGAGCAGGTGCAGCAGCGCGATCGAGCGCTTGCTGTTGGGATGCAGGAAGCCGAAGTTGCGCGCCCGGCGGAAGCCCTTCGGCAGGACGTGCTGGAGCACCAGCGCGAGGAATTGCGCGCCGGGCAGGGTTCGCTTCTCCCAGCAGTTGCGCTTGGCGTGGCGGTAGCGGAAGGTCACCTGCCCGTTCTCGCAGGCGAGGATGTCCTGCTCGCGGATCACGCCGCGATAGAGATAGCGCCCCAGATACACCAGCGCCTTCTCGCCGTTGCCGACGAACTTGCAGTCGACGACCCAATCCTTCGGGTAGGCAGGGAGGGTCAGCCCGGCCGCGCTGATGCCCGCGAGCAGCTTGCCGCGGAACACCTTGGCGAGCGCCTTGTGGCTGAACAGGAAGCCGCCCTTGCCGCCGGAGCGCTTGCTGCGCGCCTTGGTGCGCCAGCGCCGCCGCTCGGCATCGATGGCGGCGGCCGGCATCACCACATGCACATGCGGATGGTAGTCGAGGCGGCGCGAATGCGTATGCACCACCACCACCGCGCCGGCCTCGCCGTGGAGTTCGCGGTCGTTGCGCGCGAAGGTGCGCAGCGTCTCCCAAGCGCAGCGCGTCATCAGATCGTAGAGGGTGCGCTGATTCGCCCACGCCAACGCGCGCAGCGACGCGGGCAGGGTGAAGGTGATGAGGAAATAGTCCGCCGGCACCTGACGGGCCTGCTGGCGCTCGATCCAGCGCTGACTCTCGTGGTGTTGGCAGTGGGGGCAACTGCGATGGCCGCATGAGTGCGGGACCAGCTCGATGTGAGCGCAGTCCTCGCAGCGTGCCTGCATCAGCATCGCCGCCGAGGTGCGGCAGGTCTTCAGCGCAGAGAGCGCCTTGTGCTGAGCGGGCAGGACGGCATTGCCGTATTGCCCCAGGTAGTCGGCCTCGAAGGTCTCGATGAGATGTGCCAGGCGGATCATCGGCGCACCCCGCAGCCGTCGGCGACGGTGCTCATCAGCGCGTTGATCGCCGCATCGGCGTTGCCCGCGGTGGTCTGCGTCAGATGGGTATAGCGGGCGGTGGTGAGGATGGAGACGTGACCGAGGATCGTCTGCACCTCACGCAGATCGACACCGGCCTCGATCAGATGCGTGGCATAGCTGTGGCGAAGGCTGTGCGGTGTGATCTTTTTTTTATCCCGCAGGTGGCGACCACCTGATGCAGGGCGGCCTGCACGCCGGCCGGTGCCAGCGTGCCCGATGCCCGGGCCGCGGCCTCGAGCCCGCCCTTGCGGTTCGGGAACAGCAGCCGCGGATGGCGATGCACCGTCCAGAACCGCCGCAGCAGCACCAGCGTCGCATCCGGCAGCGGCACCAACCGGTCCTTGCGCCCCTTGCCGTCGCGGATGTGCACCCGCCGACGCGCACCATCGATATCGCCCACCGTCAGCGCCAGCCCTTCGCCCGGGCGCAGGCCCATGCTGTAGAGGGTGAAGAACAACACCCGGTAGCTGAGCACCCGCGTGGACTGCACCACTCGCGCAACCTCATCAACCGTGACGATGTCGGGCAGATGCCGGCCTCGCGGCGGCTTGATCAGGTCCACATGCGCCCACGGCTTGCCGAGCACATGCTCGTAGTAGAACCGCAGCCCCTACAGGTCCACCTTGACCGTGGACCAGGAATGGGTCTCCAACAGCTCGGCGAAATAGTCCGCCAACTGCTCGCGGCTCAGCCCGTCGATGCGGTAGTCGAACCGCGCCGCGATCCGACGAACCCCGCGCAGATACCCGTCGATGCTCTTCGGGCGCAGACCCTTGAGGTGAAGGTGCTTCTCCAACGTCGCGTAGCGGCGCTTGAAATCGGCTTCGAAAGATGCTGTCATGATCATGCAACCTCATGATTCTTAGCGGAACGTCCCCTCGCAAAACGAGGGCGTGAGGTTGCATCTTAGTTGCCTCGGGGCTGCTGCGTCGCTGTTCTCCGCGATAGCGGCTCCGTCCAACAAGTGCACCAGCCCGAGCGCTTGGCCCGCGTCGAGCTCGGTCTTTAATTGCAGGGCAGTGCCAGGCGGGTCAAGCGCCGGGCTGTGCTGAACGTTGGCACCGGTAAACAAAAGACTTTTCCGCTCTTCACTGAGAAGGGGGTCCGGCTCAAAAAAAGGGCTTATGCGCAAAGGACTACGCAGGGGAGAGCGCATCGCAAGCGCTGCTCGCGACTTGATACGAAACGCAGAGAGTATCGGCAGCTAAAGCGTCAAATAGAGTATCCGCCGACTCAGTGACAGAAGGTCGCGTTACCATGGCTGCAGCATTGTGGTTTTCCGCAGCTGGATAGTAGTTTATGTCGTTCGCCAAAAGGCCACCGTCGGCGTCGGTTTGCACTGCGATGAAATGAGGCATCGATATGTTGACCATCCGGAAAGAGCAGTTTGACATTTTTCGCGAGCAAGCGATGAAATCGTTTGAAGGAGAGATGTGCATTCATCTGCGGCAGTTTTCGCCTCCCTTGTGCGAAACACTGACTTACGGACAACTGCTGACAGCGGTTAGGTATGGCATAGCTCAAGCGGAGAAATGGGGTTTCGACATGCGCGGCCCTGTCCGGCTCTGGCTGGAAAATGCGCTGGTTTTTGGCAGCGACTTCGATACGGACCCGCAGTATCCGTGGGCCAACGAGATCATCAACAACACCGAGATGATCCAGATGCATCGGGCGGAAAGTCTATTCGAGAAGACGATTGAATACCGCAATGCCGTCGGCGGCGAACGTGACGCCTTCACCATCGAAGCACTGAAAAGGATCAGGTCTTTCGCAGCAGGCGCACTGCCCTTCGCGCCGGAATATCTTACCGAATATCTCCGCTCCACCCTGATGACGGTCTTTCCGGAAAAGGCGACGTATCTCGGCGAGAAATCGCTAACAGCGCTGATCGATGTCGGTGTGCAAACCGCTGAACAGCACGGCATCACGGAGATACGCGGTCGGGTCTTGGTAGTTTCCCTGATGTACGCCTTCGGTCACGGCTGTATCGGTGATCCGCTCTATCCATGGATTGAGCGCACCCTCTCCGATGAACGCAAAGGCGATGCAAACGCCCGTACTGCAAGACTTGAACGGAAAGCCTTAGTCTGGCTCGATCATGTCTTGGCCCACTTCGCCGATAGAGTTCCAGCATGAGTTGCCGCAGCGAAACCAACAGCCCGAACTCCCGGCACGCCGACGGCAGCAGATGCGACCATCCGGTAGCAGAATGTCCGCAGGACTGCCCGACGGTGGAGATCGAGATCAACGACACGGCAGCCACTAACGACGATCTGGTGTTGGTGAAATGCGAGCAGCCGAGCCGGCGGCACAAGATCAATTGCCGCATGCGCTCGACCAGTTCGGGTAGCACCCACACTGTGGTCCTCACCAACCCCGATGGTCGCCTGCGCTTTCCGGATTCCGGCGACACCACCAAATCGCTGACGGTCAGGGATGACGGACGATGGGTATCCTTCGAAATCTCCGGAGAACGAGGCAGCGATGCGATGAACGACGCGGTTATCCAGGCGCGCTGCATGTCGGACAGCGGAACGGTGCTCGGCACGAAGACCGTGACGGTGGCGCATTTCGATCAGGCGAAAATTGACATCACGACGGGTGGCACCTATAGGCTGGCTGGGGGGCGGTTTACTGCGACGGGAGGAAATGGGGTGGACTACTCCGCTGAGGCACGTATTCGACCGGCCGGAGTCGATTGCAGTCAACCCCAAGTCCGCGACCTGAGAATCGCCATCGCGCAGAACACATTCCCGCCACGCATCTACAACTGGGACTGGGATTCCCCCGCGATTGCCTGGAATGCAGGCGTGACCGCGGGCACGACCGTGACAGTGCCATCGGCCATTCGTCGCACGATCAACGTGGCGGCCACGGCCAACGATTCGGAGGCGACGGTCGCGCCCCTCTACGATCAGCCTGGGAAGGGAGGCACACTCGACGCGAACTCCCTAAAGCCGCCGAAGGGCTGCGCGGGGGCCGCGGCGGCAACCACGAGCGACACGCCTTCCCTTCCCGCGCCTGCCACGCTCACCCTGCCAGCCCGAACGGCAGCGGGCGCCACCGTTGGAAACGTGACCTACACGTTCGTAAGGGTGACGCACAACGCCCACTATCGAGCGTGGGTCGTCGCCTTCAACACGGCCACGAACGACTTCTGCACGCTGCGGGAGCGCGTTTGGAGCACGAACATGGACAGCTCGGCGGCCGGCGCCCAGCGCCCGACAGTCGCGGCGGAGACCGACCCGACCACCAATCCCGTGACCGCGCCGCCTTTCAGCAATGCCCACTCCAACGATCCCGCGAACCATACCCAGGGTGCCCATGGTGCCGCGACGCAGACGTTTACTGCGCCTTAAATTGTCGGAGAATCAGTAGCATGTTCCCAGAAATGATTGTCGATACACACACGGAGCAGGCCATCTACTACCAAGTCCGCGCCACGCATGACGTCGCGATCTGGCAGCGAGACTGGTATGTCGTTGGCGGCGGCACGGCCGACTGGCTAGTTGTCCGCGTCGAGCCAGCGACCGGTAGCGGGTCGGCGACCATCCCCGGCGGATACATCAAAACCGAGACCGGCGAGTTGAAGGTGCCCCCTGGCGCGCAAGCTTCCGTCGTGAAATCCGGCCGCTGGCGGCGAGTGGACGGTACGACCTCAGAGGCCGCTGGAGAGTATCACTGGCTTGAGGCGATGGTGGAGGATAAGCGCCGCATGGATCCCGAGGATGTCTACTCGCCTTTCGTCCACGGCGGAACGCTGCTATTCGCGCCAGACAAGGACGCTAACGGGATCGAGTGGTTTCGCAAGCCTGTCCTTCTATTCGAGGACTGGGCGGCAATCGTGCCACAAGCGATCGCCACGAAGCTACCGTCTGAGGACAGCATGTTGAATGCGAAGCCTCAGATCCGCGGGGCGCTGCCGAGTGCGCGCGATTCTGGTAATCCTCTGGTGGCGACCTGGGCCTGGCGACATTCGCTGAGGCTCGATCGGGGTGGCACACCGGCCAATCTCAATTCGGCTTCCGGTCACGTCCTGGCCGTGCGCACGCGTCTGTTGCTCGACGTCGGCAGTGAGGTATCGGCAAGGGACGTCACACGGGTGATAGGTGCGACGCATGATCTCTCACGTCTTGAAGCGATGGCCTTGGGCGCATTCTCGGCAGCTCAGTTGCCATCAGCCGGTAGGGGAGTCTCGGCACGAGAGGCATTGATCACCATCGCCGCAAAGGCGCAAAGCCTCGATCCGAAAGGGGCAGCCAAGCCGAGGCTTCGGGCAATCCTGACCCTCGCGGGCTATGCGCGTCAATAAACGGAAGGACGTGGGATACCTAATCATTCATTTGATTTTCCGCCAACAACCCGCTGCACGCCGACTGCCCCCGACGCTGCCGCGTTGGGGGCAGCGGGTGAGCGGTTCGTTAGGCGAAAAAACACATCGAACTGGGATCAGAATGCACTACTAAGCCGCTCGAAATTAAAGTCACAATCGTTTATAATTGAGGGATGAAATGTAAACGCAATTCAGATGGCCGAAAGCTTGATCACATCTCGTTGCAGACGATGCGGATTCAAGCGATGAAGGCATTGGAAAACGGGCTGTCGCCGAAAGAGGTGGCGGAGGCATTTGGTGTGAATGTCCGCTCAGTGTACCGTTGGATGTCGGATTACGCGGAGGGTGGCCAGCAGGCGCTACAGGCGCAGCCAATCCCGGGCCGTCCGCCGGCGCTCGACGCCGAGCAGATGCGCTGGCTGGCCGGTGCGGTTCGCCATACCGACCCGAGGCAATACCAGTTCGAGTTTGCGCTGTGGACTACGAGCTTGATCAGCGCGCTCATCGAACGGCAGTTCGGCCTCAAGCTCGCCCGATCAACGGTTGGGCGAGCGCTGCGTACATTGGGCCTGACGCCGCAGCGTCCGTTGCGTGTCGCCCGCGAGCGCGATCCGATCCTGGTGGCGCGTGGGCGCGCTGGGAGCGCGAGGAGTTTCCGGACGTTGCCGCCGAAGCCAAGCGTGTCGGGGCACGCATCTTCTTTGGGGACGAAGCCGGCATGCGCTCGGATCATCACGCCGGCACCACTTGGGGGGCGCGCGGCAAGACGCCGACGGTCAAGACAACCGGGCAGCGCTTCAGCCTGAACATGATCTCCGCTGTCACCGCCACGGGCGAGATGCATTGGATGATGCACGAGGGACGCTGCACGGCCACGGTCTTCATCCGCTTCCTGGAGGGATTGCTCCAGGACATCGACGGCATCGTGTTTCTTGTGCTCGATGGCTGCAGCATCCACAAGGCCAAGTGCGTCAACGCGTTCGTCAAGGAACAAAACGGGCGCCTGAAGCTCTTTTTCCTCCCCGCCTATTCGCCGCACCTCAACCCCGACGAACAGGTCTGGGGCAACGTCAAGGCGCGGGTGGCCAAGCAGACTGTCACCAACAAGATCGCGTTGCGCGAAAAGCTCACCGCCGCGCTGGACCGACTCAAGACAATGCCGCAACTCGTCGCCGGCTTCTTTCGCCATCCGCATTGCCGATATATTCTCGACGCGATGGGCTTGGCGTGACATTACTTTCGCAACGCTTAGTACATCGTTAAGGCTGCCATAAGTGTGGCTTTATTTCTTTCGTTCATCACTGGATTTGCGGCTGTATACACATATCACTTAAGCGATCATTTTTTATTCAGCACAGCTGATAAGGAGCCCAGCTATCAAGAAACGATCAAAGCAAGCATTTCTACGCTTCGGGAGAGATTGACTTTCGAAGCCCTAGAGTATTAGCTGGGTACACGTCAGGCATTTGCCAACATGAGCGGTGACGACGAGCTCATTGTCTTAATAAAAGAAAAATTTTTAGAAAATGAAATGCTCGTGCGATTCTGGAATACTGAAAGTGATACGTTGATTTACCGCTTATTGGCAAATGGCCCCGGGGCTTTTGGCGGAACATGCAATGTACGGATCGCAGAATACAATGGCAAAACAGCGTCAAAAGGAGACAGCGCTATATCTTGTGATTTTCGTTATAGAAAAGATGATAGATCCCTCGACGCTAAATTGTTCGCTGTTGCGCCCCGAGAAAACGCCGTGTTCAGAGATGTGCTTTTTCCCGAGCAGGGCATTAGAGAAGATCTTTTTTACAGAATGGTCTACTTCAGTACAGTTACTGCAACTACTCTTGGTTTCGGCGAAATAGTACCTCTAACCAATGAAGCAAGAGCCTGGGTTGCTTTCGAGAGTATTTCTGGGCTGCTTCTTATGGGAACGCTCGTCTTCTGGACCACGAAAAAGCGTGACAACACGGAAAAGTGTGACAAATAGAGCGCGCCTAACGAATTAGGTTAGATCGCGCGAGCGCAGCGAGCCGCGATCTGAACCGTTCGTTGGACGAGCCCGATGTGGAGGAATCGCGGGGAGGTCATAGAAAACATCTTCCATGAAGCCGGTGGTGGCTTGGCCGCGGGAATCCCGCAGCGACGACACCACCGGCTTTTTTGGTTGCCGTTGGGGCAACCGCGCCCTGGCGAAGTGGCATTTGGCGCTGTTCAGGCCGAATGCGGGCCGAACGCGGGCCTCGGCCGAAGGCAGCCGAAAACCGCGGCAACGAATTGTCGTCTGCGGCTACATCAGCGCGGCCCCGATAGCGAGCGCAATCGGCCCGGTGCGGGACGGTCGCGGCGGCAGGCCGGTACGGACAATGTGCATCACGCCCGCGCAGCAGCGGCAACGCAGTTTCGGGCGCGGTTTCTCATCCGCCGGGGGGCGTTTCACGATCATCCCGAAGAGCAGGTGCAGCAGCGCGATCGAGCGCTTGCTGTTGGGATGCAGGAAGCCGAAGTTGCGCGCCCGGCGGAAGCCCTTCGGCAGGACGTGCTGGAGCACCAGCGCGAGGAATTGCGCGCCGGGCAGGGTTCGCTTCTGCCAGCAGTTGCGCTTGGCGTGGCGGTAGCGGAAGGTCACCTGCCCGTTCTCGCAGGCGAGGATGTCCTGCTCGCGGATCACGCCGCGATAGAGATAGCGCCCCAGATACACCAGCGCCTTCTCGCCGTTGCCGACGAACTTGCAGTCGACGACCCAATCCTTCGGGTAGGCAGGGAGGGTCAGCCCGGCCGCGCTGATGCCCGCGAGCAGCTTGCCGCGGAACACCTTGGCGAGCGCCTTGTGGCTGAACAGGAAGCCGCCCTTGCCGCCGGAGCGCTTGCTGCGCGCCTTGGTGCGCCAGCGCCGCCGCTCGGCATCGATGGCGGCGGCCGGCATCACCACATGCACATGCGGATGGTAGTCGAGGCGGCGCGAATGCGTATGCACCACCGCCACCGCGCCGGCCTCGCCGTGGAGTTCGCGGTCGTTGCGCGCGAAGGTGCGCAGCGTCTCCCAAGCGCAGCGCGTCATCAGATCGTAGAGGGTGCGCTGATTCGCCCACGCCAACGCGCGCAGCGACGCGGGCAGGGTGAAGGTGATGAGGAAATAGTCCGCCGGCACCTGACGGGCCTGCTGGCGCTCGATCCAGCGCTGACTCTCGTGGTGTTGGCAGTGGGGGCAACTGCGATGGCCGCATGAGTGCGGGACCAGCTCGATGTGAGCGCAGTCCTCGCAGCGTGCCTGCATCAGCATCGCCGCCGAGGTGCGGCAGGTCTTCAGCGCAGAGAGCGCCTTGTGCTGAGCGGGCAGGACGGCATTGGCGTATTGCGCCAGGTAGTCGGCCTCGAAGGTCTCGATGAGATGTGCCAGGCGGATCATCGGCGCACCCCGCAGCCGTCGGCGACGGTGCTCATCAGCGCGTTGATCGCCGCATCGGCGTTGCCCGCGGTGGTCTGCGTCAGATGGGTATAGCGGGCGGTGGTGAGGATGGAGACGTGACCGAGGATCGTCTGCACCTCACGCAGATCGACACCGGCCTCGATCAGATGCGTGGCATAGCTGTGGCGAAGGCTGTGCGGTGTGATCTTTTTTTTATCCCGCAGGTGGCGACCACCTGATGCAGGGCGGCCTGCACGCCGGCCGGTGCCAGCGTGCCCGATGCCCGGGCCGCGGCCTCGAGCCCGCCCTTGCGGTTCGGGAACAGCAGCCGCGGATGGCGATGCACCGTCCAGAACCGCCGCAGCAGCACCAGCGTCGCATCCGCCAGCGGCACCAACCGGTCCTTGCGCCCCTTGCCGTCGCGGATGTGCACCCGCCGACGCGCACCATCGATATCGCCCACCGTCAGCGCCAGCCCTTCGCCCAGGCGCAGGCCCATGCTGTAGAGGGTGAAGAACAACACCCGGTAGCTGAGCACCCGCGTGGACTGCACCACTCGCGCAACCTCATCAACCGTGACGATGTCGGGCAGATGCCGGCCTCGCGGCGGCTTGATCAGGTCCACATGCGCCCACGGCTTGCCGAGCACATGCTCGTAGTAGAACCGCAGCCCCTACAGGTCCACCTTGACCGTGGACCAGGAATGGGTCTCCAACAGCTCGGCGAAATAGTCCGCCAACTGCTCGCGGCTCAGCCCGTCGATGCGGTAGTCGAACCGCGCCGCGATCCGACGAACCCCGCGCAGATACCCGTCGATGCTCTTCGGGCGCAGACCCTTGAGGTGAAGGTGCTTCTCCAACGTCGCGTAGCGGCGCTTGAAATCGGCTTCGAAAGATGCTGTCATGATCATGCAACCTCATGATTCTTAGCGGAACGTCCCCTCGCAAAACGAGGGCGTGAGGTTGCATCTTAGTTGCCTCGGGGCTGCTGCGTCGCTGTTCTCCGCGATAGCGGCTCCGTCCAACAAGTGGATCAGCCTGACGCCCGCGGTCCGTGCTGGCCCGCAGGCCCGGTGCGCGACAACGCGGTTGTGTCTTTGGTGCGGCGGGCGCAGGCTATCCAAAACGTTAGGCGTCAAAACAGCAACACCGATAGTATGAATATTTGGTACAAAGATCCGACTGTCGTCGCCGCGGGGATTGCTGGTATTTTTGCGGTTGTTGTCGCGGTGATAAACCTCCTCGACCGTGGACCGTCGGATCTACAGCCGCCACCGAAACAGAAGATCGTGACCGTATCAGCCCAAGGGGGCTTTCAGGCATCAGGATTAACTCTGAAACCTGGAGAGGCTGTAGAGATCAGTGCTTCGGGAACAATTCGCTTTTCTGATAGAAATACTGCACCGGGGAAAGGGCTCGCACACCCTGAAGGAGTCCCGCCTTTCAGCCCCCCAGTAGGCGATCATAGTAACGACTTTCGTAGATACTCGATTGTTCCCGAATGGAATCACGCAGCTCTCATTGCTCGACTTGGGCCAGAAAAGTTCCTTGTTGGCCGAAGCAAAGTGATACGAGCTAAGTTGGCCAGTCCTCTTGAGTTTGGCATCAACGATACGGACGCGCAGAACAATACCGGTGAATTTACCGTAATCCTGACAGGTCCTTAGCTGCGCGTGGCTAGAGAAGGTGAATCAGAATCACCTGCTAGGCTATTTTGCAAACGGGAGCGCGATGAGTTTGTTCAAGGCGAACTTTGTGAACCAACACAAACAAGATGCCTAACGGAAAAGGGGTCAGGTCCCTTTTCTATGGGTCGGAAAAGGGGTCACGGAAAAGGGATCAGGTCCCTTTTCTATGAACATCGATAATAAGATCCCCAACGAGAGGCTCGGCTGCGACCGCCATTTGGCGCGCCTTCGCTGCGCTCCGGCGCGGCAAAGGGAGTCGCGCCAGCCTTAACGGCTGGCGTATTAACTGAGGACGCCGCACTCTCCCAGCATGTATTTCCAGCTACTAAGCGTTGCGAAAGTAATGTCACGCCAAGCCCATCGCGTCGAGAATATATCGGCAATGCGGATGGCGAAAGAAGCCGGCGACGAGTTGCGGCATTGTCTTGAGGCGGTCCAGCGCGGCGGTGAGCTTGTCGCGCAACGCGATCTTGTTGGTGACAGTCTGCTTGGCCACCCGCGCCTTGACGTTGCCCCAGACCTGTTCGTCGGGGTTGAGGTGCGGCGAATAGGCGTGGCTGAGTCAGTTTCTGGAACTGCCCAACGGGATCCCCGCGCACGATACCTTCGGGCGGGTGTTCAGCCTGCTGCAGCCCGAGGCGTTCGAGGCGTGCTTTCGGGCCTGGGTCGAGGCAATCCGCGCGGTCATTCCGGGCGAGGTCATCGCCATCGATGGTAAGACGCTGCGCCGCTCGCATGCGCGTGGCAAGGGACGGGCGGCGCTGCATCTTGTCAGCGCCTGGGCGACGGCTAGTCGGGTGGTGCTCGGGCAAGTGGCCACCGATGCGAAGTCCAATGAGATTACAGCCATCCCACAGGTCCTGGAGCTGCTGCACCTGAGTGGGTGCATTGTCACCATTGATGCCATGGGCTGTCAGACCGCGATCGCCGAGCAAATCGTGGCGCAGGGGGGTGACTACGTCCTGGCGCTCAAGGGCAACCAGAGCACCTTGGCCGCCGAGGTCGAGGATGCCTTTATCGAGGCCGATGCGCGTGAGTACGCTGACCTCGCCTCGGAGGTTGTGGAGACGCGCGAGCAGGGGCATGGGCGGCGTGAGACCCGCCGCTACCGCACCCTCGGCGACCTCTCGGGCGTGCCGCGCAGCGCCTTGTGGAAGGCCATGAACATGATCGGGATGGTGGAGTCCGAGCGTGAGGTCAACGGCAAGACCACCCGCGAGACGCGCTTTTATATCGGCAGCATCGGCACCGACGTCGAAACCTTTGCCCGTGCTGTGCGTGGACACTGGGGCGTGGAGAATCAGCTGCATTGGAGCCTGGATGTCGCCTTCAACGAGGACGACTCGCGGGTGCGCGATCCCGATGCGCGGGAGAATCTCGCGCTGATCCGACGCATCGCCCTGACGCGCTTGGAGCACGACGACATCAAGCTCGGCATCCAGAGCAAGCGACTGAAAGCCGGCTGGGACGAGCGCTATCTCAAGAAGCTGCTGCTCGAGGCGCCGAAGATCACTCCACAAAAGACAGCCTCCAAGGTCTCGAATATTAGAAAAACGTGATGCGATTGCCCTGACATCGATAGTGAGAAGCACAATCCAAACAACCTTCGCGGCCAGCCTTACTTTTGCGCGTACAGGGACAGGTTCGACAGAGTGAAGGATAGCCGAACGAAGACGTGGTCATACAAACCTACCGAATAGCAAGAGGCCGATGATGACTACCATTGAAAGACTTGAAGAGCAAGTCAAGTCGCTTTCTGAGGACGATCTGACCGAGTTTCGACGCTGGTTCCTCGACTGGGACCACGACGAGTGGGATCGGCAGATCGAAAGAGACGCAAGGGCCGGCAAGTTAGATGCACTCGCTTCTGCCGCCCTCGCTGAGTATAAGGCCGGACAGGCGCGAGAAATTTGAGGCATTACGCCTCGGCCGCGTTCTGGCAGCGCTTTAATTCCCTACCAGAGCCGGTGCAACAAGTCGCGCGGCAAAACTATCAGCTCCTTCGCGACAACCCAGCTCATCCCTCACTGCACTTCAAGAAAGTCAGGCAGGGGCAGTATCGGAGCGTCCGCGTTGGAGCACGGTATCGCGCTCTAGGCATTCCCGTTCCTGACGGTATACAGTGGTTCTGGATCGGCACTCACGCCGAATACGACAAGCTCATGGGCTAACTTGTGCCTGACCGAAAACACGAATTTCCTCGCTGCGCCATACACTTATAAGCTGGCCCCTTGGTCGAAGTCGGCGACACGAAAAATGGCCTTGATCATCGTTCCGGCCGAAACCGGATCAACGACATGTGAGATTTGAGCCGAGTGGCCGGCTGGGGGAGGTCGGCAGAACCCCGGAAATCTCGTACTCTTGGAAGTGCAACCTAACCTTGAGTATGAACAGCGCCGGGGTCCTGCCATGCCTGACTGTAGACGAGATGCCTGTGAGTTTCCAGCGCCGAGGGCGCCCGAGCGGGACGAAGCGCGTTGAGCAGGCGGCATCCGCGTCGCCGGCAGGCCGAGACGCTTGCAGCGGTTCGGGAGCGACTGGCGCAAGGGCAGTCGCAACGTGCGGTTGCGCAAGAATTGGGCGTTGCGCGCTCGACCTTGCAGGATTGGCTGGGGCAGGCGCCGCGCGTTGAGGTGCCGGCGGCGTTGCGGCAGTTCTACGCCTCCGAGGAGGGGGTTGCCTGGTTGCACCGCCAAGTCCTGGCGGCGCATCTGGTCATCACGTTGCTGGCCGGAGCGGGGATTCGCCAGGTCTGCACATTCCTGGAGCTGAGCGGATTGTCGGCGTTCGTGGCCAGTTCCTACGGCAGTCAGCAGAAGCTCAACGCCGCGTTGGAGGAGGCGATGGTCGCCTACGCCGAGCAGCAGCGGCAAACGCTGGCAGCGCAGATGCCGCACCGGCGCATCAGCGTCTGCGAGGACGAGACCTACCATCCGGAGATCTGCCTGGTGGCCATCGAGCCGATCTCGAACTTCATTCTGCGCGAGTGCTATGCCCCGGACCGCTCGGCGGCGACCTGGACGCGGGCGTTGACCGAGGCGCTCGAAGGCATGCGCGTGGAGTTGGTGCAAGGCACCAGTGACGAGGCCAAGGGGCTGCTGCGCCATGTCGAGCGCGACCTCGGCGCCCATCACTCGCCCGATGTCTTCCATGTCCAGCACGAGGTGTCCAAGGCAACGGCCCTGCCTTTGGCGCGCGCGCTCGAACAAGCCGAGCGGGCCGCCGAGCAGGCCCGCGACGCGGTGGCGGCGCAGCGTGCCGCCCGCGACGCCCATCACAATGCCTGGCCGCGCCCGCGCGGGCGACCGCCGGCGTTCGCCGAGCGCATCAACGATGCGCTGATGGCGCAGGCCGATGCCGATGCCCAACGCGAACAGGCAGAACAGAACCAACAACAGGCCCGCGCCTGCGTGCGCGAACTCGCCGATGCGTATCACCCCTACGATCTCGACACCGCTCGGGCGCAACCGCCCGAGCGCGTCGGCGAACGCCTGGCGGCCTGTTGGCGGCAGCTCGGCGAACTGGCAGACGCGATCAGCCTACCCGAGCGTGCCCGCGAGCGCATCGCCAAAGCCGAGCGCCTGACCACCTCAATGCTGGCGACCATCACCTTCTTCTTCACCACCATCCAGGCCAAGGTCGCGGCGTTGGGACTGGCCCCCGAGATCGAAGCGCTCGTGCACCAACAGCTCATCCCGGCGATCTATCTGGAGCGGGTGGCGGCGCGCAGCACCCGCGCCGAGCGGCGCCACGAACTGCAGCAGCGATCCCGTCAGCTGTTGGCAACCCTGCGCCAACCCGACTCACCGTTGCAGCGCCTCGACGCCGACCAACGCCGCGAGGTCGAGATCGTCGCCACCGAATGCGCCGACCTCTTCCAACGCAGCAGCTCCTGCGTGGAAGGGCGCAACGGCCACCTGGCCCTGCATCACCACGGCAAACACCGACTTGGCAACCGCAAGCTCGCCGTGCTCACCGCAATACACAACTATTTCATCCGCAGACCCGACGGCACCACCGCGGCGGAACGCTTCTTCGGCCAGCCGCCTGCTTCGATGTTCGACTACCTCCTCGCCGCCCTCGACCCGCCCCCGCGACCCGCCCGAAAACGACCCCGACCGCAGCGCGTCGCCTACCTCGAACCGATGGCTGCGTAGCAGGGGTGGCCGGAACGATGATCAAGGCCCGCGCGGCTTTGCTCTGCGCGCATTTCCTCCGCACCAGATCGACCCTGAGCAGGGCATGCCCCCCAGCTTCTTGAATGGACCGGCGTCTCCGCCGCGTCAGCTCTTGCTCGTCCGGTCACGGACATTCGCAACTCAGCGGGCTCTGACTCCTGCCGACGCTCTCCAACGCCAACAGGTCTCCCCGCTTACTGCGCCCCACCTTCCTGTCGTTCCACCCCCAACCACGTGATGCCGCCCATGGATCGCTTTGCACGCCAAGTCCCAGCGTCCACGGTGAGTTTCAGGCTTCGCCAACTCCCAGCGGGCTCGCCACGACACCCCTTTGATCCGGGTTCGTCATCCTGCAGACCGACAGTTCGCTTGACTGTTGCTCCCCACCCCGCCTCACGACGACGCAGTTACCTTCGGCTACGGAGCTTCGGGTGACGTAGACACGGACTTGCACCGTGCTGATGAGACGCCCTCACGGGCGCACTGGGAGCGGCTTCAAGCCGCGACTCGGCTCGCGCGGCGACCGTCGCGGCTGGAAGCCGCTCCCACGGCTCAACTTAACGGCACCGGCCGCACCACACCGCCGCGCCTGGGATCGGCACCGCCGAGCAGGCGCCCACCGGCATCGATGGCCACGCTGTGGGCGCCGCCGAAGAAGACGCTGGTCTCGGTCCAGGGCAGGATGCGCGGCCAATGCCGGGCGAGCGCGTCGAGCACGTCCGCGGCCACCGGCGGTTCGATGTTCAACAGATCATGCTCGTAGTGGATGCGCGGGGCGGCTACGGCCTCATCCAGGGGCATCTTCAGGTCGATCAGGTTGCTCAGCACCTGCAGGATGGCGCTGCGGATGCGGTTCGAGCCGCTGGAGCCGGTCACGGTCCAGCCGCCGTCGGCCCCGCGGGCGAGCGTCGGGCACATCATCGAGCTGATGCGTCGGTCTTCGGGCCAGCGATGGAAGCCCCGGGGGCTGAGGTCCTCTTCGCCGAGCATGTTGTTGAGGATGATCCCGGTGCCGGGCAGGGCGTAGGCCGCGCCCTCGCCATTGGAGAGGGTCAGGCTCGCCAGGTTGCCGTCGGCGTCGGCGATGCTGATCTGGGTGGTGCCGCGATCGAACCGCGGCTGCTGCGCCAGCAGCCGCCGCAGCCGCGCGACAAGGGCCGGATCGAGCGCCGGCGCGGAGAGCGCGTCGACGTCGATGCCGTCGCGGGCGTCCTGGGTCAGGCGCATGGCGCCCGCCAGCAGATGGCGGTGCTCGGCGCTGCCGAACCCCGCCGAGGCCGGGTCATGTCCCTCGAGCAGCGACAGCGTCAAGGTCAGCAGCAGTCCGCCGATCGATGGCGGCGGATTCAGGTACAGCTCGGCCCCGTGATAGCGCATCCGCGTCGGCCGGCGGCGGATGACGCGATAACCGGCCAGATCGGCAGCGGTCAGATGGCCGCCGCCGTCGGCGCAATCCGCGGCCAGGCGCTGCGCCCAGGCACCGCGATAGAACAGCTCCGGCCCGGCATCCGCCAAGTCCAGCAACGCGCCGGCAAGCTGGGGCTGGCGATGCCGCTCGCCTACGACCGGCAGACGGTCCGGCTCGCCGTCGCTGGCGAATAGGGAGAAGAACTCCTCGCGGGCCTCCAGGATCGGCGCGACGATCTGGCTGATCCGATGCTGGAACGGGTTGATGACCACGCCCTCGGCCGCCAGCGCCCGCGCCGGCTCGACCAGGTCGCGCACCGGCAGGCGGCAGAGTTCGCGCTGGATCTGAAACAGGCCGGCGACCACGCCGGGGGTGGCGATGGCGCCCTTGCCGACATGGAACTCCTGGGTGGCATCGCCGAAATCCACCCGCACCGGGAAGAAGTCCAGCTCGGCCTGGGGGCGGCGCCGTCGCGGGGTCTGGGTGAAGAAATCGTAGACGCGGGGCTCGCCGCCGGCCGGCCTGGCGTGGAGAAAGCCGCCGCCGCCGAGGGAGGCCAGCACGGGCTCGGCGACACAGGCGGCGCAAAGGGCGGCGATGGCGCCGTCGAAGGCGTTGCCGCCGGCCGCCAGGACCGCGGCGGCGGCGCCTGCGGTGGCATCGTGGCCGGCGGCGATGATGCTGTGCACCGGTGAGGTCATCAAACTAGGGCGGGTCATCGCGCGGCGTTGTTGCGGCTGTGGGATACTCTCACGCAGACTGGCCCGCTGCCAAGGGCAGGCGCGGCGCCGGTTGCCCAACGCTTGGGGAAACGCTGAATTTTTCAGCATCTCCTTGGAACGGTCCTGACCTCGCCCGTCCTGTCCGCCGCGACCACTTGGGTCGATGCGCTGATCGATACACCATCGCCACACCAGACGCCGCCATGTCCAAACCAGCTCAGGGCCGATCGCTGCACCAGGCGATCCCGGACCCCATCGCAGAGATCCGCACCCTCCGCAAGGAGCTGGACCGGTCCCGCAGCCAGTACGAGAGCGACGTCAAGGCGCTCAGAAAGCAGTTGTTGGACCAGCAGGCGCTGCCGTTGCAGCGCGACGGGACCACCGTCGCCGACAATCTGGTCGCCCAGCACGAGATCGAGGCCCTGCATCGGGCGCTGCGCGAGCGCGAAGAGACGGTCGAGGAACTCACGACCCAGGTCCGCGACCTGGAAGACAAGATCGAGGATCGCTACCAGACCCTCGACCAGCTCCGGCAGGAGGTCACCGAGCGCCAGCGCGCCCAGGAGCAGGCCGAGCAGCGGGCACTCGAGGCCGAGCACCAGCTCGCCGCCGGGGCGGCAAGCCCGGTCCCCGCCGACGCGCCGCAGCCGGGGGAGCCACCGGCGACCCCAGGCAGACCGGTCGCGCCACCGCCTGCAGCGCCCCCTCAGGCGCAGCCCGCGGCCTCCACGGCCAAGCGCCCGCAGAGACCCGTCGGCGCATTCCTGCTCGGGCTCGTCGTCTCCGCCGCCGTGGCCTTCGCACTCTGGGCGACCAACAGCATGCCGCCGGCGCAGACGGTCTACGCCCCCCTCCGCAGCCTGGCCGCGCAGCTCCTTCGGTCGGACCGGGATGACCCCGGGCAAGCCAGCCCGGACTACCAACCGACCCGCAGCCCACCGCTCGACGCCCCCGAGGCGCCGGTCGCGCCGCTCGACCCGGCGGCGGCGGTCGCGCCTCAGCCGCCACCGCCCACCCGCGGCATCGTCCGCGACCCCAACGGCCCGGCCATGGTCTGGATCAACCCGGCCGAGTTCCGCATGGGCTACGGCCGCGGCCTCGCCACGGCGGACCATCTTCCGGCCCATGACGTCCAGCTCGACGCCTACCTGATCGGCGCCACCGAGGTCAGCATCGCCGACTACGACCGCTACGTCGCCGCCACCGGGGCGCGTTCGCCGAGCGACTTCGGTCGCGGACGTGGCGACCAACCGGTGGTCGACGTCAGCTGGGACGAGGCCGTCGCCTACGCCCGCTGGCTCGCACGCCGGACCGGCAAACCCTACCGGCTGCCCAGCGAGGCGGAATGGGAGTACGCCGCCCGCGCCGACAGCATCGGTCGCTTCTGGTGGGGCAGCGGCGCGGCCAATGGGCGCGCGGTCTGTCTGGGCTGCGGCTCGGACTGGGACAACCGCTCACCGGCGCCGGTGGCCAGCTTCCCGGCCAACCCGTTCGGGCTCCACCATATTGTCGGCAATGTCGAAGAATGGGTCGGCGACTGCTATCGCCCCAGCTACAAAGGTGCCCCGGCCGATGGTCGCACCTGGGACGCGGCCGACTGCGAGGCCCGCGTCACCCGCGGCGGCGCCTACAACCGCCCGGACAGCGCCGCCTACAGCCATGCCCGTACGCAGCACCCCCCCGCATCCAGGATGCCGAGCCTCGGCTTTCGGGTTGCCCGCGATGCCGACTGAGCCGAGCGCGGACGTCGTCCTGGGCGTCGGCATCGCCGTCGTCGATGTGGTCAACCAGGTCGACGACTACCCGCCGGAAGACGCCGAGGTCCGGGCCGTCGATCAGCGGATCGTGCGCGGCGGCAACTGCGCCAACAGCCTGGCCGTCCTCGCCCAGCTCGGGCGCCGATGCCGCTGGGTCGGCACACTGGCCGCGGACGCCGGCGCCGAGCTGATCGCCGCCGACCTGCACCGGCACCGAATCGACCTGGACTACGCCGTACGCCATGGCGACGGGGCCACACCCACCTCCTACATCGCCGTCAGCCGAGCGACCGGCAGCCGCACCATCATCCATCACCGCGATCTGCCCGAGCTGGACGCCGCGGGCTTCGCCGCCGTCCCCGTCCGCGACTGCTGCTGGGCGCACTTCGAGGGCCGCAACCCCGAACAGACCGCCAGCATGATCCGGCGCGTGCGCGAGGCAGCACCGGATCTGCCTATCTCCATCGAGATCGAAAAGCCGCGCCCCGGTCTGGATCGGCTGCTCGAGGCCGCCACCGGCCCCGTCGTGCTGATCTATTCGCGCGCCTATGCCGAGACCCTGGCCGCCACCGACCCCGAGGCGTTCCTCGCCCACCGCGCGCGAACGCTCGGCACCTGGCTGAGCGTGCTCCCCTGGGGTGCGCAGGGGGCCTACCTGGCGCGGCAGGGCAAGCCCCCCGTGCACCTGCCGGCAGCCCCGGTGGCGACCGTCGTCGACACCCTGGCCGCCGGCGACTGCTTCAACGCCGGCCTCATCGACGCCCTGCTCGACGGTCTCCCCCCGGAGGCCGCCGTCGGCCGCGCCAATCGCATCGCCGGCTACAAATGCGGTCGCCGCGGGCTCGACGGCCTCATCGCCGATGCCGAGCGCGATGGCGTCCTCTGAGCAGCGCGCATTCGCCGACGCCGTCCTCGGCTGGTTCGACCGGCACGGGCGCAAGGACCTGCCCTGGCAGCGCCCGGCCACGCCCTACCGCGTCTGGGTCTCCGAGATCATGCTTCAGCAGACCCAAGTCGGCGTCGTCGTGCCCTACTTCGAGCGCTTCATGGCGCGCTTCCCGGACATCGAAAGCCTCGCCGGCGCCGAGACCGATGCCGTGCTCGCGCTCTGGTCCGGGCTCGGCTACTACGCCCGCGCCCGCAACCTGCATCGCACCGCTTGCCGCATCGTCGCCGAGCACGACGGCCGCTTCCCGAACCGGCTCGACGCCGTGCAGGCCCTGCCCGGCATCGGCCGCTCCACCGCCGGGGCCATCCTCTCGCTGGCCCTGGGGCGGCGCGAGCCGATCCTCGACGGCAACGTCAAGCGCGTACTCGCCCGGGTCTTCGTCGTCGACGGCTGGCCGGGCACCTCCGCGGTCCAGGCCAAGCTCTGGCAACTCGCCGAGCAACTGACCCCCGCGACCCGGGTCGGCGACTACAACCAGGCGATGATGGACCTCGGCGCCACGCTCTGCACCCGCGCACGCCCCGACTGCGCATCCTGCCCGCTGGCCGCGCGCTGCCGCGCCAAGGCCCTCGGCCGGCCCACCGCCTATCCGCAGCCCAAGCCGCGCCGCGTGCTGCCGCTGCGGCGCACCCGGATGCTGCTCATCCGGCGCGCCGACGACGGCGCGCTGCTGCTAATCCGCCGCCCGCCGGCGGGGATCTGGGGCGGCCTCTGGACGCCGCCGGAGCTGGCCGACGACGACGACGAGCACGCCTGGTGCCGCCGCCGACTCGGCAGCAGCCCCAGCCATCTTGAAATGCTGCCCCCACGGCGGCATACCTTCACCCACTTCAGGCTGGATATCGAGCCGCGGCTCCTGCTGGTCGCGCCGGCAACCGATCGGGTCGCCGACGACGGCGACAGCCGCTGGCTCGACCCCCGGCAACCCGCCGACCTCGGCCTGCCGGCCCCGGTCCGACGCCTGCTCGACGAGCTGCCTCACACCGGCCACCGGCCCTGACGCCTTCCCCACTCCACCAAGACCGCCGTCCTCCACCGCACCAGGAGCCCCCGATGACCCGACTCGTCAACTGCATCAAACTCGGCCGCGAGGCCGAGGGACTGGCGCGCCCCCCCTACCCCGGGGACCTGGGCCAGCGCATCTTCGACAACGTCTCCAAGCAGGCCTGGGCCGACTGGCTGCGCCACCAGACCATGCTCATCAACGAAAACCGCCTAAGCCCCATGGACCCCAAGGCGCGTAAATTCCTCGAACAGCAGATGGACGGCTATTTCTTCGGCGAAGGCGCCGAGACGCCCGAGGGCTATGTCCCGCCGAAGAACTAAACCCGAGACGGCCAGCCCGGCCGCAACGCAGCGCTTGACGTCGACGGAAAAAACCGGTTAAATGCGCGGCTTCGTGGCCAGCGTGCTGGCCCCGACGACAAGCCCAGGTAGCTCAGTTGGTAGAGCAGAGGATTGAAAATCCTCGTGTCGGCAGTTCGATTCTGTCCCTGGGCACCATTGCTCGCCAAAGCCCTGGATGCCGCTGCAAAGCAGCGCACCAGGGCTTTTTGCGTTTCAGGGCGCTTACCTGACGCGCTGCCCCCTTCGCTGCTGCTGGCGCCTCGCCCTGCTGATAGTCGCTGACGGATAGTCGCAGCTGAGACGCTGCCATTTCCACCAGCCAGTTGCGTCGGACCGCGGGCCTGCATGCCGGAACCCTTCTGGACCGGTTCAAACCTGGCCGCTTCCAACTTAACCATGAACGCCCTGGCGAACTCGCAGCTCGAAGAGTTCGGCAAGTTTGTCGGCAATGTCCCCGGGGCGGCTCCGGTAACCTTTGCCAGGCACACAGTCCAGCCCCGGACGGACTGCGACACCGACGCCGAACGCCTGGACGTGTTCAATGGCCTCCTCCTGGCACCCCATCTCGAAGCCGCCTTCGACCGCGGTTTCATCACCATCGACGACGCCGGCAGCGTCGTCGTCTCGGACGCGGGCGACCATCGGAGGAGGCCCATGAAGGCCGCGGCAATGCGTCCGAGGACCTGCAAGAAGCCATCCTCGCGACCTGCTGCGTATCCAGCTGTTTATCGCCGACTTGCGAGCTGCTTTCGCCGAGGCGCAGGTCACCGCTCGCGTGGATGACGCACTGAGCCGCGCCTTCGATACCGCGTTCAGACAGGGCAGACTGCTGTGAGCAAGCCGGATGATGAGATCGGTAAGGATATTGCCGACCCGGAAGGCGTTGACTCCAACGAGCAATCGGACTCGGAAGCAGACGGGGTAATCCCCGCCGAGATTCTGGAAGGCCTGCCAGCGGATGACAGAAAACGCATCACGACTTTGCTCCGCTCCAGTGTTCAGATCGGTGCCATGGGCAACCCCTTGCATGGCAAGGTCACTTCAAATCATATTTCCCAGGTACTGGATTCAGCCGACAAGGAACGCGATCTCACGTTCCGAGATCGACAAAGAACGCGCTGGTTCGTATTGGCAGCCAGCATCCTGCTCATGGTCTTCTTCGGCTTCTTGCTGGTGTACCTCGTTGACCGGGACACTGCCCTATTCATGAACATCTTCGTAGCGATCGCGAGTTTTGTAGGCGGCGCCGGCTTCGGCTACGGCATCAAGAAGTAGGAGCAATGCCAGTAGTCCCAACGAAAAAGCCCCGCCTAGGCGGGGCTTTTTTGTTGCGGCCGGCCCGTTTGGGCCGACCAGGTCAAGCACGGACGATCAGTGGTCGGTGGCCTCCCCGGCGCCCTTGGGCACGCGGATGTCCTCGACCAGGTGCTGGATGTGCTCCGGCGGGGCCTCGGTGAGCCGCGAGACGACGAAGGCGACGACGAAGTTCACCAGCGCGCCGACGGCACCGATGGCCTCCGGCGAGATGCCGAACAGCCAGTTGTCCGGCGTGTTGGCCATCATCTCGGTGCCGGGTACGAAGAACCAGCCCTTGAACCAGAAGATGTAGATCAACGTGAACAGCAGGCCGGAGAGCATGCCGAAGATGGCGCCCATGCGGTTCGCGCGCTTGTCGAAGATGCCCAGCATTAGTGCCGGGAAGATCGACGAGGCGGCGAGTCCGAAGGCCAGGGCCACCACCTGGGCCGCGAAGCCCGGTGGATTCATCCCCAGATAGCCGGCCACGACGATGGCGCCGGCCATGGCGATGCGACCCGCCATCAGCTCGCGCTTCTCGGAGATGCGCGGCATGAACACGCCCTTGAGCAGGTCATGGGAGATGGACGAGGAGATGGCCAGCAGCAGACCGGCGGCGGTGGACAGCGCGGCGGCCAGACCACCGGCGGCGACCAGGGCGATGACCCAGTTCGGCAGCTTGGCGATCTCGGGGTTGGCCAGGACCATGATGTCGCGGTCGACCTTGGTCAGCTCGTTGCCTTCCCAAGCGGGATCGAAGCCAGCGGCCTTCGCGGCGAATTCGGCGTTGGCGTCGTCGTAGTACTGCAGTCGGCCGTCGCCGTTCTTGTCCTCCCAGTCGAGCAGGCCGGTCTTCTGCCAGCGACCCATCCACTCCGGCAGGTCGGCGATGGCGATGTTGCCCTCGGCGGAGCCCACCGGGCCGACCTGGACGGTGTCCATCAGGTTCAGACGGGCCATGGCGCCGACGGCGGGGGCCGTGGTGTAGAGGATGGCGATGAACACCAGTGCCCAGCCGGCGGAGGAGCGCGCGTCCTTGACCTTGGGCACGGTGAAGAAGCGGATGATGACGTGGGGCAGACCGGCGGTGCCGATCATCAGCGACAGGGTCAGCAGGAACATGTTCAGCGTCGAGCCCTTCTGCTCGGTATAGGCACTGAAGCCGAGCTCCATGATGACCTGATCGAGCTTCTCAAGCAGCGGCACGCCGCTGGCCACGCCGCCGGGGGCGTATTCACTGCCCAGACCGAGCTGCGGCAGCGGGTTGCCGGTGAGGTTCAGCGAGATGAACACGGCCGGCACGGTGTAGGCCAGGATGAGCACGCAGTACTGGGCGATCTGGGTGTAGGTGATGCCCTTCATGCCGCCGAGCACGGCGTAGATGAAGACGATGCCCATGCCGATGAGTACGCCGGTCTCGGACGGGACCTCGAGGAAACGGCCGAAGGCGACGCCGACACCCTTCATCTGGCCGATGACATAGGTGATGGAGGCGACGATCAGGCAGAGCACCGCGACGATGCGGGCGGTCTGCGAGTAGTAGCGGTCGCCGATGAACTCCGGCACCGTGAACTTGCCGAACTTGCGCAGATACGGCGCAAGCAGCAGCGCGAGCAGCACATAGCCGCCGGTCCAGCCCATCAGGTAGGCCGAGGCGTCGTAGCCCTTGAAGGCGATCAGGCCGGCCATGGAGATGAACGAGGCCGCGGACATCCAGTCCGCCGCGGTGGCCATGCCGTTGAGCACCGGGTGAATGCCCTTGCCGGCGGTATAGAATTCACCGGTGGTGGCGGCACGCGCCCAGATGGCGATGCCGATGTACAGCACGAAGGTCGCGCCGACGACGGTGTAGGTCAGTGTTTGCAGGTCCAATGGGGGGCTCCTCGGTCAGTCTTCCTGGACGTCGAATTTGTTGTCGAGGCGATTCATGCCCCATGCATAGACGAAGATCAGCACCAGGAAGGCGTAGATCGATCCCTGCTGCGCGAACCAGAAGCCGAGGGGATAACCACCGAGCTGGAAGGCGTTCAGGGGCTCCACCAGGAAGATGCCGAGCCCGAAGGAAACGGCAAACCAGATCAGGAGCAGTACGGTCAACAGGGCCACATTGGATTTCCAATAGGCCGAGCGGTTTTCGGGTGTCACCTTGATGTCCCTCCTCTGAGACGTGGGCGAGTGGGTTGGTGAGTCCCCGGGCGGGGGTCCCTGCGGCTGGGTCGCGGCAGCCTCGGAGCCCGATTTCGCGGGCTGCCGAGGCCGCCCCCGGATGATGGCGACGACCGTCGACAACGGCAGCACCGCCCAGGGGTGTTCTGATCAACGCCCGCGGTCTCTGCCGGGTCCGCGAGCGGTCGGGCATTGTGTTGGCCCAGCTAAGGGCCTGTCAACGCAATAGTTGTACGTTTCAACGGGATATTGGCCAATTTTGTCTATTTGGCGCCTCGATACTGACCTGCACCCGGCCGACATCCCCGCGCCCGTCGATGACGGCAATGGTCGCGAAGCCGGGTCCATCGGGCCGCCAGCGCGCCTCGCGGCGATAGGCCTCGCGGGCGATCGGGCGGCCGTCGGCAAGCCAGGTGAACGGCGGATGGCCGTTGCGCACCTTGAGCACCACCTCGGCGTCGACCCCGCTCGAGTCCAGCTCCAGGCGTGCCCCGTTCGGCGGGAAGGCGATGCGCACGGCATCGGCGGCGTCGAGCCCGTCGCCGCCGGCACGCTCGACCCGGCGCAGCGGCACCGGCAGGTCGGCCGTGCCGAGGAGCAGCGCGCCGGGGGGCGGTCCGGGCAGCGGCGTGACGGCACCGAGGCGGGCGAAGGCATCGGTGAGGATCGGCACCGCGCTGGTGGCGCCGCTGAGCCCGCTGACCGGTGCGCCGTCCGGTCGCCCGGCCCAGACGCCGACGACGTGACGGCCGTCGAAGCCGATCGCCCAGGCGTCGCGGTAGCCCCAGGAGGTGCCGGTCTTGAGCGCGATGGCACGCCCGTCGCCCGCGCGCGGGCCGCTGATGCCGCTGAGGATGTCGGCCAGGTACCAGGCCGCGGTCCCGCCGAGTACCGGGTGGCGGGAGACCTCGGGCACGGGGCGGTCGCGGCGCTCGGTCAGCGCGACGGGGGCCCCGCCGCGGGCGATGGCCGCATAGATCGCCACCAGCCCGCGCAGGCGCAGCCCGACGCCGCCGAGCCCGATGGCGAGCCCCGCCGGGCGCTGGTCCGGCAGGCGCGGCTCGGCGCCGGCGCGGCGCATGCGCGCCAGCAGCCGCACCGGCCCGACCTGCTCCAACAGCGTCACCGCAGGCACGTTGAGCGAGCGTTGCAGCGCCTGGCGCAGGCTCACCGTGCCCTGGAAGGCGCGGTCGAAGTTGGCCGGCACATAGCCGCCGAAGGCGCTGGGGCGGTCCTCGATCAGCCCCTCGGGATGGGCCAGTCCCTGCTCGAAGGCGAGGCCGTAGATCAGCGGCTTCAGCGTCGACCCCGGCGAGCGCACCGCCCGCGTCATATCGACGAAACCGCCGCGTGAGCGGTCCATGAGCCCGGCCGAGCCGACCGCGGCGCGGATCAGGCCGCTGCCGTGCTCGGCCACCAGGATCGCGGTGGAGCAGTCGCCCGGCAGGGCCGCCGCGTGCTCGGCGGCCAGGGTCTCGAGACGGCGCTGCAGCCCGGCGTCCAGGGTGGTGCGATAGACCGAGCGCGCGGGCCCCTGCTGGCGCCAATAGCGGGCGCTGTGGGCGGCCAGCATCGGGAATGGCCGCCGCCGCGTCGGCACCGGCTCGCGGCGTGCGGCGGCAGCATCGTCGGCATCGAGGATGCCGGCCTGCTCGGCGCGGGCCAGCACCCTGTCACGCGCGCGGCGGGCAGCGACGGGGTCGTGATCGGGCCGGCGCGCCTCGGGGGCCTGGGGCAGCGCCACCAGCAGCGCCCGCTCGGCGGGTGTCAGCCGCAGCGGCTCCTTGCCGAGCCAGGCCAGGCTCGCGGCGCGGACCCCCTCCAGGTTGCCGCCATAGGGGGCCGATTGCAGATAGGCGGCCAGGATGGCGTCCTTGTCGGCGACCCGCTCCAAGGCCAAGGCCCCCAGCACCTGCTTGAGCTTGCCTAGGGGCGTGCGCGTCGATTCGCGGCTGCGCAGCCGCCAAAGCTGCATGGTGATGGTCGAGCCGCCGGAGACGATGCGCCCATGGCGCAGCAGCTGGCCTGCTCCGCGCAGCAGCGCCAGCCAATCCACGCCGGCGTGCTGCCGAAAGCGCCGATCCTCATAGGCCAGCAGCATGGCGATCAGGCCGGGGTCAACCGCGTCGAGCGTCGTCGGCAGGCGCCAGCGACCGTCGTCGACGGTGAAGGCCCGCAGCAGCCGGTCGTCGCGATCGAGCAACAGCGCCGAGACGGGCAGGTCGAGCCCGGGCACCGAGATCGCCCGGACAGCGATCTCCTCCCCGAGCTTCAATAGCCCGCCGAGCAGCAGCACCAGCGCCAGCATGAGCCCGAGCCGACGCCGAGTCTTCCCCCCGGGCCAACGCCCTACGACGACATGGCGCATCCGCGCTATGGCCTGCATGATCTCGACCGCTGAATCATCCAGCGTTTCCCTAGGGCGGATAGACCAGCGGCCCGCCGGGCCCGAGGGGCCAGCCGAGCAGGATCCAGACCCCGAGCAGCCCGGCCCAGACCGGCGCGAAGACCAGGGTGTAGGGCAGCATCAGCGCCAGCAGCGTGCCGAGGCCCGCCCGCGGCTGGTAGCGGCGCACGAAGGCGAGCACGATGATCAGGTACGGGTTGAAGGGCGTGATGCCGTTGGTCACCGAGTCGCCGACCCGATAGGCGGCCTGGGTCAGCTCCGGGCTGATGCCGGCCTGCATGAACATGGGCACGAACACCGGGGCGAAGAAGGCGTACTTGGCCGAGGCCGAACCCATCAGCAGATTGGCCAGCATCACCACCAGCACGAACACCAACATCAGCAGCGGCGCCGGGGCCGCCAGCGCGGCCAGGGCATCGCCGCCGACAATGGCCAGCATCTCACCCAGCCGCGAGTAGCTGAAGCAGGCGATGAACTGGGCGGCGAAGAAGGCGAGCACGATGTACGGCCCCATGGTGCGCATGGTCTCGGCCATCATGGCCACCGCGTCGCGATCGTTGCGGATGCTGCCGGCGCCCAGGCCGTAGGCGATGCCGGTCGCGAGGAACGCCACCAGCAGCAGCGGCACCAGGACCTCCATCCAGCGCGGGAAGTGCGCGCCGGCGCCCGCCAGCGGGCCACCGGGGATCAGCGTCGCCGCGGCGATCAGCAGCCCCAGGCCGAGCAGCGTCATGCCGGCCCAGCGCAGGCCGCGATCCTCGGCGCCGCGGTCGGATTGGGCGTCGGCAGCGTCGTCGGCCGCCGTGCTCGGCACCTGCAGCCGCGGCTCCACGAACCGCCGTGTCGCCCAAGTCCCTGCCAGGGTCAGGACCAAGGTCGAGGCGATCATGAACCACCAGTTGGCGCTGATGGCGACCCGGTAGTCCGGGTCGAGCACCCGAGCCCCGGCGGTGGACAGCCCCGCCAGCAACGGATCGAGCCCGGTGATGAGCAGATTGGCCGAGAAGCCGCAGGTCACGCCGGCCGTCACAGCGGCGATGCCGGCCAGCGGCGCCCGCCCGGCGGCCAGGAACAGCGCGCCCGCCAGTGGCGGCAGGACCACGTAGCCGGCGTCCAGCGCCAGCGACGACAGGATGCCCACCAGCACCGTCGCCGGCAGCAGCAGGCCCGCCGGCGCCCCCGTCAACAGCCGCCGCAGCAGCACCGGCAGCAGCCCGGAGCGCTCGGCCACCCCGATGCCGAGCAGGCCCACCAGCACCAGCCCCAGCGGCGGGAACTCGACGAAGTTCTCCACCAGATGCGACAGCAGCCACCAGACCCCGTCGCTGTCGAGCAGCCCCACCGGCGCCACCGCCTGCTGTATCGCCCGGCCATCCTGCTGGACGGTCTTCATCACCTGCCAGTCGAGCATCACCGCGAGCTGCGACAGCAGCATCACCAGCAGCGTGCCGATCAGGAACAGCGTGGCCGGGTCCGGCAGCCGATCGCCGGCACGCTCGACGCGGTCGGTCTGCAAGTCGAGCATGGTGAGCGCGATGCGCATGAATTTGCTGTTGTTTCGGCGCAAGTATAGGCGGTTTTTCGGGCGCTTGGCGAGCGCAGCCGCAGGCCGGTAGCGGCCTGTGCAAGGTGGCATCTGGAAACTACAAAAGGGAACTGCAGGGAAGGATAGTCAGAAACTAAGAGGGTCTTGCAATCACGCATTTTGCGTGATTGCAAGACCCTGATTTCATCTAGCCGGCCCCGCCCCGGAAGGCTACAGTTGGGTTTTTGAACGATCCAACAAAACCGCAGCCCCGAAGGGGAGGAGTCGACCATGACACTTTACGGCGGAATCGACCTACATTCAAACAACAGCGTCGTGGCCTTGTCGGACGAGACCGACCGCCTCGTCTACCGCAAGCGCTTGCCCAACGACGTGCAGACGATCGTCGATGCGCTGGCACCGTATCGCGACGGGATCAGCGGCTTGGTGGTGGAATCGACCTACAACTGGTACTGGCTGGTCGATGCCTTGATGGAGTCCGGCTACCGGGTGCACCTGGCGAACACGGCGGCCATCGTGCAGTACAGCGGCCTGAAGTATGCCGACGACGACACCGACGCGGCCTGGCTGGCGAAGCTGCTGCGCCTGGGGGTACTGCCCGAGGGGTACATCTACCCCAAGGCCGAGCGGGCGGTACGCGACCTGCTGCGGCGGCGCCAGCGCCTGGTCCAGCAGCGCACATCCTGGCGGTGCAGAACCTGTTCTCGCGCAACCGCGGGCGCTCGATCAGCGCCAACGCGGCACGGCGCCTGACCCCGGAGTCGGTCGCCGAGCTGGTCACCGACGCCAACTTGGCGCTGGCGATCCAGAGCACGGTCCTGGCCATGCAAGGCCAACAGGCGGCCGTCGACATGCTCGAGCGCGAAGCCTGGCGCCAGAGCAAGGAGACGCACCAAGAACGGCAGCGCGTTCGACGTGAACCGCGCCTTCGCGTGAACCGAATCGGGCATGCCTCGGTGAGTTCGGCATTGGGGTTGGCGACCAGCCACCGAGTCCTGATTGAGTCCTCCGAGGCATTCCCGCCCAAGATTGCAACCACCACGAGCGAGCGACAGCGTCATGTGGACCGAGACGCCCCCGCCATCGAGCCATATCGGGTTGGGGCTGCGCCCTACCGGGGTGGGCCAAGCCTGTGCGAACGCACGGCCCCCCCTCCCGGCACTGCCGTGCACCACTTGGACCTTGGCGGGGCACCGATGATTTTCTGGGGCTCGAATGAGCAACGGGTCGGGTGTCTTCTCCCCACCGGGAGCAGCCCCATGCCTAGAACCTGAAGGGTGACCGGTAGCGGATCGGCTCCGCAACCAACACATAGAGAACTGACGGCGCGTCACAGGCTCAACGCAACGCTTCGCGGAAAATTGATCCAGATCATCGTGCTCAGCCGCGAGAGTTTTTGCCGCCTCTTGACCGGGGTCAGCTAAATGGTGACCCCTTTTCCCCTTTTCCGGCAGCGAGATGCTCCTTACGCCATGCCTCTTTACTCGGACTCAGCGACAGTATCAAGCTCTCGCGGTTGCAGGCCTGCGATTGACCTCCACCAGACCGATCCGACCGTCGACCTGCGCGGACATCAATCAACCAACGCTTGTCTCCAAGAGCCGCGTTCGCAGAGTTGGCTAACGTCCGCAGTCGCGGCATTTGGTCGTCCAATATCAATGCCGAGGCACCGCGGGCGCATCGGCTGACTACTTGGATACTCTCACCGTGGAGCAGAAAGCGCGCTTCACTGATGTCGGGAAGGCCCATACGGGATACAAGTGCAGCAGCAGCGGGGTGTCGGTTGCCTGCCAAGCCTTCGCTGCGAGGAGGCACTGCTGACGGGTGGGCATAGACAGCAGCAGGCGGACCATAGCCGGAACGTCCACACCGGCGCTAGATAGTGCCGAGCACGCCAATGTCGCGCCAGCCCTTGATGCCCAGTTTAGGGACCAGCGAACGCCCGTCGCGGACCGGAAGCAGCGCCGTGTCCGTAACTTCGAAGCCAGTATGGACTGACCGCACCGGGATGCTCCACAGCGGTCGTGAGACACATTGCGGTTTGAGTGCGTCCGGTAGCGCGGGATACTCACACGCCAGTAGGTGCCGGTAGACCGTTTGCGCGTCAATCATCGAAGGGTCGCAGGTTGTTGATGAAGTCGTAGAGGTTGTCGGCGACGAAGCCGAGCCGGGCCGAGCCGCGCTCCCAATCGTGGCTATCGAAGTCCCAGAAGAATACACGCTCCGTCGAACCACCGAACTCGATGAGCAGTTCTCCCTGCCCATAGTTCATCGCGAACGGAAGCAGGTTGGGCGGCATGCTCACTCCGGGGTCCTTTTGCAGGCCCTGGTAATACTCCAGTGCGACTTGCGGGCGCTCGATAAACGCAATGGCCTCGCTGCGCGTCTCGATCCGATCCGGATACCGGTACTCGTAGTCAAACATGGAGTCAATCTCATACGTCGAACTCCACGGACTCCATAGCGGATGAGGAACTCGCGATATGGGCCTGGCGCCTTGCCTCCGAGACTGTGCTCGAGGACGTCGATGTCGGCGTCAGAGGCCGGATCGAGTCCGGTTTCCTTGCCAGTATGCGGAAGTTCTTCGGGGATATTGAAGGGCATGGCGGCTTCTGATTATTTGTTGATTGCGAGGCGGAAAAGTCCTGCTCGTAGGCGGCTAAAATAATTCGTTATCCATCATGGAGCGCCCGCCGGTGTGGGCAACGCCACCGGCACCTCGGTCATGAATGGTGCGCGGCACATATCGGACTGTCCCGTCGTGAAAATGATGCAAAACATAATCCTTTTTCGATGGAGCAGTCCAGTTCGATCGGCTTGCCGCATCACCCGCTTCAGCTCTCTTGCGTCACTGGTCTGCACTGCCGGTGACTTCCCACAGCTCATGCTTGCCGCCGACTGACGTAGTCATCGAAATCCGGGGACGCCATCACGAAAGTGCATTTTATCTACGATGCGCCCATCGGGTAATTCCTTGGGGGTGTCGAAGCGACAGGGGCCAGTGCCGAGGTCTGGGGCACCGCCGTGGTTGGTCAACCATCGGCCTCCATTCCCGGATTGCGGCATCTGCAGGACACGCGCTATAAGCCTCGCTCATAGTGCTTCTTCCCGCAGCTCCACCAACCACTCCTCGGCGTCTGCGTACGCTTCCGCCGCGGTCCATGCCTCTGCAAACTCCTCGCTAGCGAGGCGCTCCAGCCGCTCCCTCGCCGTACGGTTCGATTGTGTGAGTACTGCGGCAATACGGTGCTCTCGGTAGAAGCCTGGCTGCAATGCCCCAACGTAACCTGACGAATACGCGCAAAATCTGAACGTCGTCGATTTTCAATCCCCTGTGCGATTCGAAGACTGGCATCAATGAGCCGCATCAACTCGTGCTTCGGCATCATCATCGATATGGGTCGGTACTCCGTCAAATGTTCGTAGATGTCGCGTGCAGATAGTCACGGTTTGCGATGACGACGGCAGTTTGGTGCCGTTGCTAATCTGCAGCACTTCTCGCTCCGCTTACGGGTTTCCTGAAGGGTCGAATCCATCAAAAAAGCCAAAAAAGGCAGGCATTACGTCGTGGAGTACTCGATAGAGAAATTTGTTGAGTTCACGAATCTTGTGTCGACGAGCATGGCCTGTGTTCGTACCGACGCGGGTGGCTGGCCAGAGGCCATATGAGCGACAGTGGGAGGACTTTGTCCGCCAACGTCAACCTGTTGCGCCCAAATGACCACGCGCGAAGCGCAGGCCGCAGTTTGGCGTCGGGCGGGCGGACTCGTTAGGCGGATTGCCTAAGTTCGGCGGCTTGGTGAACGATACCAAGCAAGCCATCAACTGAAATATCTTCGTCAATGAGGGGCCAATGTATGCCGTATCCTGACGGAGATACCTCAAAGACTTCGAGGTGCAGATCGGGAGCTGCCTTCAGTAGTGGCGACAACTCGCGCAGATTGGCAGAAAGGTCTTGTCCATCGACAACAGCAGAAAGCATACCCCGCGAAACAACCACTTGCTCGACCTTGTGATACTTGCTCATGACTTGCGCCTCATCTGAAATTCTTGCCACTGCTCCACAATATAGTCAAAATGCTGGAATACGATTTTTCTAATCTCTCTCGTAGAACGAGGCGACATGTTGAAAGCGTACGCGAGGGATACATCAAATGTTTCGGTATTAAGCCAAAACTTGCATTCCATGTCGCCCTTTTTGCAATGAATGTGGATCGGTTCGTTTCCTTCGTTTGCATAGAAGAAAAGTCGCCATCCAAGCAAAAGCAGAATTGTAGGCATGCTGTTACCGGGCTGAGTGTCGGAGGAATGCTCGACGCCTAACGTTAAGCCTGGCCCGCCGCATGCTGCGGAGCCGCCCGCGTCAGCGGCGGCTCGGCAGCATGCGGTCGGGCCGAGCCTATTGTTGGGCGATTGTTTGGGCTTTCTTCGCACTAATTGAGTCTGGCCCCTTCTCCCGCTCTCTTCTCCCCGAAAGACCCTGATGGACCCGTCGCCTGCGCCAAGCGAGCCAACCGCTGCCTAGCAGCAGAGATGTGGGGCCGAGCGCTGCCGGGACCGGCACCTGGGCATCGACATAGCCGATGTAGGTGTAGCCGTCGGCATCGTCGAAAACCGAGACCGTCCAGGGCGCACTCCAGGTGATGAGCCCGCCGGTGATGTAGTCCATCAGCGTGGCCACCCGGTCGCCGCCGCCGGAGGGGTTCGCCCAGCGGAAGGCCCAATCCAGGCTGCTGACGAGCTGGCTGTCGAATGCCAGGGTCATGAGGCTGGTGGTGTCGATTTCGAGCGAATCCCCTTCCAGCGACAGCCCGGTAAGCTCGCCGATGGACTGCTGGATGTTCAGGATGCCACCGTCGTCCAGGGTCAGGGAGGACAGCACCACGTCATCGCCGCCCGTCAGGAGCAGGGTGCTTTCGTCCTGAACGGTGAGGTTGTCCGCGGTGAGCATGCCGACGTCCGTCAACGCCCCGATGCGCCCAATGGATCCGACCACCACCTGATCGGCGGTGATGTTGTGGCCACCGGCATCGACGGTGGCCGCTGTGCTGCTTGAGCCATAGACATAGAGGTCTTCCGTCAGGGTCAGGTCCGCCCCCAGCGTGAGCAAGCTCCCAGAGTCCGTTACGTCGACGTCGGCGCTGAGGTTGGTGCTGGTGGTCGTTTCCATGGTGCTTCCGCCCCCCACGCTGGCGCTCGGTGCCGAGAAGCCTGCCGCGAGCTTCACCGCCGCCCTATCGTCCGCGTAGACCCGGTCCGCAACGCTGTAGATGGCGGGGTCCAGGTTCAGGGCGGTGTTCCTGATGAACAGATCATCGGTGGCGGTGATCTGGCCGGGGTTCAGGATCTGACCCTGGTAGCCGAGCCCGGCGTAACCGATAGAGATGTCCCGCGCCGTGATGTCGTTGCCCTGGGCATCGACGGTGGCGATGCCGGAGCTGGCGTAGATGTCGAGATCCTCCGACAGGGTCAGGTCGGCACCGAGGTTGAGCTGGCTGCCGTTGCCCGTGACATTGACATCGACACTGATGTTGGACGTGGCAGCCAGATCCACGGTGCTACCGCCTTCGACGCTCAGGCTTTGCGCGACGAAAGCGGCATCGAAGCTCACCACCGCGCCATCGTCCGCGTAGACGCGGTCGGCGACGCTGTAGATCGCCGGGTCCAGGTTCAGGGTCGTATTGCTGATGAACAGGTCATCGGTCGCGGTGATCTGGCCGGGGTTCAGGATCTGACCCAGGTAGCCGAGCCCGGCGTAACCGATAGAGATGTCCCGCGCCTAGATGTCGTTGCCCCGGGCATCGACGGTGGCGATGCCGGAGCTGGCGTAGATGTCGAGATCCTCCGACAGGGTCAGGTCGGCACCGAGGTTGAGCTGGCTGCCGTTGCCCGTGACATTGACGTCCGCGCTGAGGTTGGTGGTCGTAGCGGTGGTGGCGGTCGCTCCACCGGTCAAGGTCAGGTCGGGGCTGGTGTCGGCGGCATCGAAGATGAAGCTGTTGCCGTCGTCCACCGTCAGTCGGTCGGTGACCTCGATGTGCCCGCCGTTGCGAAGGAGCGTGCCCGTGGCGTTGGAGGTGCCGAGGAGGAGGTCGTCGGCGAACAGGATGTTTCCGTTCAGGTCCAGTGTGCCGCTGTTGCCAGTGCCTCGGCCAACATAGACCTGGTCCGCGGTGGTGTCAGCGGTGAGTGTGACGGTGGCGGTGCCGGCGCTACCGGTCGGCGTATTGCTGCCGATGTAGGCGTCGTCGACCGCGCCGGGTGGCCCACCGCCCGGTGTCCAGGTGGCGGGGTCGCTCCAATCGCCATCGGCTTGGGCGCCGTAGTTGGTCTGACCTTGTACGATGGGAGAGGCGGCGGCGAGCAAGGCGAGTACCCAGGCGGAAAATTTGAAGGTTTGAATCACTGTGGACTCCTAAACAACAGCGGACGCAGGAAGGCTTGAGACGACTGAAAAAGCAGCATCGAACTCTCTCGGCTGCCCAACGTTAAGCGCAGCCAGCGCCTTGGAGCGGCCGTAGCGAAGCGGAGGCTGCTC
>CALOBA010000050.1:0-75109 GCA_942491465.1 uncultured Gammaproteobacteria bacterium
GATGTTCGGCATGATGGGAGACATTCGGCCACGGCGCCGTCATCGCGCTGGCGGCCTGGTATTTCCGTGCCAAGCTCAAGGCCTTCGCCTGGTTCGGCGTTGCCGCCGGCATCTCCTCGATCCTGTTCGGCTTCCTGTTCGACAGCGTCTTCGGCGTCGAGCACATCTCCTGGCTGCTGACGATCTGGATGGCCCCGCTGGACGACCCGGTCCTGATGCTGAAGGTCGCGCTGGGCTGGGGCGTCGGCTTCATCGTCATCGCCCGCCTGCTCGGCATCTACAACCGGATCGTGACCGGCAACCTTCAGGGCGCGATCTTCAGCCCCCACGGCGTGGTCAACCTGCTGTTCTACCTCGGCTTCTGGCCGGCGGCTACGGCCTGGCCACGGCCGGCAGCTTCGGCTGGGGGCCGGGGCTGGTGGTCATCGGGGCACTCGGCGTGCTCGGCGGCTATCAGTGGCGGCACCTGACCGGCCCCACCGGGGAACGAGCGCTGATCGTCTTCATCGAGACCCTGGACACGGTCATCGTGTACCTTTCAAACACGCTGTCGTTCCTGCGCGTCTCCGCCTTCAGCCTGAACCACGCCGCGCTCGCCATCGCCATCTTCGCCGCCGGCGGACATGCTTGGCACCGTGGGCACCGTGCTGACGCTGATCCTGGGCAACCTGTTCATCCCGGTCCTGGAGGGCGGCATCGTCATGATCCAGGTCATGCGGCTGGAATACTACGAGGGCTTCTCGCGGTACTTCTCCGGTGAGGGACATGCGTTTGCGCCGTTGAGGCTGCGTGGTGGTGGGGGTGGTGCCGCTTGATTCTTCCCGGCCGCTGAACCTTATTTTTCCGATCAACCTGACTTGAGAGAGAGCACATGTACTGGCTTGTCGCCCTGATGTCCGTCGCCATCGCCGGTCTGATCCTGACCGGCATCGTCCTGGAGCTGCGCCCGACGCTGCGCGTGCCCGGCTGGTTCAAACCCGCCTTGGGCTCACAGCCGATGGTCTTTGTCGGCGCCCAACTCGGGCTGCTGCTGCTCGGCGTCAATGAGGTCATGGCCGAGGAGACCGTCGAGGTCGTGGCCGTGACCGAGATGTCCACCGGCATGGGCCTGGCGATCCTCGGCGTCGGCGTGCCCACGGGGCTGTCGACCATCGGTGCCGGCATCGCCGTCGGGCCGATCGGCGCCGCGTCGCTGGCCGCCGTGATGGAACGCCCGGAGGCCCTGGGTCGCAGCCTGATCTTCCTCGGCCTGGCGGAGGGTATCGCCATCTACGGCCTGGTCGCGAGCATCCTGCTGCTGAACCGGCTCTGAGCTGCGGATGGCGACCCCGACCCCGGACTTCGGCCAGCCGGCCGAGACGCGTCTGCTGTTCTTAGGCGACCAGGCCCTGGCCGACGGCTTTCGGCTGATCGGCTTCGAGACCCGGGCCGACCCGGAGCCGGACGCCGTCGAGCAACTGCTGCGCGAGCTCCAGCGCAGCCGCGAGCACGCCTTCATCATCGTCGACGAGGCGCTGATGGCGGCGCAGATCCCGGCCCTGATGCAGGTCCGCGACGAGGGCGGGCGCATCGTCGTCATCGCCGTCCCCACCCTGCGGGGGGTGCCGCGGCTGAACAGCGAGGTGGCCGAGCGGCTGACGGCGATGTTGGGGGGGGCGGCGCTTGGGCGTTAGGGGTGGCGCGTGCTGCGTCGCCTCGGCAACCCAACCGCAGGGCCGCGGCGGCGCAGAGATTTCGCAGAGACGACTTACTATCCTTGCCGTTGCGACACGCGCTCAGCGTTTCCTCCGGGCTTGGCGTCTCTGCGGTTGGCAAATCGACTTGGAGAGGTCCCGACGGGGCCCGAGAAACTCTCATGGTGAATCAGGTAGAGGCGCTCGAGCAGGCCAACCTGTCTCGGGCAGAGCAGCTGGCGAATCAGTACCGCGAGAGTGCCAACCGGAGCCGGGACGTGATCCTGCGCGATGCGGCGGAGCGGCTTAGGCTGCGTGAGCAGCGCGAGGAGGGGATCGCCAGGTCCTCGGGGAGCGCGCCTTTCGCCAGCAGGTGCAGGCCCAGGAGCTGAAGCTGCAGACCAAGCTCGATCGGGTACGCTGGAACCTGGTGCGCGACGTGGAGGGCCGCTTGGGCGAGCAGATGCAGGTTCGCACCTGGCCGACGAGTCGGCTTGGCTGGAGACGCTGACCGCCTACATCGCCACCGCCGCCGAGCGCATCGAGCGCGAGCAGCCGCGCGTCCAGGCCAACAGCCGCGACCTGCGCATCCTGCGCGACGCCTGGGCATCGGTCACGGCGGCGCTGCCGGCGGGCAAGACCGTTGCGCTGGACGATGAGCCCATCGAGACCCTCGGCGGCGTCATGATCATCAGCGATGACGCGCGCATCCGCGTCGACAACACCTTCGACGGCCGCCTGGCGCGGCTGCGTGAGCAGGTGCAGCGGGTGATCCTGGAGCGGCTGTTGCCGAGCAGCTTCGACACCGGCAACATCTTCGGCGGATGAGACAGACAACCGACATGAAAGACAACAATACCGGCGTCATCCGCGACATCAACGGCCCCATCGTCACCATCGATCTGCCCGGCGTGCGCAGCGGCGAGCAGGTGCGCATCGGCGAGATCGGCCTGATCGGCGAGGTGATCTCGCTCAAGGGCCGGCTCGCCGTGGTCCAGAGCTACGAGGGCACCGAGGGCGTGCGCCCCGGCGAGCCCGCCTCCGGGCTCGGCTGGCCCCTGTCGGTAGAGCTCGGCCCGGGGCTGATGGGCGGCATCTTCGACGGCGTGCAGCGCCCGTTGGAGAAGATCGCGCTGGCCTCCGGCGACTACATCCGCCGCGGCCTGCACCTGCCGGCCCTGGAGCGCGGGCGAGAATGGGCCTTCGAGCCGACCCCGACGCTGGAGCCCGGCAAGCAGGTCAGCGCCGGCACCGTGCTCGGTACGGTGCAGGAGACCGAGACCATCCTGCATAAGATCATGGTGCCCCGGGCATCGACGGCGAGCTGACCGAGCTGGCCCCCCGCGGCGACTACGACGTGGAGGCGACCATCGCCCATGTGCGCGACGCCCGCGGCCGCAGTCATCGCCTCAGCCTCTATCAGCGCTGGCCGGTGCGCAAACCCAGGCCGTACTTCCGCCGCGACGATGGCGTGGCACCGCTGATCACCGGCCAGCGCATCATCGACACCTTCTTCCCCCAGCTGAAGGGCGGCAAGGGTGCGGTGCCCGGACCGTTCGGCGCCGGCAAGACGGTCATCCAGCAGCAGGTGGCGCGCTGGTCCAACGCCGATGTGGTGGTCTACGTCGGCTGCGGCGAGCGCGGCAACGAACTGGTGGACGTGCTGGAGACCTTCCCGCAGCTCGAAGACCCCTACACCGGCCGCAAGCTGATGGAGAAGACGCTGCTGGTGGCCAATACCTCGAACATGCCGGTGGTGGCCCGCGAGGCCTCGGTCTACGTCGGCCTGACCATGGCCGAGTATTACCGCGACATGGGCTACGACGTGGTCATGCTCGCCGACTCCACCAGCCGCTGGGCCGAGGCCCTGCGCGAGGTCTCCGGCCGCCTGGGCCAGATGCCGGTGGAGGAAGGCTACCCGGCCTATCTGTCCTCGCGGCTGGCCGCGGTCTACGAGCGCGCCGGCCGGGTCGAGACCTTCGATGCCGGCTCCGGCTCGGTGACCCTGATCGGCGCCGTCTCGCCGCCGGGCGGCGACTTCTCCGAGCCCGTCACCAGCCACACCAAGGACATCATCGAGACCTTCTGGGCGCTTTCGAAGGAGCTGGCCGACGCACGCCACTACCCGAGCATCGACTGGGTGACCAGCTTCTCGGGCCATGTGCAGACCGCCGCGCAGTGGTGGCACGAGCAGGTGGACCGACACTGGGAGGCCCGCCGCGCCCAGGCCCTGGCCCTGCTCGCCCGCGACGCCGAGCTCTCGCGCATCGTCAACCTGGTCGGCCCCGAGGCCCTGTCCGACGCCCAGCGCTGGCAGCTCGAGGGGGCCTCGCTGATCAAAGAGGGCGTGCTCCAGCAAAGCGCGCTCGACGACATCGATACCTTCTGCTCGCCAAACAAGCAGTTCGCGCTGCTCGATCTGGCCCTGTCGGTCTACGACCGCGGCATGGAGCTGATCGAGCTTGGCGTCCCGGTCAAGGAGCTCCAGGACCTGCCTCAGCTCGCCCGCGTGCGCCGCTGCAAGTCCCAGTTCACCAGCGAGCAGGTGGAGCGCATCCAGGCCTTCGCCGGCGAGGTCGAGCAGGCGTTTGCCGCGATCCGCGTCGACTACGAAAAGCAGGGCGACTAGTCAAATGAGTATTAAAGAATATCGCACCGCCGCCGAGGTCCGCGGCGGACTATTGATCGTTGGGGACACGCCGGGGGTGGCCTTCGGCGATCGCGTGCGGATCACCGACGGTGACGGCGACACCCGCGACGGGCAGGTCATCCGTGCCGCCGACGATCAGGTCCTGATCCTGGTCTTCGAGGGCACCGATGATCTGGACCTGCAGGACATCTGGGTCCGCTTCCTCGACGAGCCCGTGGAGATCGCCCTGTCGCCGGAGATCCTCGGCCGCGAGCTGAACGGCCTCGGCGAGCCCCGCGACGGTCGCCCACCGATCCTGTCCAACCTGCGCCGGCCGGTCGGCGGCTCCGCCATCAACCCGGCGGCGCGGACCTATCCGCGCGAGTTCATCCAGACCGGCATCTCCACCATCGACGGCCTGAACTCCCTGGTCCGCGGCCAGAAGCTGCCGATCTTCTCCGGCTCCGGTCTGCCCCACAACCGGCTGGCGGCGCAGATCGTCCGCCAGGCCCGGCTGATGGACGACTCCTCCAGCTTCTCGGTGGTGTTCGCCGCGATGGGCGTCTCCTATGCCGACGCCAAGTTCTTCCGCGACGAGCTGGCCGCCTCGGGCGTGCTGCGCAACGTGGTCATGTTCGTCAACCTGGCCGACGACCCGCCGGTGGAGCGCCTGACCCTGCCGCGCACGGCGCTCACCGTCGCCGAGTACCTGGCCTTCGACCTCGACCGCCACGTCTTGGTGGTGATGACCGACATGACCTACTACGCCGAGGCCCTGCGCGAGGTCGCCACGGCCAAGGGCGACGTGCCGGCGCGCAAGGGCTACCCCGGCTATCTGTATTCGGATCTGGCCGAGATCTACGAGCGCTGCGGGCGCATCCACCAGCGCCACGGGTCGATCACCATGATGCCGGTGGTGTCCATGCCCTCCGACGACATCACCCACCCGATCCCGGACCTCACCGGCTACATCACCGAGGGCCAGATCGTGCTGTCGCGGGAGTTGCACAACCAGGGCATCTACCCGCCGGTGCACATCTCGCCGAGCCTGTCGCGGCTGATGAAGGACGGTATCGGCAAGGACGACACCCGCGAAGACCACCCCCACGTCGCCGCCCAGCTCTACGCCCTCTACGCCCGCGCGCTGGAGACCCGCAACCTCGCCAGCATCATCGGTGCCGACGAACTCTCCGAGCGCGACCGTCGCTATCTGGAATTCGCCGACGCCTTCGACACCAAGTTCGTCGGCCAGGGCGAGGCCGAGGACCGCTCCATCGAGTTTACGTTGAACCTGGCCTGGGAGCTGATGAGCGCCTTCCCCCGCGACATGCTCACCCGGCTGTCGGAGACCGAACTGGCGAAGTACTATCAGGGCAGTGGCTAGCGCCTGAGACCACCGTTTGGTCTGAGGCTTCGGGCGAACTGGATGCCAGAAAGGTGCGGATGCATTGTGATGACTTCGCTCAGGCAACACTCATGCAACGGATGGTCCGCATCATTGAGTCACGCGAGGAGCAGCGCCAACACCAACGAACACTGGTAGTTGGAGACTTCAATATGAACCCTTTCGAGCCCGGTCTTTGCAGTTCCGAGTCCTTGCACGCAGTTATGTGCAAGAGAATTGCCAGTCAACGCGATCGGACGATATACAGGGAAAAGCGAACATACTTCTACAATCCGATGTGGAGTTTGCTTGGGGACGAGTCGCCGGGGCCTCCGGGAACCTATTTCCGCCGCGGTGACGTCGTGAGCTACTTTTGGAATACCTTCGATCAGGTGCTCTTTCGCCCTGATCTTGCAGCGAGCTTTCGTGCAGGTGACGTTGTCGTATTGACCGAGATCGATGGTCAACCTCTAGTCTCCGAGCGCGGAATTGCCAAAACCTATTCCGATCACTTGCCCCTGTTTTTCACTGTTCGCAGCCAAAAAGGTAATAACTAATGTCGACCACCACGGCGGATGACCTTAATCTCTGGGGCGATTTCTCTGATCTTCCCATCACAAGGTCACCGAGCTATCTACTTGAGCGGCAGGCGGATATGTTGCGGCAGCAGACTAATGGGCTGCTAGTTGGCGATGTATCTGTATCCAAGCATGTTCCGCAGCGCGATCACTTCTTGGTCACCTTAATCATTCGCGTACCGGCGCTGGATAACTACGTCTACGAAGTGCTTTCAGTTTTTCATGACCTAAATTTCTACCCAGCTTTGCTTAGGTATCCGGACTCTCAAAGAGATGATTGGAAAGAGATGGAATGCAAGAATGAAGAGGATTTTGTGCAGGGAGTCCAGCAAGTGCTTCAATCTTCACAGGTGCGAAAGGTTGTCTCCGGATTATTGGCGATGCTTAACGCTAGTCAATAATTGATCTAGACGGCAAATGACTGTGATGTCTTGTTACTTTAGGCAAGCGCCTGTACTGGCGATCTGAGCGATTGACCGATGGCCCAACATACCCTCAAGGTCCCCCCGACCAAGAACACCCTGCTGTCGCTGAAGAAGCAGGCCCGTTTCCTCGAAGAGGGGCACGACCTCCTGGAGCGCAAGCGCGAGCTGCTGACCCGGCTGGTCTACGAGCGCATCGGCGAGTATCGGCGCCTGCGCGAACTGGCCGAAGCGGGGTTGCAGGAGACCTATCGCTGTCTCGGCATCACCCATCTGCGTATGGGCAGCCGCAGCATCCAGCAGGCGGCGCTGGGGGCGGAGCCGGCGCTGAGCGTCACCGTGCTGCCGCGGCGCAGCCTCGGCGTGGAGTATCCGGCGGTGACGGCGGAGCCGCTGCCGATGCGCCCGGTGGGGCTGCTCGGCACCGATGCCAGCTTCGACAATACCCGCCGCAGCCTGGCCGAGTCGGCGGTGCTGCTGGCCCGGCTCGGCGAGGTGGAGATCGCCCTGCACCGGCTGATGGAGGAGCAGCGCAAGGCGCAGAAACGCGTCAATGCGCTGAAGTACAACATCATTCCGCTCTACCGACGCACCATTCACTTCATCCAGTCGGCGCTGGAGGAGGAGGAGCGCAACACGCTGTTTCAGGTTAAGGTGCTGCGCGAACAGGCGCTGCTCTGAGCCCCTGCCAACCGATCTCGGCTCGACCCGGTTGCCGCGTTCCCGCCGCCGATGGCCTGAGCCGACCCCTTCGATCTGATTGGAGGCCGACCCCATGCCCTTCGACCCTACCCAACCGCCCCTCGTCTTTGGCGAGGTCCTGTTCGACCGTTTCCCCGACGGTCGCGAGATCCTCGGCGGGGCACCGTTCAATGTCGCCTGGCACCTGCAGGCCTTCGCCGCGGCGCCGCGCTTCATCAGCGCCGTCGGTGCCGATCCCCTCGGTGAGCAGATCGCTGCGGCGATGGCGGACTGGGGCATGGACGGCGCCGGCCTGCAACGCCATCCGACCTACCCCACCGGCACCGTCGAGGTCAGCCTCGACGGCGGCGAACCGAGCTACGAGATCGTCGCCGAGCGCGCCTACGACCACATCGATGCCGACGCCTTGTCGCCGCCACCGGCCGGGGCGCTGCTCTATCACGGCAGCCTGGCGCTGCGGTCCGCGCCGTCGCGGGCGGCCTTGGATCGACTCTGCGCGGGGGGGACGCGGCCATCTTTGTCGACGTGAACCTCCGCGACCCCTGGTGGGATGCGGAGCATCTGCGCCAGCTGTTGCATCGGGCCACCTGGGTCAAGCTCAATGCCGACGAGCTGCGGCTGCTGGCCCCGCCGGGGATGGCGGATGCGGGCGTCGAGGAGCAGGCACATGCCCTGCAGCAGCACTACGGGCTGGACATCGTCTACGCGACCTTGGGTGCGCGCGGTGCGCTGGCCTTGACCGCCGACGGCAATGGCCATCCGGTGGCGCCGAGCGCGCGCGTCGCGGTGGTCGACGCCGTCGGCGCCGGCGACGGCTTCGCATCGGTGCTGATCCTGGGGCTGCTGCGCGGCTGGCCGCTGCCGCTGACCCTGGAGCGGGCCCAGTCCTTCGCCTCCAGCATCGTCGGCCAGCGCGGCGCAACCGTGCGTGATCCGGCCTTCTATGCCGGCTTCCGCGCCGACTGGGGGCTCTGATGCCGGCACTCGCCGTGCTCGAGCCCGCCGCCGACGAGCCCGTTGCGAGCCGCATCGACGACCTGGCCGAGGCCCAACTCGACGCCCTTGCCACGGCGCTGGTGGAACAGCGCAGCCAATCGCATCGGCTGCTGCATGCGCTGCTGAGCCAGGGCCGCGCCTTCCTGCTGGCGAGCGACATCGCCGATGTCCTGGCGGCGGCCTGCGCCGACGACCCGCGGCTGGCCGCCTCGGCGCTGGCTCTGGCCCTGCGCCAATGCCAGAAGGTCGCGCTGGACCATGCCTGGGTCTACCTGGCGCGGCGACATGGCCCCGGGTGCTGGGACTACCTGCGCATCCACCTGGAGACCATGGACCTGCAGCCGGTGGACCCCGACAGCTACCTGGCGTTCAAGGAGCATCTGGTCGCCGGCCTGCCGGATGACCCCTTCGGTCCGCACATCGACCTGTCCCCATTCTTTCCGGTGCGCTCGGGCGAGGATGCCGACACGGCCATCGCCGACGGCGCCGAGCGCATGAACCGCGACCTGACCGCCCGGCTGTTCGACGCCGATGCCGACCCGGAGGGCGCCGGCCCGCAGCGGCTGTTGGAGTTCCTGCGCGGCCACCATTGCCGCGGCCGATCGCTGCTGGTCAGCTCGACCATCCGCAGCGTCCCGGCCCTGCGCGCCGCGCTGCGCAAGGCCATGATCCCGTTGCGCTCCCGCGCCAGCCATACCCCCTACGCCGAGCTGGACGCGGAGCTGCGCGCGCTGGGGCTGGAGCCCGGCTGGGGTGCCGATGCCCTATCCGCCCGCGCGACCATCGAGCTTCTGCTGGACCTGCTGGAGGCACCGACCCCGGAGACCCTGGCCGACCTGCTCGAGCGCCTGCCCACGCTGTTCTCCATCGCCGTCATCGCCCCCCAGGGCTGGCTCGGCCAGTCCAACGTGCTCGGCCGCCCGGACACCGGCGGGCGCGTGGTCTACATCCTCGATCAGGTGCGGGCGCTGGAGCAGGCGATGCGCCGGCGCCTGGCCGAGCAAGGCCTGTCGCCGGACCCGGAGATCCTGGTCCTGACCCGACTGATCCCGGACGCCCAAGGCACCAGCGCCGACCAGCCCAGCGAGCCCATCGCCGGCACCCGCCATGCACGCATCCTGCGCATCCCGTTTCGCGACCGCGACGGCGAGATCCTGCCGCACTGGCTGCCGCGGTTCCAGGTCTGGCCGTCGCTGGAGGGCTTCGCCGTCGACACCGAGCGCGCGCTGCTCGCCGAGCTCGGCGGCACCCCGGACCTGGTGATCGGCCACGGCGCCGACGGCGGCCTGGTGGCCACGCTGCTCGCGCGCCGCCTGGGCGTCGGCCACTGCCAGATCGGCCATGTGCTGGAGAAGTCCCGCTTCCTGTTCGCCGACCTCTACTGGCGCGACCACGAGCCCGCCCACCGCTTCTCCTGCCAGTTCACCGCCGACCTGATCGCGATGAACCGGGCCGACTTCATCGTCACCCACACCGCCCGCGAGATCGCCGGCAGCGCCGACAGCGTCGGTCAATACGAGGGCTACCGCCAGTTCACACTGCCCGGCCTCTACCGGGTGGCCGCCGGCGTCGACATCCACGACCGCCGCTTCAACGTCGTCCCGCCCGGCATCGATACCGGCATCTTCTTCTCCCACCAGGACCGAGACCGGCGGCTGCTGCACCTGCACCAAGAGATCGCCGAACTCATCGACGGCGCCCCCCGCCCCGGCCAGTCCCGCGGCCGGTTCGCCGAGCCCGAGCGGGCGCTGCTGTTCAGCCTCGCCCCGCCGGAGCGGATCAAGAACCTCACCGGCCTGGTGGACTGGTACGGCCGCAGCCCGCGCCTGCGCGCGCGGGCGAACCTGCTCATCGTCGGCGGCCAGCTCGATGCCGCGGCCACCGACGATGCCGAGACCCGCGAGCAGGTCGCCCACCTGCACGCCCTCATCGACCGCCACGGGCTCGATGGCCAAGTGCGCTGGCTCGGCCTGCAGCTGGAGCGCCCGCTCACCGGCGAGCTCTACCGGGTCGTCGCCGACCGCCGCGGCGCCTTCGTCCAGCCCGCCCTGTTCCAGGCCTTCGGCTTGACCATCATCGAGGCCATGGCCTGCGGCCTGCCGACCTTCGCCACCTGCTACGGCGGCGCCCCGGAGATCATCGCCGACGGCGTCACCGGCTTCCTGATCGACCCGGTCCACGGCGCCGACGCCGCCGAGCGCATGGCCGACTTCTTCGAGCGCTGCGCCGCCGATGCGGACCTGTGGAGGGGGATCTCGGAGGCCGCTGTCGCCGGCGTCGCCGAGCGCTACGACTGGACCCGCCACGCCGAGCGGCTGCTCGCCCTGGCCGGCGTCTACGGCTTCTGGAAGCCCATCATCGACCGCGACCGCCGCGAGCTGCGGGCGCATCTGGATGCGCTCTACGCCCTATTGCTGCGCCCGCGCATGGCGCAGTGCCGGCTTGCGACCGGGCGTTAGGCTCGCACTACAGCAGCAGGTCGCGCAGCGCCACCCCGCGTCCGCCGTCGCCATGGGCGGCCTGGGCCAGAAACAGCTCGGCGGCGGCCAAGGCGTCGGACAGGGCATTGTGGGCACCGTAGCGCGGCAGGTTGTAGCGCTCGCCGAGTGCATGCAGACGCAGATCCGAGCCCTTGTAGGGGACATGGCGGCGCTCCAAGGTGCGCCGGGCCAGGGCCTGGGTATCGATGGTCGGCACCAGCAGCCCCACACCGAACAGCCGGCGGCAGGCGGCGCTGAGGAAGCGCTGCTCCACCCGCGCATGGTGGGCGATCATCACCCGACCGGCCAGCGCCTGCAACAGCTCGGCCAAGGCGCTCGGCAGGTGCCCGCCGGCGGCGGCCTGATCGTCGGTGATCTGGTGGATGACGGCGCTCTCGGCCGGGATCTCGCCGTGCACCCGCACCAGCCGATGGCGGGCCTCGCCGAGCTGGATGCGATCCCCGGTCAGGCCCACCCAGCCGAGGCTCAGGATCTGGTCCTTGCGCGGGTCGAGCCCGGTGGTCTCCAGATCGATGGCCAGCATCGGCACCTGGCGGTAGTCCAGGCGCGGGGGCGGGAACGGGACCGCGTAGAACTCGCGCAGCGGGCCGGGATCAAGCATGCGCTGGAGGCGGCGGCGGCGCCAATCGAGGAATAGGCCGGGCATGGTCATTGGAACTGCTGGGGGCTTGGATAGTCGCGGGCTAGCGCAGGACGCGACGGCCCGGTGAGGACCACCTGCCGGTGCGGGATGCAGCGCCGCGGCGGCCATGGCCGCGACGCCTGCGCGACGTTAGCATGAAACCCGTCGCCGCGGCCAAGCGGCTGCTGTAGACTCAGGGCGTTCGCCGCCTGCCTGCAGTCCCCCGCGAATCGCCCTATTTCGCCGCAATCCGCACCGGAGCGAAGCCACCCATGCACCAGCACCGCCGCCCGTTACGCCGCCTCGCCCTCCTCTGCGTCATGTTCGCGGGACCTGCCCTCGCCGCCGACCCCGCCCCCGAGGGCACCCGCCCCCTGTGGGAACTCGGCGTCGGTGCCGCCGGCTACTACAAGCCGAACTATCCGGGCTCGGATGTGCAATCCGGCCTGGCCATCGCGTTCCCTTACTTCATCTATCGCGGCAAGTGGCTGCGGATCGATCGCAGCCTGCAGGGCATCCTGCTGGAGACCGATCGGCTCAAGCTCAGCCTCACCGCCGGCGGCACCGCCCTGGTGGACAACGAAGAAAGCGATGCCCGCGACGGCATGCCGGACCTGGACCGGACCGTCTCCATCGGCCCCGACCTCAGCGTGCTGCTCAGCAACCCGGCGAACAGCAACAGCCTCTGGGGACGCTTGGCGGTCTCCACCGCCTACAGCTACGACACCGACAACTGGACCTTCAAGCAGCGCGGCTGGGTGGCCAATGCCCGGCTGCGCTACCAGCGCCCGCTGCTCGGCGAGCGCCTGCGCCTGAGCACCCAGATCGGCGCGCGCTTCGCCGATTCCGCCAACAACGGCTACTTCTACAACGTCTCCCCCACCTATGCCCGGCCCGGGCGCTCGGTCTACGACGCCGACGGCGGCTACGCCGGGGCAGAGCTCGCCCTCGGCCTGGACGGGCGCTGGCGGCGCCTGCGCTGGTCGCTGTACGGGGCCTATCAGAACCTCGACGGCACCGTCTTCGCCAATAGCCCGCTGGTGAGTTCCGACCACAACTTCAGCGTCGGCGCCAGCATCGCCTGGGTGTTCCTGCAGAGCAAGCAACGGGTAACGCCAAAGAACAGCAGCCCCGGCGAGCAGTTCGAGACACCGATACTCGGGTTCTGATTTGAAGCGCCGGGACGACGAGGCCGCAATTATTCTATCGATCCACGAGATAGAAAGATTGCAGGCCAACGAATACTTGCCCAGTCTCTTCCGAGTGCCGCGCTTGGGGGGGGGCGCCATCACCGCGTCAAGCCTTCACGTTGCCCACCGCCTTAATCGGCGCTATATTTGACGTACGTTACTATCGATACGCGTCAAAATAGTCAGGAGTCCGCGATGAAGGCAAATTGGACCTGCTGCGCGCGATGCGCCAGACCCATGCCGATGTGCGCCTGGTCTACACCGGCTCCATCGGTCTGCACCACGTATTGAGCAGCCTGCGCGAGGAGGGCTATGCCAACTCGCCGCTGAACGATATGCGCACGGTGGAGGTGCCGCCGCTGGATCGCACCGATGCGACGCGACTCGCCGAAGCCCTGCTGCACGGCGAGGGGCTGCTGACCGGCGCTGGCGATCGGGGCGCCGATCCGAAACCGGATCAGACACCGGATCAGGACTCAGCACCCGTCGCCGAGCGCATCGCGGAGCTGGTCGACCAAGTCCCCTATTACATCCATCATGTGATCGCCAGCCTGGCCGATGCGGGCCGGGCCGCGACACCCGCCGCGGTCGATGCCATGGTCGCCCACGGCCTGACCGAGCCCCAGGACCCCTGGCACCTGGAGCACTATCGCGCCCGGCTCCCCGATTACTACCAGGCCCGCGCCGGCATCGCCCGCACGCTGTTGACGATCCTGGCCGAGACCCAGCCGCTGGGGCTGGACGACCTGCACGAGCGCCTGCGCACCGACTGCCGCCCGGACAACGACCGTGCCCGCGCCCTGGTCGAGGGCGACCGCGAAGCGCTGCGCGCCCTGGTCAAGCTGATGCAGCGCGATCACTATCTGGCGCAGCAGCCCGACGGCGGCTACCGGTTCCGCTTCGATCTGATCCGCCGCTGGTGGCGCCTGGACCTGGGGCTGGGCCCGGACCCTGACCCGGACCTGAACCCGGACCCTGAGCTCAACCCGGACCTGGACAGGGCATCGCTCTGATGGCCGGCTTCCACTCCAGCTTCACCCCCAGCCTCAGCGACCCCGAGACCCTGGAGGCCCTGTTCGTCGCCCGCGAAGCCCTGGCCGGCCGGCTGCTGGAGGGCATCCGCGAGAGCGCCACCACCGCCAACAAGCAGCAGCGCCTGCTGATCGGCCCGCGCGGCATCGGCAAGACCCATCTGATCGCGCTGCTCTACCACCGGGTGCGCGCCGACCCGGAGCTGCGCGCGCGGCTGCGGGTCGCCTGGCTGCCGGAGGACCCCTACATCGCCGGCTACGGCACGCTGCTGGCGCTGATCCTGCGCAAGCTGCGCCAAGACGAGGACGGCCTGGAGCGGCTCGACGAGCGCCTGGATCAGGTGCTTGACCTCGCCGACACCCAGGCCCAAGAGGCCGCCCTGGAGGGGCTGCTGCTCGACGGCCTGGACGGTCGCAGCCTGCTGCTGATCGCCGAGAACCTGGACGACCTGCTCGCCGCGCTCAAGGACGAGGGCCAGAAGAAGCTGCGCGCCCTGATCCAGAACTCGGGCCGGATCAGCATCCTGGCCACCAGCACCAGCCTGACCGATGCCCTGACCGAGCGCAAAAAGACCTTCTACGGCTTCTTCCGCACCCAGACCATCGAGCCCTTCGGCGTCGAGGAGGCCGCGGCGCTGCTCGCCCGGCTGGCCCACTATGCCGGCGACCCGGACCTGGCCGATGCCATCTGGAGCCCGATGGGCCTGGCGCGGGTGCGCGCCGTGCACTACCTGGCCGGCGGCAACCCGCGCGTCTATGCCGTGTTCTACGACTTTCTGACCCGCGAGTCCCTGGACGATCTGGTCACCCCCTTCATGAAGCTGATGGACGAGCTGACCCCCTACTACCAGGCGCGCATGAGCCGGCTCGCCCCGCTGCAGCGCAGCATCCTCGACGGGCTGCGGCAACTGCGCAGCGCCGTCCCGGTCAAGGCCATCGCCCGCCACGTCATGGCCAGCTCCCAGACCGTCTCCACCCAGCTCGCCAAGCTGGTGGAGCTGGGCTACGTGATCCAGGCCGACTCCATCGGCCGCTCCAACTACTACGAACTGCGCGAGCCGCTGATGCGCCTGTGCCTGGAGGTGAAGGAGCAGCGCGGTCGCACCGTGGCCCTGTTCATCGAGTTCCTGCGGGTCTGGTACTCGCGGGCCGAACTCGACCGGCTGGCGGGGGACGGCGACCTCGGGGCCCTGGAGGGCGCGCATCTGCGGGAGGCCGCGGCCCTGGCGGCCACCGGCGATGATCCGCTGCGCTCGGTCTTCGAGCGAGGCTACTGGGACCATGTTTCCGCCGGGGATTACGAGCACGCGCTGGCCGAAATCGACTGCGCCATCGCGCGGGACCCAAACGACAAGGCCTGTTGGCTGCGCAAGGCGGATTGCCTGAAGCAGCTCGGACGCCCGGCCGAGGAACAACTCGCCTGTTGGGGGCGGGTGACGGAGATCGATCCGGAGGATGCCTTGGGCTGGAACCAGCAGAATGTGATCCTGTCCCGGCTCGGTCGCTTTGAGGAGGCCCTTGCGGCATCGGCGAAGGCGCTGGCGCTCGAACCGACAGGGCCGGTGTACAACCGAAACTATGGCTGGGCGCTGAAGCGGTTGGGGCGACATGCCGAGGCCAGGGAGTACTTCCAGAAGGCGATGGACTTGGCGGGCGAGCCGAAGACCGCCGACGATTGGCATCAGCGCGGGAACGATCTTTGGTCTATGGACCGACCTGATGCGGCGCTGCACGCCTACGGCAAGGCGCTGGAATTGGAGCCGCGCCGCATCGCGGCTTGGAACCACCTGTTTGGCCTGCTCCAGCAGCAGGGGCGTCACCGACGCTTCCATCGCATGGCCGAGCGTATGGCGGCGCTGCTGCCGGAGGAGGCGCGACTCCAGTCGTATCTTGGAACCGCGAAGCACGATCTCGGCGACTTCGAAGGCGCGCTGGCGTGCTACGAACGCGCGGCTGACATCGGCCCGCAGCTTGATGCCGACGGAACGCCGGTCAGCCTGTGGCGCGCCATGGTTCTAGGGTACCTGGGGCGGCACGCGGAGGCCCTGCGACTCCTAGATGAGCCGCAACCTCACTACGCTGCGGAGCAGGAGTTCCGGCGGTTCTTGGTCCGCGCCGACACCCTGATGTGGCTGGATCGCCGCGACGAGGGGATCAATGCGCTGGACCAACTGCTGGCACGCTCCCAACCATCGCTCCTGTCCGGAAACAACTTGGGGACCATTTCATCGCTGATCCTGCGCTCCCCCAACCCCCAGGTCTGGCGTCCATTCATCGCCACCTGGCTCGACCTGTTCGCCCGACACGGTCGGCTCACCGAGCTGGGCGATGCGTTGGTCCAGAGCATCCGCCGGTTCGCCGTCGACTGGCTCACGGACCCCACCGCCCGCGCCTGGCTGAAGACCTGGCAGGACCTGGCCGGCGACCGCGAGGAGCTGGCCCTGCCGCTGCGTCTGCTCGCCGTCGGCGTCGACTACAAGGCCAGCCGCGACCCCCGCGCATTGCTCGATCTGCCCCGCGAAGAGCGCGGCCTGCTGGAGCCCTGGCTGACCAATCTCTTCAACGACGAGCCCGACGAGATCGACCGCGAAATGGAGGCCCTGCTCCAGCGGGTCGAGTCCAGGCTGCTCCGCGAACAGCAGGCCGCCCGCGTCCGCGCCCGCTGGAGCGCGCCTGCACCGAACCCCGAGCAGATCGATCTCGCGGCCCTGCTTACCGACTACGGCAGCCCACCGCGACCCGCGCCGCAACGCTTGCTGCCGGGCCAATGGCAGGGCCTCAGCGCCGCGGACGCGCAGGCCCTGCTGCGGCGCCTCGCCCAGGGCAGCGACAACGGCGCCCGTGCCCTGTCGCGCCCGAGCCTGCGCGTGTCGCTGATCGAGCAGCGGGGGCTCAGCTTCAGCGACGCGATGCTGGTGCAGGTCCATCTGACCGAAGACCGCCTCGAAGACCGCCGGCCCGGCGCACTCGACCTGCTGGTCACGCCCGAACGGGTGCTGCTGCTCGACGGGCTGAGTCAGACGCTCCACACAGCTGTCGCCGACGGCCTGATCCGCCTCGACAACCCCACCGCCCAGTCCGACTACACCCGCTTCTTCTGCAGCATCCTGCGAGCCGAGGAGGGCCGCTTCCAGATCATCGACCGCCCGGCCGATCTCCCCCCCGACGCCGCCGAAGACCTGCCCGACGCCAACCGCATCCAACCCTGGCGCCTGCGACGCAACGACGACGCCGGGAGCCCCCGCTATACCGGCGCGATCCATCTACGGCAAGACGCTCTTCCAGGCAACATTGGCGTTGACCCCGGAGACTGGGCATGTGGAGATGCCCGAAGAGGCCACCATCGCCACCGACCTCCCGATCCCCCGGACCCGACGGCCCCATCCGCTGGCGGCCCCCCGACCGGCGCTTCATCGCGGCGCGACCGGAAGCTGGAGCCGTCACCGGTGCGCCAAGCGGCGAGACGCCGCTGCTCCCACTCCCCGGAGCGGGGGCGTCCCGCCCCCGACCACCAGCGGCCCACCGGCGCGCCCCATCAGCGGCGAGACGCCGCTGCTCCCCGGAGCGGGGGGCGTCCCGCCCCCGACCCCCAACGGCCCACCGGCGCGCCCCATCAGCGGCGAGACGCCGCTGCTCCCACTCCCCGGAGCGGGGGCGTCCCGCCCCCGACCACCAGCGGCCCACCGGCGCGCCCCATCAGCGGCGAGACGCCGCTGCTCCCATTCCCCGGAGCGGGGGCGTCCCGCCCCCGACCACCAGCGGCCCACCGGCGCGCCCCATCAGCGGCGAGACGCCGCTGCTCCCACTCCCCGGAGCGGGGGCGTCCCGCCCCCGACCACCAGCGGCCCACCGGCGCGCCCAATCAGCGGCGAGACGCCGCTGCTCCCACTCCCCGGAGCGGGGGCGTCCCGCCCCCGACCACCAGCGGCCCACCGGCGCGCCCCATCAGCGGCGAGACGCCGCTGCTCCCATTCCCCGGAGCGGGGGCGTCCCGCCCCCGACCACCAGCGGCCCACCGGCGCGCCCCATCAGCGGCGAGACGCCGCTGCTCCCACTCCCCGGAGCGGGGGCGTCCCGCCCCCGACCACCAGCGGCCCACCGGCGCGCCCCATCAGCGGCGAGACGCCGCTGCTCCCATTCCCCGGAGGGGGGGGCGTCCCGCCCCCGACCACCAGCGGCCCACCGGCGCGCCCAATCAGCGGCGAGACGCCGCTGCTCCCACTCCCCGGAGCGGGGGCGTCCCGCCCCCGACCACCAACGGCCCACCGGCGCACCCCATCAGCGGCGTGACGCCGCTGCTCCCACTCCCCGGAGCGGGGGCGTCCCGCCCCCGACCACCAGCGGCCCACCGGCGCGCCCAATCATCGGCGAGAAGCCGCTGCTCCAACAGCACCGAGCGGGGGCGTCCCGCCCCCGACCAGCGGCCCACCGGCGCGCCCCATCAGCGGCGAGACGCCGCTGCTCCCCCCGGAGCGGGGGCGTCCCGCCCCCGACCACCAGCGGCCCACCGGCGCGCCCAATCAGCGGCGAGACGCCGCTGCTCCCACTCCCGGAGCGGGGGCGTCCCGCCCCCGACCACCAGCGGCCCACCGGCGCGCCCCATCAGCGGCGAGACGCCGCTGCTCCCACTCCCCGGAGCGGGGGCGTCCCGCCCCCGACCACCAGCGGCCCACCGGCGCGCCCCATCAGCGGCGAGACGCCGCTGCTCCCATTCCCCGGAGCGGGGGCGTCCCGCCCCCGACCACCAGCGGCCTCAGGTAAAGCGCCCGGCCCTGGTAGCGCTGGCCGAGGGACTCCTGCATGGTGTTGATGAGGATGAACGCTTCCTTCAGATGACCGCGCTCCAGCGGCGAGAGCTGCTGCGGCTCGAGGAAGTTGTCGGCGCTCTCGCCGCGGCGTAGCTGCTTGGCCTGGTGGCGCATGCGCAGGGTGTTGATCAGCTCGAAGGCGTCGGTGAGGTTGGCGCCGCCGTCGCGGCTGAGCGCGGTGGTCTCGGCGGCGGTCTGCAGGCGCTCGATGGTGTTGATCTCGGTCAGTCCCGCCGACAGGGCGTAGACCCGAGCCAGGTCGATGATGGGCACGGTGCCACGGTGTTTGATGTCGACGGTGCGGTCGTGGTCGCCGCCGTGGATGAGCACGAAGTTGCGGAAGAACCCCAGCGGCGGGCGGTGCTTCAGCGCGTTGGCGGCCATGTAGGCGATGTAGATGCCGTTCTTGTTCGACAGCTGGATGACCCGCTCCTGCAGCTCGCCGAACAGGCCTTCGGGGTCGTGCACGGCGCGCAGATCAAAGAATACGCTGGAGAGCATCAGGGCCATGGGCTCCGGGCGCTTGATCCAGTTGGTGAAGTACTTGGTCCAGATCCGCAGGGGCTGACGCCACCTGGGGTTGCGCGCCATGACGTCACCGGGGCAGTAGATGTAGCCGCAGGCGTTGAGGCCGTCGTTGACGCGCTCGGCCAGGGCCTTGAACCATTCGTCGTCGGCGTCGGTCATGTGATCGGCGATCAGCAGCGCATTGTCCTGATCGGAGTGGGACGACTGCTCGCGCCGACCCTGGGAGCCGCCGGCGAGCCAGGCGTAGGGCACCGGCGGCGGGCCGAGTTCGGCCTCGGCCAGCTCGATCAGCCGCAGCGTAATGGCGTCGGTGACGGCGCTGATGGCCTGCCCGACGTGGTTGGCGGTGGCGCCGCTGCCGATCAGATGGACCTGCAGCTCCGGGATGCGGCTGCTGATGGCCTGCAGGGTCTCCAGCGAGTCGGCCTTGTGGATGTCGCCCACCAGATAGACGGCGTTTGCACTCTGGAAGGTGGTCAGGTCGGTGGTCGAGAGCACGCCGATGAGCGCGCGCTCGCGCATCACCGGCAGGTGATGAACGTTCAGCCGCGTCATCTGGATCAGCGCCTGAAAGCCCAGGGTGTCGGCATCGATGGTGGTCAGCCGCTCGGTCATGATCTCGCGCACCGGGCGGTCGGTGGGCAGGCCGGCGGCGACGCAGCGGCTGCGCAGATCGCGGTCGGTGATCATGCCGGCCAGGCGCTCGCCGTCCATGATCATCAGCGACGACGTGCGCAGCTCGGACATGATCCCCGCCGCCTCGCGGATGCTGGTGTCGATGGTGGCGGTGATGGGCGCGCGCCGCAGCAGGTCGCCGGCATTGACCGTCATCAGCCCGGTGCCGCCGGCCGGGGCCTCGGTGACCACGTCCAAGGCCTTGCGCAGGCGCTCGGAGACGGACTGCTCGAAGTGCTCGGCAAAGGCCGGGTTGGCCGCGCGCAGCCGGTCCATGGCCGTGCAGGGCAGACTGGTAGACCAGGGTATCCTCGGCGGTGTGGCAAGCGTAGCTCAAGGGCGGCTCGCCGGTGCGGCACGGGGCCTCGAACAGGTCGCCTTCGGCGAGCTTGCCGAGCAGCTCCCCGGCCTCGTCGCGCAGCTCCACGGCGCCGCGGCGCAGGATGAAGAAACTCGACTCGTCGCCGTCCTGCTCCGGCGGGAACGCTGCCCCCCGGCGCAGGTAGCGCACCGAGAGCTGACGCGGCAGCCGGGCCAGGTCCTGCTCGGGCAGTTGGTCGAACGGCGGATGGCTGGCCAGGAACTCCTGGATCTCGATGAGTTCGACGTCCATTCGGTGGGGCACCTCGGGGTGGGTTGGGGCACGGGAGCGCGCCTGGACTGGGGTATTTACCGCAAAGGCGCCCAAGACGCAAAGGGGGGAGCCGAATACCTGAGGCCCACGCCCCTGATGCATCTTTGGCGTTGCACCGGTATGCTTCACCCATGCGCGCTCCTTCGACAGCACTCCCCTGCCGACCCGGTTCGGCCCCCTATCGGCATGCCCCAAGGGGCACCCGATGAGCATCATCGCCATCGTCGGCAACAAGGGCGGTACCGGCAAGACCACGCTGGCCCTGAGCCTGGCCGCTGGACTGGCCCGGCGCGGGGCCGCCGTTGTCATCATCGACGCCGACCCGCAGCAATCGGCCTACCAATGGCGACTGACCGGCACCGAAGACAACGGGCTCCCGGCGGTGGTCGCCGCGGCCATGGGGCTGGAGAAGACCGTCCGCGCCATGGCCCCGGTCCATGAGCATGTGGTCATCGACTGCCCGCCGTCGATCAAGGCGCCTCAGGCCGAGCAGGCCCTGCGCCTGGCCCGGATCGCCCTGGTGCCGGTGCAGCCCTCGCCCATGGACCTGTGGGCCACGACCCACATCGCCCGTGTCATCGAGCGGCTGCGCCCGGACAACCCGGGGCTCAAGGCGCACATCGTCATGAGCCAGCTGGAGCCGCGCACCACCCTGTCCCGGCTGATGCCGCAGGCCGCCGCGGAGCTGGACCTGCCCGTGGCCCGCGCCGGCATCCGCCGCCGCTCCATCCATCGCCACTGCGCCCTGGAAGGCCGCAGCGTCTTCCAAGCCGGCAAGCGCGGCGCGGAGGCCGCCGCCGAGATCGACGACCTGATCGCGGAGATCCTCACCGATGACTGACAGCAACCGTACCAGCGACCGCCTGCTGAACTCCATCCGCAAGGCCAAGGAGGCCGACGACACCCCGGCCGCGTCGGCCGACAGCGCCCCCGCCGCCAAGACCCCGCGCCGGACGGCCCCGCGCAAGGTCGCCACAAAGAAGGCGAGCCCAAGGCGCAGCACGGGCGCCGCCACCAAGCGAGCCAGCGCGAAGCCGGCTGCGGCAGCGGCCACGACCCCGGCGGTCAAGCACCGGCTCGCCGCGGTCATCACACCCTCGGCCCCGCCCGCGCACCCCGATCCCTACAGCCGCGGCGGACGCGTCTGGCCGGACTGACCCGCGAGCATGGCGAGAGGGCCTGACCGACTGCGGGATCAGCGCTCCCGCTCGCTGGCCCCGCTCATCCCGCTCATGCCTTCGGGATTGCCCGGGTAGGGGTAGAAGTAGACGCGCCCGTCCGGGGCGACGCGAAAGTAGCCGCGCTGGCCCCCCATGGCGGAGATACCCTCCACCTGCTCGGTGGCGGACTGCATGCCGCTCATGCCGACGGGCCTGACCAGGGCCGCGGGATCGGCGTCGGTGTCGGTGGCGTCGACATGGACGCTGGGGTAGAGGAGGACGTCGCCGTTAGGGGTGCGGCGGAACTCACCGGCCATGCCGCTCATGGCGGACATGGCGTCCTCGACGGTCATCGACGCCGGCGGCGCGTGCGCCGGCGGCGGATGCGGCGGCGGTGGCTCATCGGCGATGCCGGTGCCGGTGATCGCCGCCAGGGCGATGGCGAGGCCGATTGACGGTTTGCCGAGGTATGGGGTCGGTTGGCTCATGGGTAGCTCCTGTGTCGGTGGCTTGGGGGGGTGCCCCTGGTCAGCAACTCGGATGCAGCGGTTTTCACCGCCAATGGCTCGGGTCGGCGGTTTGCCGGCTCGGCGCCGTCGGCTCCGGACCGGCCGCACCGCCATCGCCCCTCGGGCGCGGCTCGTGCAGGACCTCGGCGAGGAGGCTGCGCAGCTCGTCCAGATAGGCGGCGGTCAGGGCCGCCAGCCCGGCGTAGAACGGCGAGCGGCTGCGGCAAGCGACGCGCTCGGCAAAGGGCTCGATCCAGCGCAGCAGGTGCCGATCCATGAACGTCGCGGCGTCCTCCAGCGAGCCCGACCGCTCCTCCTGCGCCATCAGGTAGGCGACGAACTGGAGCTGGTGGACCAGGTGGTCGTCCGGGCGCTGGCGCCAGTCGGGTACGGCGAGGCCATGGCGGCGGTACCAGTCGCGGCAGGCGAACATCGGCCCCTGCATGGCCAGGTTGTCGGGGTCGAGCCAGACCGATTCGCTCGGCGCCGCACGCAGGCCGTGGGTCAGATAGATATCGGCATAGTCGGCAGCCAGCGCGTCCATGGCCGCCTGGTCCGGGCCGGGGTCGCGGCCGTCGCCCTGCCGCACGATCTGCTCCAGCCCGGCGCGGAACAGGTCGAGCGCCGAGCGCGAGCGCTCCCGCTCCAGGCACAGGCCGAGCAGCTCGCCAGTGTCGATACGCTGCAGGCTGATCAGCAGCTCGCGGTCGATCTCACCCTCGTGCAGCGTGGCCAGGATGCTCAAGTCCTCGGCCACGGCGCCGCGGAACCGGGTCAGCAGGTCGGTGTCCGCCTGCGCGGCAGTCGCCTCAGCCATCGTCGAGCTTACCCTTGTCATGGGGGATAAAGACGATGGACGGATCGGTCAGGGCCGGGTCGGCGAAATTGCGCACCGCCCGCACGGGCCGGTCGTTCGGGCCGATGGCCTTGGTCTCCCAACTGCCGTCGCGCAGCCGGTCGATGGGGCCGATGTCGAGCACGCGCATCATGCAGGCCATGACGCAGTAGGGCTTGCGCCCGGCCTCGATCTCGTCGATGCAGAGGTTGCACTTGGAGACGATGTTCTGCTCCGGGATGAACTGGGGCGCGCCGTAGGGGCAGGCGGCCTCGCAGCGGCGGCAGCCGATGCAGAGCGTCGAGTCGATATCGACCACGCCGTTGTCCTCGCGCTTCCAGATGGCGCCGGTCGGGCAGGTGGGCAGGCAGGCCGGATAGGCGCAGTGGTTGCAGGAGGTGTTGACCTTGTAGGCGTAGACCTCCGGGAAGCGGCCGCCCTCGATGTACTGCACGCGGCGGAAGCGCGGCCCCGGCGGCAGGCCGTTCTTGTCCTTGCAGGCCAGCTCGCAGGCCCGACAGCCGATGCAGTCGACGTTGTTGTGGACAAAGCCGAGCTGCTGTTTCGGGACGACCGAGGTGTAGATCGCCTGCTTGCGGCGCTCGGCCGTGGGCTGGACGTTGCCGCCGGCTTGGGCGAGCTTGGTCGGCCGGGACGGATCGACTGCGCTGGGCGCACCCGGGGATGGGTCTTGGTGGTGTCGGCCATCGGTCGCTTATCTCCGGCAGATGGTTCAGGCTCCCGCGCGGGAGACCATGCAAGTATTCGCTCTCGGCGTTTTAGACCAATCAGCCGTCACGCCGAAACACATGGGCGCGGGCCGTGGCCAGGCGGTCCCAGCCCGGGCGATGCTCCAAGTCGGTCTTTTGGATGTTGCAGAGCACGGTGTTGTAGGCGAAGGCCCCCGCCGGACTCGGCTCATCCAGGGTCAGCATGTCCGGATTGCCGGCGCGGTCGATGCCGTTCTCGTCGAGGTCGATCCAGGCGCCCTCGTGCAGCACCAGCACGCCGGGCATGCAGCGTTCGGTCACGTAGGCCGGCACGACGACCTTGCCGCGGTCGTTGAACAGCATCACCGTATCGCCGCTACGGATGCCCAAGCGACGGGCATCGGCGGCGTTGATGGTGACCTCCTGCTCGTAGGTCTCGCGCAGCCAGGCGCAGTTGTTGAAGATCGAGTGCGTGCGCCAGCGCGGGTGCGGCGACACCAGATGGAACGGATGCTTGCGGGTCTTGGGGCTGTTCAGCGATTCCCAGGGCTCGATCCACTTGGGGATGGACGGGACGTGGTAGCCGTACTTGGTCTTCGGCCAGTCGGCGATGTTGGCCAGCTCCGTGGACAGGATCTCGATCTTGCCGCTGGCGGTCTTGAACGGCTTGCCCTGCTCGATCTGGGCACGGAAGGCGACATGGGGCTGGTTGAGCTGGAACTTGTAGACGCCGTGGCGCTTGAATTCGTCCCAGCTCATGCGCACCCCCTGGTGCGCCATGACCTTGTTCTGCCACCAATCGCGCAGATAGGCGTCGTCGACCCGGTCGGGGTCTTTCCAGTAGTCGCGGGTCGCCTTCGGGTTGTAGCGGCGGGCGAGGTCGTCGCCCTGGCCGGTGCGCTCGCCGATGCGGTAGGCCAGCTCGGTGAAGATCTGAAAATCGGTCTTTGCATCGCCCAGGGGCTCGATGACCTTGGGCCGATGGATGTAGTAGTGGCCCTTGTACCAGGGCAGGGCCACGTCGTGGCGCTCGAAGTGGGTCGCCACCGGCAGCAGCACGTCGGCATAAAGACCGGACGGGGTGATGGTCGAGTCCATGCAGACCACCAGGTCCAGCTTGTGGATGGCCGCGATCTCCTTGTTGATGTTGGTGAGCTGGTTGAACCAGTCCGAGCCCTGCCAGAAGATGCCGCGGATGTTGGGCACGACGCCGTCGCGCTCGTCCTGCCGCGGCCACAGGCCCGCCTCCTCGCGGCTGACGTTGGGATAGTTGTTGACGATATGCGCCCAGCGGTCGGACTTGATGGACGAGAACCAGATGTTGGCGTTCTCGTCGTAGGGGTAGGCGATACCCTCGGAATGCCAGGCCTTGCCGACGCCCTCCGCCGAGCCGCCGAGCACGCCGATGTTGCCGGTCATGGCCTGCAGCGCGGCGGCCATGCGGCTGTATTGCTCGCCGTAGGCGTTGCGCCCCGGCGCCCAGCTCGCCTTCAGCGCCGCCGGCTTGGTGCGGGCGTACATGTCCGCCAGGCGCTCGATGTCTTCCGCCTTCACGCCGCAGATGCCCGCGGCCCAGGCCGGCGTCTTCGGCGTGCCGTCGTAGCGACCCATGATGTAGTCGCGGAAGTTCTCGCGACCGTTGGCGCTGTCGGCGGCCCAGTCGGGCATGGTGCCGGCGTCCATGCCTGCGCAGAAGCGGTCGATGAAGGCCTGGTCCTGCAGGCCCTTGGCGAAGATGTAGTGGGCCATGCCGGCGAGCATGGCCGCGTCGGTATTGGGCCTGATGGGTATCCACCAGGCGTCGTAGACGGCCGCCGAGTCGGTGTACTGCGGGTCCACCAGGACGAACCGGCAGCCGCGCTGCTTGGCCAAGCGCATGTAGTAGAAGGTGTTGCCGCCGTGGAAGGTGTAGGCCGGGTTCCAGCCCCACATGATGATCAGCTTGGAATGGGCGAAGGCGTCGTCCTCGTTGCCGTCCTCGATGGTGCCGAAGGTCCAGCGTGAGCTTTGCGTCGTGCCCTGGTAGGACGGCACCGACCAGCTGCTGGTGCGGCAGCCGAACATGCCGAGAAAGCGCCCGAGCAGGCCCTCGATCTGATCGGACTTGTGCAGCACACCGAACGATGCGCCGGCGTAGCTCTGATCGAGCAGGGCCTGGGGGCCGTACCGGTCGCGGATCTCGATGGACTTCTTGGCCACCAAGTCCAGCGCCTCGTCCCAGGAGACGCGCTTGAACCGACCCTCGCCGCGCCGCCCGACCCGGACCATGGGGTAGAGCAGGCGCTCCGGGGAATACAGCCGCTGCCGATAGGAGCGCCCACGCAGACAGGCACGGACCTGGGGCTCGGCCTCGGTGTCCTTGCCGAAGCTGCCGCCCTGCTGATAGCGCCCGTCATCGGTGGACAGGCGCACGATCACATCGCCCTTCTTGTGCGCCACCAGCATATGCCGCGAGCCGCAGTTGTGGGCGCAACTGGTGACCATGGTGGTCAGCGTGTCGTCGCGCGGATAGGGCCCATAGGCAAAGCCTGCCGCATCCCGGCTGCGCAGCAGGCCGCCGACCCCGGCCAGCGCCGCAACCCCGGCGGCACCCGCCTTGAGAAAGCCGCGCCGGGTCAGATTCAGCCGGTGCTCGAGGGGCTTGGTATCGACGGTGTTGGGCATGGCCTTTTCTCGTTTTGGTACGACGGTTGGCAGACGGCGAGGACCGTTCAGTCTCGGCAGTGATGCATCGGGGTCAGGGGCGCAGGAATCGGGCCTCGGACGCGCTGGGGCGGTCTTTCGCCCAATCCGGGACAGCATCGCCGCTGCCGGGCCAGGGGTGACGCGGGTAGGGGTAGACCATCAGATACCAGGCCCGGCCGCCGTGACAGCCGAAGCAGACGTCGGGGTCCCGCGCCGCTGCGGCCTCGATGGCCTCGGGCTTCAGGTAATTGACCTGGTGGCGATTGCTGCGGATCGCTGCATGGCAGATCAGGCAGTTGAATTGGAACGGGGCTCCGGTCTCGCGCCAATCCCCCGGGGGCACGCCCATGACGGCGGCATTGTGTCGGCCGTGGCAGAGGAGGCAGACCTTGGGGTCTACATGCTTGCGCTGGATCAGCGTCGGATCGGCGTCGGCTGTCGATCCGGCGGTCTCTTCTCGCGGATCATTGCCCCGGTGGCAGGTGTTGCAGCGCAGGTCCATGACCTGCTTGGCGTAGTCGGTGACCAGATGCCGGCGATGGAAGGTCTCCTGCTCACCCCGGTAGGTGCCCAAGGTCTGATACCAGGCCAAGGTCTTGGCGGTGCTCAGCCCGGCCGGGGTCTCGGCGCGGACCCGGCGCTCGAGGATCTCCTGGTGGCACACCAGGCACTGCGCGTCGCGAGCGGTCTCGATGGCGGGCTTGAAGTGAATCGGGTCCCAGCGCGCCGCGTCGTAGCCGCGGGGCTGCGCGCCGGCCATTGGCGATGCCGCCAGCCCTATCGCCGCCAACATCATGGTGGTCTTGGTGACCAAACGCTGCCGCACTGTGCTCATGCCCAGGCTCCCATCAACGGGTAAGCGGACGCGAGCCACGGGACTGCGCCCTGAAAAACGGATGACCGATGCGCCGACGCATCGCCACGTTCGTCCTACCTGGTGCTGCTCCCCACCGCCGCTGCGCGGTTGTGGGACCGGCAGCGGGGATTTCCGCACCTCCCTGTGCATCTGTCGCCTTGAAGTTTCAGGCCAGCCCGAGGGGCCGACCCGTCAGGCGATCACTCGGCAGGCGGGGTCCAGCCTTCTTCCTGGCCCTCCATGCCTTCCATGCCTTCCATCCCGGACACATGCCTTCCATGCCCTCCATGCCTCATGCCGCTCATGCCGCTCATGCCGCTCATGCCGCTCATGCCGCTCATGCCGCTCATGCCGCTTTGGCTGCCGGTCGGATAGAAGTACACGTTGCCATCAGGCGCGACCTTGAAGTAGCCCGAGATTCCTTGCATGCCGCCCATACCGGACATGCCGCTCATACCGGACATGCCGCATACCGGACATGCCGGACATGCCGCCCATGCCGCCCATTCCACTCATGCCGGACATGCCGCCCATGCCGCCCATGCCGCTCATGCCGCTCATACCGGACATGCCGCCCATACCGGACATGCCGCCCATGCCGCCCATGCCGCTCATACCGGACATGCCGCCCATGCCGCTCATACCGGACATGCCGCCCATGCCGCTCATACCGGACATGCCGCCCATGCCGCCCATGCCGCTCATACCGGACATGCCGCCCATGCCGCTCATACCGGACATGCCGCCCATGCCGCTCATACCGGACATGCCGCCCATGCCGCTCATACCGGACATGCCGCCCATGCCGCCGGACATGCCGCCCATGCCGCTCATACCGGACATGCCGCCCATGCCGCCCATGCCGCCCATGCCGCTCATACCGGACATGCCGCCCATACCGGACATGCCTTCCATCCCGGTCATGCCGCTCTGGCCGGGGATGAAGAAGACCTGACCATTCGGAGCGATCATGAACTTGCCGGAAGCGCCCTCAGGCACGAGGCCCGTACCCGCCATCCCGCTCATACCCGACATGCCGCCCATGCCGCTCATGCCCGACATGCCCGCCCCATGCCCGACATGCCGCCCATGCCGCTCATGCCGGACATGCCGCCCATGCCCGACATGCCGCCCATGCCGCCCATGCCGCTCATACCCGACATGCCGCCCATGCCGCTCATACCCGAGATGCCGCCCATGCCGCTCATACCCGACATGCCGCCCATGCCGCCCATACCCGACATGCCGCCCATGCCGCTCATGCCCGACATGCCGCCCATGCCGCTCATACCCGACATGCCGCCCATGCCCGACATGCCGCCCATGCCGCTCATACCCGACATGCCGCCCATGCCGCTCATACCCGACATGCCGCCCATGCCGCCCATGCCGCCCGACATGCCGCCCATGCCGCTCATACCCGACATGCCGCCCATACCCGACATGCCGCCCATGCCCGACATGCCGCCCATGCCGCTCATACCCGACATGCCGCCCATGCCGCTCATACCGGACATGCCGCTCATACCGGCGGCCTCAGCCGGCACCCAACCCCAGTAGCCGCCCTTGCCGTCTTCGGGATAGTAGACGGTCTGGCCGCTGGGCAAGGTCTGGTACTCACCGGTCATGCCGGTCATGCCGGTCATGCCGGCAGGCTCGTCCGCATAGATGCCGGTCGAGGCCAGACAAAGGCCGACGGCAGTGGCAATGGCGGTCTTCTTGATCATCGGAGTGGCTCGGCTCATGGTTTTCCTCGTCATGGTTGATAGCTTTGATGGTGCCGTAGGCTCACGGCGCAGGCTCGCCAGCCGGGTTAGCGGTGTAGGTTCCGCAGGTCATAGGGCCCCGTCATCCCCGGCCGATCGAATGGGGTGTACCAGTTGCCCTGGTCTTCTAGGAATCTCATGCTCTTCGGATAGGGCTTATCGATGCCGCGCAGGGCCTGCCGGTACCAACCGCGATCGTGCTCGACCTTGAGCAGCGACGGTGCCTCGGCCGGTCGCTCCCAGGGCTTAGTGCCGGCGACCGGCAAGTCGCCGGCCGCAACCAGCCGCCCCAGGCCCAGCATTAGCCCAATAAACCCCATCAGCCCAAGGCCAAGTAGAATGGCCCGTCGCGGCAGCGTCGACAACCGATAACTGTTCATCATTCGGCCCTTAAACGGGAGATTTGCCCCTTAACGACAGACTCGGTCGCCCCGGTCGCAGTCTCGTTCTGGAATGAGGTACTCGGATTCAATGCTTAGCAGGATGCGCGCCAGAGTCACCTGACACCCTGTCTGCGCAAGGCTTTTTGTTGTTTACCGGAAGCCCAGCATGGGCCGGCGCCATGGCTTCACCCGGAATTCCTGACACAATGGCAGGCACGCCCGGAACACAGGTCCGGGCCAATGCCGTCCGCCAACCGATAACGGCCCATCCGATTGACAATTTTCAATTACAGACTCAATGGTTTGGAGTAATCGATCGAATCGACCACCATCGCTCGTCGCCCAACGTCGGGTAAACATGACAAACTGTCAGCTCCTGCCGCCAGCGCGGCGGCAGAGCCTCGCGACCAGATCATCACCCGGCAGCGCCGTCCGCCGAGCCCAGGCCGGCGTTGCAAAAACAGAACACCCGAGCCGAAAAATGTCGCAGATTCCCGACACAATCCATGGGTTTTTCCGTCTCGACGACGACACATCGGTCCCGAGACGGGCCGAGGTACCGTCGATACAAGGATCTGCGGCAGCAGATGACAGAATGTCAGGCAGGGTCACCATGGTATTCGCCGCCGACACCGATGGCTAAGCAGATCCTGCTCATCGAAGACGACCAGACCCTGCGCGGGCTTATCGCCCGCCAGCTCGGCCAGCTCGGCCACCGGGTCAGCGAGGCCGGCGGCTGGCGTGCCGCCGACGCCCACCTGGCCGAGCACGAGCCGCACCTGATCGTCACCGACGTCGCACTCCCCGACGGCGACAGCCTGGAGCGCCTGCCGGAGCTGACCGCCGCCGCACCGGTGATCTTGCTCACCGCCAGCGGCTCGGTGCGCAACGCGGTGGATGCGATGAAGGCCGGGGCCTTCGAGTATCTGGTCAAGCCGGTCAGCCCGGACGAGCTGACCCTAGTCGCACAGCGCGCGCTGGAGCTGGCGGATCTGCGTCGCAACCACCAGTTCTGCGCCAACCGGCTCCGGGCCAAGGAGGGCGCCGGCACCTTCATGATCGGCGTCAGTCCGGCACTGATGAAGGTGAAGGAGACCATCGCCGACGTCGCCCCGTCCGACATCACCGTGCTCATCCAGGGCGAGAGCGGCAGCGGCAAGGAGTTGATCGCCCGCGCCATCCACGAGCACAGCGGTCGCGCCCGGCAGAACTTCGTCGCCGTGGACTGCTGCACCCTGCAGGAGCGGCTGTTCGAGTCCGAGCTGTTCGGCCACGAGCGCGGTGCCTTTACCGGTGCCGACAAGCAGAAGCGCGGCCTGATCGAGGGCGCCGAGGGCGGCACCCTGTTCCTCGACGAGATCGGCGAGATCGACATCGGCATCCAGGCCAAGCTGCTGCGGGTGCTCGAGACCGGCAGCTTCCGCCGCCTCGGCGGCACCCGCGACCTGCAGGCCAACATCCGCGTGGTCGCCGCCACCAATCGCGACCTCGGCGAGATGAGCCGCGACGGCCGCTTCCGGCCGGATCTGTACTATCGACTGAGCGCCTTCATCATCCAGGCCCCACCCCTGCGCGAGCGCCGGGAAGACATCCCCGACCTGGTCGAGCACTTCATCCGCCATCACAACTTCTCGCGGCGCATCGACAAGCAGGTCTCCGGCGACGCCCTGCGCCGCCTAGTGGCCTACGACTGGCCCGGCAACGTGCGCGAACTCAAGAACGTCATCGAGCGCGCCATCATCCTCTCGCGCGAGCGCCGCGGCATCCACGCCGACCACCTCGCCTTCGCCGGCCCCGGCAGCGACGCCCGGTTCACGCTGACCTTCGAGCGCGAGCCGACCCTGGAAGAGCTGCAAAAGACCTACCTCGCCCGACAGCTGCAGAAATACTCCGGCCACCGCGCCAAGGTCGCCGACGTGCTCCAGGTCAGCGAGCGCAACATCTACCGAATGATCCGCCGCTGGGACCTGACACCGCCGCGGGGTTAGGCGATTGTCGGAAACTTTCATACCAGATTGACAGAAATCACCTCAGCTAGGGCACAACCTCAACCCGCAGCTGCAGGCCATCGAAACGCGAGCCGCGGGCGCTGCCGGCGGACAGCAGCCCGCGCCTCGACCCCGCGGCGTCGGTGCGCGACCGCCCCAGGTCGATCCACTCGCCGAGCCGGCCGCTCACCCGCGTCTCGAGCACCACCTGGTCGAGGGCACCGCGCCGGTCCGGGCTCAAGCTGGCCTCCGCCGCGCGAATCTCGATGCTGACCCGCTCCCCCTGCACCCGCGGCCGGACGTAGAAGCCGCTGCCGCTGGACCGGTAGTCCACACCGCGGCGGGTCACCACCCCCTCGGGTCCGACATAGCGCTCGCGATAGCCCACCGGATGCTCGCCGCCGACGGCGATGAACCCCTCCTGGCCGTCCAGCACCCGCAGACGCTGTACCACCGTGCTGCCCCGGGACGCCGATTTGGCCAGGGCCCAGGCATCAGATCCCGACGCCCCATGGCCCCGCGACGACTCACCGATGCGCACCCGCCCCTGGTCGCCGACGCGCTCATCCACCCGCACCCCGACGTCGACCCCGCTGGCCGAGCGCGCCCCCGCGCGGCGCACCTCCACCAGCAGGTTGCGTGCAGGCAGGTCCAAGCGCCGCAGGGCCTGGCGAATCTCCGCCAGGCCCTGCGGCGAGGCCCGCACCAGCAGGCTGGCATTGACCCCGCTGACGCTGCCGCCGGGACCGGCCAAGGGTGCGAGCACGGGCGCGAGGTCCTCGGCGAAGCGATGCTGCAGATCGATGATCGTCAGCGGATAATCCGCCATGGCAACGAAGCCGAGCAGCAGCAAACAGCAACCGACTAGAGATTTGGTGACGATTCCGGAAGGCATGATGGCGGTACCTGTGGACCTGAGCATTATCGGGGCCCCAACGACCAAGAACCCGACCCCACCGGTGGCTGGAGCGACCTATAGATCGATCACCCAACGGGGCATTTGTTGCCGTCCGCGTCGATACAGACGAAGGTGACGGTGGTGGAAAAGATCTCGGGGCGAGTGCCGTCGTCGTTCCCCAGGACGCGGGCGCTGACGCGATAGCTGACCGAGGTGCGCCCGGTCCGCACCTTCTCGACGTCGAACAGCAGGATGCTGCCGAGCTCTACGCGCTGCTTGTAGCTGACCTGCTCCATGCCGGCGGTGACGAAGGTCTTGCCCGGGTGCTCCAGCCGGGCGCAGATGTAGGCGGACTCGTCGACCCACTTCAGCATCGCCCCGCCGAAGAGAAAGCCGTAGTGGTTCAGATGCTCCGGCATCACCAGTTGGTAATTCTGCAAGGTGGGTCTCCCGTTTGCGACGCACGAACGCCTCGTGCCGGCCTGTATGATCGCGCATCGCTCCTGTGCGAGGAAGCCGTCAGTCGCTTACCCCGCAAATCTTGAACAAACGGTCGAAGAAATTTCGATGCACAGCCCTCAAGCAGGTCCTCCCGTTCCGGCTGCGCCGTGTTGGATGTCCTGCGCCCCCCCCGGCGCTATACTCGCCTGCCTCCCGGCCGATACGGCCAGCAACCGGCAGCAAGCGACCCCAGCCCTATGAAGTACCGTGACCTTCGCGATTTCATCGACCAGCTTGAGAGCCGCGGCCAGCTGCGGCGCATCGGCGTTGCGGTGGACCCCTACCTGGAGGTCACCGAGATCTGCGATCGCACGCTGCGCGCCGGCGGCCCGGCGCTGCTGTTCGAGCGCCCGAAGGGCTCGGACATCCCGCTGCTCGGCAACCTGTTCGGCACCCCGGAGCGGGTGGCCTTGGGCATGGGCGAGGAGTCGGTGGAGGCCCTGCGCGAGGTCGGCCGACTGCTGGCCTTCCTCAAGGAGCCCGACCCGCCCAAGGGCATGCGCCAGGCCTGGGAGAGCCTGCCGATCTTCAAGAAGGTGTTGGACATGGCGCCGAAGGTGCGCCGCAATCCCCCGTGCCAGGAGGTCGTGATCGAGGGCAAAGACGTCGACCTCGGCCGGCTGCCGATCCAGCACTGCTGGCCCGGCGACGCGGCACCGCTGATCACCTGGGGCCTGGTCATCACCCGCGGCCCGGATAAATCCCGGCAGAACCTGGGCATTTACCGCATGCAGGTGTTGGGGCGCAACCGGGTGATCATGCGCTGGCTCGCCCACCGCGGCGGCGCGCTCGACTTCCGCGACTGGCAGCGGGCGCATCCGGGCAAGCCGTTCCCGATCTGCGTCGCCCTCGGGGCCGACCCGGCGACCATCCTCGGTGCCGTCACGCCGGTGCCGGATACGCTGTCGGAATACGCCTTCGCCGGCCTGCTGCGCGGCAGCCGCACCGAGCTGGCGCGGGCCAAAGGCGCGGACCTGCAGGTGCCCGCCAGCGCCGAGATCGTGCTCGAGGGCCACCTGCACCCCGACGACATGGCCGACGAGGGCCCGTTCGGCGACCACACCGGCTACTACAACGAGGTCGACCGCTTCCCGGTGTTCACCATCGAGCGCATCACCCAACGCCGCGCGCCCATCTACCACAGCACCTACACCGGCCGCCCGCCGGACGAGCCGGCCATCCTCGGCGTCGCCCTGAACGAGGTCTTCGTACCCATCCTGCAAAAGCAGTTCCCCGAGATCCAGGACTTCTACCTGCCCCCGGAGGGTTGCTCCTATCGCCTGGCCGTGGTCAGCATCAAGAAGCAATACCCCGGCCACGCCAAGCGCGTGATGATGGGGGTCTGGTCGTTCCTGCGCCAGTTCATGTACACCAAGTTCGTCATCATCGTCGACGACGACTGCAACACGCGCGACTGGAAGGACGTCATCTGGGCCATGACCACGCGCATGGACCCGGTGCGCGATACCGTCACCATCGAGAACACGCCCATCGATTACTTGGACTTCGCCTCTCCGGTCTCCGGCTTGGGCTCCAAGATCGGCTTCGACGCCACCAACAAATGGCCCGGCGAGACCAGCCGGGAATGGGGCCAGCCGATCCGGATGGACGCAGCGGTCAAGGCGCGGGTCGATGCGATCTGGGGACAGCTCGGGATCGATTGAGGCCGCCGCGCTGGAGCGTCGTCGCGATCGACCAACAAAAAATGCCGGCCCGCGCGGGCGGGCCGGCATGTGCGTCCGGCTCGATTATGAAGCGGTTAGAAACGCCGCGGCGGGCGCTCGGTGCGGGGCCGGGCCTGGTTGACGGTCAGCTTGCGCCCGTCCTGGTCGCTGTCGTGCAGGCCGCTGATGGCCTGCTCGGCGGCGCCGTCGTCGGGCATGTCGACAAAGCCGAAGCCCTTGGACTGACCGGAGAACTTGTCCGTAATGACGTCCGCGCTTGCCACTTCGCCGTATTCGCTGAACAGCTCGCGCAGGGTGTCATCGGTGACGCTGTATTTCAGGTTGCCTACGTAGATCCTCATCGCTCGATACTCGACACATGCGTGCATTGAACTCGCGAGCACCGACGACCGATCAACGCACAAATCGGCAGCCGGTGAACGGCATCAGATGCCGTATCCCTGCGGAGCCGGCCAAAGGGGCCGGCCCGCCAGCGTTGGTGTCGTCGAGCACGCCGGGGAGCGGTCGCATTGCTTGCGGCGGGGCGCGGGATAGGGGCTGGGGCCTGGGGTGAGATCAGCGTCGGTGTGACGCGGCGGGCGAGGATGCCCGCGCAGACCAGCACGAAGCCAAGCGAGGCCCCGGACGCATTCACCGGAGCAATGGGCGGATATCGCTTTCCTGAGACGGCTTGGATTCAGACCCCTGATTCTGCTAACGCTGGTAGTGGAATGGACTCTAGTCGAACCTCGGCACAGCGTCAACAGCGCGCCACGCGGTTGCGCCCGCGCACGTCGGCCCTCAAACGCGGGCGGCAGCGCCCAGATCATGGTCGTGAAAGCCGTCCTCGCCCAAGGCCTCGCGGGCCAGGTCGCGCAGATGGCGGTGGTGGGTGAAGAGCAGGACCTGGGTCTGCAAGGCGAGCTCGCGCAGCATCGGCAGCACGGCCAGGCAGCGACGGTCGTCGAAGGTCATCAGCAGGTCGTCGAGGAGCATCGGCATCGGCTCGTGGTGGGCCAGATGGCGCTCGACGGCGGCCATGCGCAGCGCCAGGTAGAGCTGATCGCGGGTGCCGTCGCTCATGCCCTCGACACCGACCTCGGCATCGCCGCGCAGCCCCACCAGCACCGGGGTGTCGTCGCCGGCGAAGGCGGTGCCGAGCCCGTCGAAGCTGGCGGCGGTGGCACGTCGGAACAGCACCCCGGCACGGGCCAGCAGCGGGCCTTGGCTGTCGCGGCGGTGGCGCTCGATGACCTCCCCCAGCAGCCGCAGCGCCAGCTGCAGGCGCAGATAGCGGGCGGCGTCGCGACGGATGCGCGCGGCGGTGCCCTTGGCGTCCTGCAGATGGGCGGCGGCGTCGACGCCGGCGCGTTCCAGCCGGGCCTGCTCCGCGCCGGCCTCATGCAGCGCGCGCAGGGCCTGGTCGCGCTCGCGCTGGAGCCCGGCGATGGCCTGGTCGAGCCCTTGGCGCTCAGCCGCCAGGCCATCGGCATCTTCGCCACGCACGCGCTCGATGAAGGCGTCCAGCGGCTCGCCGCGGGCCACCGGGTACAGGCTTTGGCGGCGCTGCTCGATCTCGGCGTCGATGGCGCGGCGCCGTTTGAGATGTTCCAGCAGCGCCGCCAGGTCCTGCTCGTGGGCGATGCCGGCGCGGGTCAGCTGCGCGGCCAATCGGCGCTCGTCCGCGGCCAGCGCGGCGCGCGCCGCCGGCAGCCGTTCGCGCTCGTCGTCCAGGTCGCGCCGGGCCGCATCCTGGCGGACCTTGCGCGCGCGGGCCTCGGCCAAGGCCTGCCACAGGGCTGGCGCGCGGGCGTCGGCGCTGCCGGCGGGCAGGTCGACGACATCGGCCAGGGCCTGGACCTTGGCGTCGTAGGCGGCGATGTCCTGCTGCGTTTTGGCCAGGGTGTCGGCATCGGCCCGCCAGCGGTCGTAGACGGCCACCAGGGCGTTGCGCTGCTCCAGCAGCTGGAGCACGGTGGCGGTGTCGGCATCCGCCGGCAGCGCCAGCGCCCGGCAGCGTTGCTGCCAGGCCGAGCGCGCCTCGGCCTCGGTCTGCGCCAGCGCCGGCAGCGCCGCTTCCAGCGCGGCCAGGTCGCCGCGCTGCTCGCGCAGGCGCTCGCTCAGCTGCTCGCGGGCGCCGCGGGCCTGGTCGGCCGCGCGGATCTGCTGCTGCGCCGCCGCACGCAGGGCCGCAAGGTCGTCGCCCGGGGTATCCGCCAGCAGCGGGCGCAGCACCGCCAGGGCGGCGTCGATGCTGTCCCCGGCCTGGGTCTGCTCCGCGGCCGCCGATTGCCACAGCGTAAACGCCTCGCGCAGCGCCAGCCAATGATCGCGCCATTCCTGCATCTGCGCCGGCGGGCCGGGCTCCAGGCCGCAACCGGCCCAGGCCTGCTGCCAACGCCGTTGCCAATGGGCGCGGGCGTCTGCGGCATCGGTGCGGGCCTTGCGTGCGCGCTCGGCATCGTCGGCGGCGCTCTGTATCTGCTCGCGCAGGGTCTCGGCGCGGGCCACGGCGTCGGCGTCGGCGCGCAGCCGGTCGGCGATCTGGTCGGCGTGGTGCACGGCCTGCGGGTAGGTCTCGGCCAGGGCGGCATCGTCGGGCTGGCGCTCGCCGGGGCCGTCGCGCCAGCGGGCGACGACGCGCTGCCAGGTATGGTCGCGCTGTGCGCGGGCCTGGCGCAGGTCCTGCTCCGTCGGCAGGACGCCGCGACGCTCCAACCGTTTGAGATCATCGCCCAGCCGACGACCGCGGGCCTGCGCATCGTCGGCATCGGCGCTCGCCCGGACCAGGTCCGCATCGATGCGGGCGTCCTCGTCGGCGCATTGGCGCAGCGCCGCCATCGGCGGTACCGGCAGCGCGCAGGCAGCGGCCGGCTCCTCGGGGGCGCCGGGCAGGAGCTGGCGCTTGGCGGCGCAGTCGCGGGCCGCCGCCGCTAGGCGGGTCTCCAGCTCCGGCAGACGCGCGGCCTGCGCCGCCGCGACCTCGGTGCGCGCCAGGGCGTTGCGCAGCGGGGTCGGGTCGGCGACGGGGATGGCGTCGAGCCGGGCCTGGAGCTGCTCCAGCGCATGCCGGTGCTCGGCCAGCTTCCGGCGCTGGGTGCGGGTCTCGGCCGTTGCCCCGTCCAGGACGGTGGCGGTGGCGCGCAGCGATAGGGCGGCCTCGGCGTCGGCGCGCAGGGACTCGACCGCCGCTGGGTCGTCGTCGACGCCGAGGGCGCGCCTGCCGGCCGCCAGCTCCGCGGCCAGGCGGGCCTGCTCGGCGGCCAGCGCGGCACGCGCGTTGCGGCGCTCGCGCTGCACGGCGAGGGCCGCGTGCAGCGACTCGATCTCGCCGGCCTGGTCCAGCAGGCGCTGGTCCGGGCGGTTGTGCTCGACGCGCTCGCGCAGCCGGGCGATACTCCGCTCCAGATCGGTGCGGCCGTCGCGGGCCCGATTGCGATCCGCCTGGGCCTGCTCGGTCTCGTCGATGAAGCCGGCACCGCAGTCCGGCAACGGCGGCAGCTCGGCGCGCCGCCGTTCCTGCTCGGCCAGGGCGCCGATGACCGGCAGCGCGTCGAGGCAGCGCTGCACCCAGTCGCGCCGCGCGTTGTGCTCGCGCAGCGTCTGCTCCAGCCGCTCCCGCGCCGTCTCGGCCGCAGCCACCGCGCTCAGGGTCTGCTCCCAATCCTCCGGGCGCACCAGGGCGTCGCGGCTGGCCTCCAAGCCTTGCTTGTACTCGGCCAGCAGCGGGCGAATGCTGACCCCTTTGCTCTTGCGGCCGTCGAACAGCGCGGCGGCCTCGGCCTCCAGCGCCTCGCGGATGCGATGCACCGGCGTGCCGGCCAGGCTGGCGGAGAACAGGGCCTGGCCGATCTCGCCCTTGCCCTGCAGCAGGGCCTCGGCGCCGGCGCGCAGGCGATCGGAGTCCAGCGCAAACACCGTGGCGAAGAGGTCGCGGTCCACGCCGCCGAGCAGGCCGCCCAGGGCATCCTCCGGCAGCGGCGCGCCGTCGGCATCGAGCAGGGTGTTCTTGTTGCCCTTGCGGCGCTGCACCGCGAGGGAGCGGCCGTCGCGCCCGACCAGGGTTGCGGCGATGCGCAGGGTGCGATACTCATGCAGGAAGGCGTCGGTGGTCTGCCCGGGGATGCCGTAGAGCAGGTCGCCGACGGCGCGCAGCAGCGAACTCTTGCCGGCCTCATTGGGGCCGAAGATCAGGTGCAGGTCGGCGCGGTCGGCGGACAGGTCCAGGGCGAAATCGGTGAACGGCCCGAAGGCCGGGGCCGCTAGGCGGGCGATCCTCATGCCTCGCCCCCGGTGTGGCGCAGGGATTCGAGCAGCAGTGCCCGCACCTCGCCGATCAGCGCCGCGCGGCCTGGTGGCGCCATGGCGTCCTCCAGCCCGTGGCGCAGTTCGGCGGGCAGGCTGCCGAGTAGCTCGCGCACCGCGGGCGGCGCCTCCAGCGCCATGGCCTCCTCATCGAGGCCGGCAAGCAGGATGGCGGTCAGCTCATCGCGCTCGGCGAGCACGGCCAGGTCGTAGACCGGCGTGGTGGCCGACTCCAGTTCCTCGATCCAGATCCGATCGCCGCCGACGGTCTGTCCGCGGGCCTGGCACTGGGCGCGCCACCCCGGCAGGTCCCGGGCCAGCGCCCCGTGCAGCGCGGTGCTGCCGATGAGCACCAGCCGCGCCGCGAGCAGGCGCTCGTCGGCCGCGTCCAGCGCCCCGGCCAGCGCATCGCCGATGCGGGCCAGGGCCTGCTCCTGCGCATCGACGTCGGTCAAGTCCACTTCCAGACGCGCCCAACGCACCACATCCAGCGGCCGGTGGACCGCATCGACCACCTCCAGCGCGTCATTCACGCTCACCAGCTGGCAGCCGCGGGGGCCGCTCTCGCGCACATGCCGGCCCTGCAGATTGCCGGGGAAGACCACCCAGGGGTCGCGGGCGAGCACCTGCGGCTGGTGCACGTGGCCCAGCGCCCAGTAGTCGTAGCCCTTGCCGGCGAGGTCCGCCAGCGTGCACGGGGCGTAGGTATCGTGGCCCGGCGCACCGGTCAGGCTGGTGTGCAGCAGGCCGATGTTGAACCGCCCCGGGGACGGGCGCGGATACTCCGGCACCAGGTTCTCCGGCAGCTTGCGGTTCGGGAAGCCGCGGCCGTGGATGGCCACCGGCAGGCCGTCCACCTCCCGTGTCTGGGGCGCGCGGGTGGAGAAGGTGTGCACGTTGTCCGGCAGGTCGAGCCGACGCGTCAGCGTGGATGCGGCATCGTGATTGCCGGCGATCACATAGACCGGGATGCCCGCCGCGCGCAGCCGCACCATCTGCCGGGTGAAGAACAGCCCGGTGCTGAAGTCCCGCCAGTCGCCGTCGTAGAGGTCGCCGGCGATGAGCACGAAGTCCACCGCCTCATCGACGGCCAGGGCGACCAGTTGCTCGAAGGCCCGGCGCGTGGCCCCGCGCAGCAGCCCGACCGGCGCGCCCTCGTAGGCGTCGAGGCCGAGCAGCGGGCTGTCGATGTGGGTGTCGGCGGTGTGGATAAAGCGGAACATCGGTGGTCGGATCGCGGGCGAGGGGCCTTAATCGGGCCGCGCCACCGCAACGCGGTTGCGGCCGCCGTGCTTGGCGTTGTAGAGCGACTGGTCCGCGGCGCGGTGCAGCTCCTGGGGCGAGCCGATGGCGGCGGCCTCGCTGTTGGCAACGCCCAGGCTGATGGTGACGGGGCCGGACAGGTCCGGAACCTCCCGCGTCAGATCGAGTTCCGAGACCGCGCGGCGCATCTGTTCGGCGAGCATCGCGGCACCGCCGGTTGGCGTCGCCGGCAGCAGCACGGCGAACTCCTCGCCACCGATCCGCGCCACCAAGTCGCCCGGACGGCGCAGCGCGCCCTGCATCGCCTGCGCCACCGCGTGCAGGCACTTGTCGCCGGCGACATGGCCGTAGCGGTCGTTGAATGCCTTGAAATGGTCGACATCGGCGATGATCAGCGACAGGCTGCCGCCTTCGCGCTGCGCCCGCCGCCATTCCCGGTCCAGCATTTCATCGAAGTTGCGCCGGCTCGCCACCCCGGTCAGCGCATCCAACCGCAGCATGCGCGTCAGCGCCCGTTCGCTCTTGATGGCGGCTTTCAACTTGAGCTGCAGCCGCACTGAACGTCCGAAGAAGCCGGCCATCTGTCGCGCCGAGAGCAGCATGGTGAAGCCGTAGATCAGCATCATCAGCCCCATGAATAGGTGGGTATGATCGCCCAAGGCCAGATTGCGCGCACTGATCGCCACGATGATCGGGAGTGCGAAACAGGCGTAGTTGCGCTCGGTGAACGCCAGCAGCGGCACCGCCCCCGCGACCATGCCGCCCAGGGCGAAGGCGAGCAGGACTTGATGCATAAAAGAGGTGGGAGCAAACAACCACAGGGCCGCAGCTGCCCAGGCCAGGCCCGCGGCACAACAACCCGCCGTGAACCAACCCGCCCAGGCCCGGGTCCCCCGTGCCTGCTTCGGGGTGCGTCGGAACAGGACCATGGTCGCGGCGCGCGCGGCGGTGACCAAGACCAAGACCAGCAACCACAAGACCAGAAGATACCGGTCGACCTGCCCGGACAACAGCAACACCAGCAGAACGGCAACCATCAGGCTACCGAACAGGCCCACTCCAAGCGCTCCGTAGGAGTGCTCCAATTGAACGGCCCGAATGTCCGTCAAGCGTGGACTGCGGATATCCACGGATCGACTGGCGTTCTCCATCCCGGACCCCGACCTCAAGCGGTTTCGAAATGAACACTGGTTCCGGAACTCTAGCAAGTCCATAAGCTGCGGGGCGGGACGTGGGTCACGATGCCGAGAAGGCCTCCGGTCAGGGTCGCGGTCTGGCCGACGCCGGGGGGATGGTCATTGCCTGGACGCGCCGCGCGAGGGCCGACCCACCGGAGCCGACCGCATGCTCAGTTGCCATCGCCCGGGGCGGGCATGACGGGATGGAGCGGGAACAGCTCGGGGAGGGTGGGGGCTTGCGCTGGTGCCCGCGATACGGACGGCTCGGCGTCGGCGCTGGCGGCAATGCTCAGCGAGACTTGGGCTCGGGCGCCGGCGTCGCTGCCACAACGTCGGCTTGGGGCGCGCTTGTGGCGGCAGGCACCGGGATGGCTGTGCGCTGCGGATTCGGTTCCGGCTGGTCAGCGACGGCGGCGACCCTTGTCGCGGATGGCGCATCGGAGGATTCGGCGGCCACCGGCTCAGGGGTGTCGGCGCCGGACGGATCATCGGCGTTGGCACTGCGCAGCCTCGGCTTGGCCGTCGGCGCGGGGGTCGGAGTCGCCGGTGTCGGCTCCGCGGCAGGCGTTCCGGACTCGGGCTCCGGCTCGGGCTCCGGCCAAATAAGCCGCGGCGGGGAGGCCGGCCCCTGCATGACCTTGAGCAGGGTCGCATCCCGGCTGTAGATGTCGCGGCGGAAGCCGACCCGACCGTCGGCGTCGGCCATGGCGGTCAGGTAGTAGATCAGCACCTGCAGGTGGTCGTCGAGATGGACGTAGCGGGTACTTCCGCGGTTGACCACGCGCTTGACCTCGGATTGATCCCAATTGGGCGTGTCGAGCACTTGGTCGGCCAGGTCGAGGGGGTCCTTGACGCGGATGCAGCCATGGCTGTAGGCGCGCTCGCCGCGGGCGAACAGGTGCTTGCTCGGGGTGTCGTGCAGGTAGACCGCGTGGTTGTTGGGGAAGATGAACTTGACCCGACCGAGGGCGTTGCCGGGGCCGGCGGGCTGGACGATGCGGTAGCGACGGTGGTCGGCGGCATTGACCCCATGGACGCGCCGACCTGTGCGCCGGTCCACGACCTGATATTTGCTCCCCACCCGGCCCATGCGCTTTTGGATGGAGACCGGCACCGACCAGGTCGGGTTGAAGACGACGTACTCCATCTCGTCACGAAACATCGGCGTCTGGTCCTTGCGCGTGCCGACCACGACGGGGGTGCTCCAGGCCAGCGCGTTGTCGCGGTAGAGCTGCAGCTGGAAGCCGGTGACGTCGACGAAGATGAACTCGTCACCGATGCGGTCGTAGAGCCAGCGCATGCGCTCGAGGTTGGCGCGGATCAGCACGAGGCCGTCTTCGTCGATGGCCTGGTTGAGCGCGGCGAGCGTGCGCGGGCCGACGACACCGTCGGCGCCGAGACCGGAGCGGCGTTGGAAGGCCTTGATGGCCTCGGTCATGGCCTCGTCGTAGTGCTCCGGGACGGTGCTTGAGGTCGCCTGCCAGTCGTCCAGACGGGCCAGGCGGGCGCGGATCAAGGGTACCCGCGGATCAACCATGCCGGTCTTCAGGCTGGCACCGGCCGGGATGGGCTCGGCACCGCCGTCCTCCAGCAGCTTGCGATAGCGCAGATAGGCGCGCTTGAGATTGCGGTAGTAGAAGGGCTGGGTGATGGTCTCCGCCAGGTGCCCCGAGAGGTCCGGGGCGTTCAGGGCGGCGTCCAGATCGGCGCCCAGCGCAACGGCATCCACCGCCGAGGTAAAGGCTTCGGCGCCGCGGATGCGCTTCGGGTCGTACTTGCCGAAGCGCATGTGGTGGATGTAGCGCAGCAGGGCGTCGCTGAGGAGCAGGTCGGCATCGGCCCGCGCGTTGCCGCTCAGGGCGCCGAGGCCGCCGGCGTTGATCAGCGCCTCGATCTCGTCGGCGCGGAAGTCCGCGGGCTCGAGGCCGTCGTCGCGGCTGGCGGCGGCGAGGGCGAGCAGGTCGCGCACCTGCGGGTCGCTCCAGCGCAGCCCGAAGTCGCCGCCGGCGTAGACCTCCGCGAGCAGGCGCGACGAGAACAGGCTCGGGTCCGGCGCCACCGGTGCGACCAGCGTCTCCGGCACCGCCGGCGCTTCGCCGTCGGTGGCCGCGGCCTGATCGCCCGCAGGCGCAGCGACCGCCGGCTGCTGCGGCAGGAATGGCGTCAGGCGCTCCTGCAGCCTTGGATCAGCGCCCGCGGCGGCAACGCCCGATGACAACAGCAAGGCCAGCAGCAGCGTCGGCGGGCAAAGGCGATAAGGGTTCATGTCGAGCTGTTCCGGTTGGGGTTGACCTGCGGGCTACCCCGGGGTCGGGCCTGTGATGCGAGAGGGTGGGCCGATGCCGAGGGGCGTCGGGCCGGATGGTCAGGACGCCGCCCGGCGTCGGCGATGGTCGAGCCGGACCGCACCGATCGCCTTGGCCCCGTTCGCTCAGGCCTCGCCGATCAGCTGCACGCGCCCGGTCTCGTCCACCGACTCCATCCGCACGTCGAACTGCCACAGCCTGCGGATGTGCAGCAGCACCTCATCGAAGGATTCGTCGAGGGGGCGTCGATTGTACTTGTAATGGCGCAGCGTCAGCGAGCGGTCGCCGCGCAGATCCACATTGTAGACCTGGATGTTGGGCTCGCGACTGCCGAGATTGTACTGATCGGCCAGGGCCTGGCGTAGCTGCCGGTAGCCGGTCTCCTCGTGGATGGCGGTGATCTCCAGCGTGTCCTCGCGATCGTCGTCGCGCACCGAGAACAGGTGCAGCTCGCGCATCATCCGCGGCGACAGGTACTGGGCGATGAAGCTCTCGTCCTTGAAGTTGCGCATCGCAAACGGCAACACCTTCAGCCAGTCCTGGCCGGCGATGTCGGGAAACCAGTAGCGGTCCTCGTCGGTGGGGTCCTCGCAGATGCGGCGGAGGTCCTGCATCATGCCGAAGCCTAGGGCGTAGGGGTTGATGCCGTTGTAGTACGGCGCGTCGAACGGCGGCTGGAAGACGACGTTGGTGTGGGACTGGAGAACCTCGATCATGAAGCCGTCGCCGACCAACCCCTCGTCGTAGAGCCGATTCAGCAGCGTGTAGTGCCAGAAGGTGGCCCAGCCCTCGTTCATGACCTGGGTCTGGCGCTGGGGATAGAAATACTGACCGACCCTGCGCACGATGCGCACGATCTCGCGCTGCCAAGGCTCCAGCAGCGGGGCGTTCTTCTCGATGAAGTAGAGCAGGTTCTCCTGGGGCTCGTCGGGGAAGCGTCGCTCCACGGCGCTCAACTCCTCGGACGGCTCCGGCGGCAGCGTCCGCCAGAGGTCGTTGACCTGGGATTGCAGATAGGCCTCGCGCTCGTGCTGGCGGCGCTTCTCTTCGGCCATGGACAGCGGCGACGGGCGCTTGTAGCGGTCGACGCCATAGTTCATCAATGCATGGCAGGAGTCGAGCAGCAGCTCGACCTCTTCCTGACCATAGCGCTCTTCGCACTCGGCGATGTAGGCGCGGGCGAAGACCAGATAGTCGATGATGGCATCGGCGCTGGTCCAGGTCTTGAACAGGTAGTTGCCCTTGAAGAAGCTGTTGTGACCGTAGCAGGCGTGGGCGATGACCAGGGCCTGCATGGGCAGCGTATTCTCCTCCATCAGGTAGGCGATGCAGGGGTCGGAGTTGATGACGATCTCGTAGGCCAACCCCATCTGGCCGCGGCGGTAGGTCTGCTCGGTGGCGACGAACTGCTTGCCGAAGGACCAGTGCTGGTAGTTGATCGGCAGGCCCACGGCGGAGTAGGCGTCGATCATCTGCTCCGAGGTGATGACCTCGATCTGGTTGGGATAGATGTCCAGCCCATACTCGCCGAGCGCCAGCCGGGAGATCTCTTTATCGAAGCGCTCCAACAGTGGAAAGGTCCACTCCGAGGAGTCGGAAATGATCTTGCTTGTTGCCACTTCTGTTGACCTGCTCTTTAGAGTCTGATTGGCTGTTCGTCGCGTTTAATCGTAGGGACGCGGACCCGCGGAGGTCAGGCCTCTTGCTTCTTGAACAGCTCGCGGAAGACCGGGTAGATGTCTTCGGCGCTGTCGATCTCTTCCATGGCGAAGTGCGGGTGGGCGGCCTTGACGTCTTCGTAGGCATACCAGAGGCTCTGATGCTGCCGCGGGGTGATCTCGACGTAGGCGTAGTAGCGCATCAGCGGCATCAGCCGGTTCATCAGCAGCTCGCGGCAGATGGTGGAGTCCGAGTCCCAGTTGTCGCCGTCGGAGGCCTGGGCCGCGTAGACGTTCCAGGTACCGGAGTCGTAGCGCTCGGAGATCACGTCGTAGGCCAGATTCAGGGCGCTGCTGACCACGGTGCCGCCGGTCTCGCGGGAGTAGAAGAACTCCTGCTCGTCCACCTCCTGCGCAATGGTGTGGTGGCGGATGAAGACCACCTCGATCTTGTCGTAGTTCCGTTGCAGGAACAGGTACAGCAGGATGAAGAAACGCTTTGCCAGGTTCTTGCGGACCTGATCCATCGACCCGGACACGTCCATGATGCAGACCATGACCGCCTTGCTGGTGGGCTCAGGCTGCTTGGTGAAGGACTGATAGCGCAGGTCGAAGGTGTCGATGAACGGCAGCGCGGCGATGCGCGTCTTCAGTCGATCGATCTCCTCGCGCAGCGCGACGATGCGCGGGTCGGTCTCCGCCGCACCGCCGTTCAGCAGGGCGGCGACCTCCTCCTCCAGCGTGCGGATGCGACGGCGATGGGGGGCGCCCAAGGCGGTACGGCGGGCGATGGCGCCGCGCAGCGAGCGCACCACGTCGATATTGGATGGCGCCCCGCTGGTCGAATAGCCGGCGCGCACGGTCTTGAACTCGGTACTGCCCACGAGCTGATTGCGCACCAGGTGCGGCAGTGCCAGGTCGTCGAACAGCAGATCCAGAAACTCCTCGCGGGACAGGTTGAAGACGAAGTCGTCCTCGCCGGCACCGCCGCGCCCGGCCTTGCCTTGACCGGAACCGCCGCCGCCCTCCCCTTCGGGCCGCGGCACCCGATCACCGGCCTCGAACTCCTTGTTGCCCGGATGGACCATGTCCCGCTTACCCCCGGAGCCGTGGTGGAAGATCGGCTCGGAGATATCCTTCGACGGGATACCGACCTTCTCCCCGCCGTCGGTATCGGTGATGCTGCGCCGGTTGACCGCATCGGCCACCGCACGCTTGAGCTGCCTCTTGTAGCGCTTCAAGAAGCGCTGCCGATTGACGGTGCTCTTGTTCTTGGCGTTGACGCGACGGTCGATAAAATGGGACATGGATTGCTCTAACCAGTGCCCGGTTGGGCGAGTTCGTTAAGATTGCCGAATCGCTTTCGACCCCATCCCTACTGGGACTTGCGCACCCGCAGATACCACTCCGACAGCAGCCGGACCTGCTTTGGCGTGTAGCCCTTCTGCACCATGCGGTCGACGAACTGATCGTGCTTCTTCTTCTCGTCCGCCGAGGCCTTGGTGTTGAACGAGATGACCGGCAGCAGCTCCTCGGTGTTCGAGAACATCTTCTTCTCGATCACCACGCGCAGCTTCTCGTAGCTGGTCCAGCGCGGGTTGGCGCCGTTGTTGTTGGCGCGCGCGCGCAGCACGAAGTTGACGATCTCGTTGCGGAAGTCCTTGGGATTGGAGATGCCTGCGGGCTTCTCGATCTTCTCCAGCTCGCTGTTCAGCGAGCCGCGATCCATCATCTCGCCGGTGTCCGGGTCGCGGTAGTCTTGATCCTGAATCCAGTAGTCGGCGTAGGTCACGTAGCGGTCGAAGATGTTCTGGCCGTACTCGGAGTAGGACTCCAGATAGGCGGTCTGCAGCTCCTTGCCGATGAACTCGGCGTAGCGCGGGGCCAGATATTGCTTGAGGAAGCCAAGATAACGATCCTGGACCTCTTGCGGCAGGTGCTCGCGGACGATCTGCTTCTCCAGCACATAGAGCAGATGCACCGGGTTGGCGGCGACCTCGCTGTGGTCGAAGTTGAACACCTGCGACAGGATCTTGAACGCGAAACGGGTCGAGATGCCGGACATGCCCTCGTCGACACCGGCGTAGTCGCGGTATTCCTGCACCGACTTGGCCTTGGGGTCGGTGTCCTTCAGGTTCTCGCCGTCGTAGATGCGCATCTTGGAGAAGATGCTGGAGTTCTCCGGGTCCTTCATCCGGGTCAGCACCGAGAAGCGGGCCATCATCTGCAGCGTGCCCGGGGCGCAGGGGGCCTGGGCCAAGGAGCTGTGGCGCAGCAGCTTGTCGTAGATCTGCTTCTCCTCGGTGACGCGCAGGCAGTACGGCACCTTGACGATGTAGACACGGTCGAGGAACGCCTCGTTATTCTTATTGTTGCGGAACGACTGCCACTCCGACTCATTGCTGTGGGCGAGGATGATGCCCTGGAACGGGATCGCCGACATACCCTCGGTGGGGTTGTAGTTCCCCTCCTGGGTGGCGGTGAGCAGCGGATGCAGCACCTTGATCGGCGCCTTGAACATCTCGACGAACTCCATCATGCCCTGGTTGGCGCGGCACAGGGCGCCGGAGTAGCTGTAGGCGTCGGCGTCGTTCTGGGCGAAGTGCTCCAGCTGGCGGATGTCGACCTTGCCCACCAGGGACGAGATGTCCTGGTTGTTCTCGTCGCCGGGCTCGGTCTTGGCCACGGCCACCTGCTCCAGGATCGACGGGTAGAGCTTGACCACGCGGAACTTGGTGATGTCGCCGTTGTATTCCTGTAGCCGCTTGACCGCCCAGGGCGACATGATCGTGCGCAGGTAGCGCACCGGGATGCCGTAGTCCTCTTCCAGGATCGGGCCGTCCTCCTCCGGCGAGAACAGGCTCAGCGGCGACTCGAATACCGGCGAGCCCTTGATGGCGTAGAACGGCGTCTGTTCCATCAGCTCCTTTAGCTTCTCGGCCAGCGACGACTTGCCGCCGCCGACGGGGCCGAGCAGGTAGAGGATCTGCTTCCTCTCCTCGAGGCCCTGGGCGGCGTGCTTCAGGTATGAAACCAGGTGCTCGATGGCCTCCTCCATGCCGTAGAACTCGGCGAAGGCGGGATACCGCTTGATGACCTTGTTCTGGAAGATTCGGCTCAGCCTGGAGTCGTTGTGGGTATCCACCATTTCGGGCTCGCCGATCGCATCCAGCATCCGCTCGGAAGCCCCGGCATAGGCCATGGGATCTTCCTTACACAGCTTCAGATACTCATCGAGGCTCATCTCTTCCTCGCGAGAGGACTCGTACCGCGCCTGGTAGCGCTCGAAGATCGACATCTCGGTGTACCTCACTCGAATTGCGAAACTGGTTCGTGCTGGCCCCGCAACGCGGGGTCGGCTGCAAGATCAAGGCTGAATCGGGTGGCATCATCCCGCTCGGGTCAGGCGGGTAGTGCAGCAAGCTTCGGGCCAGTCGGCCCAACCTGTCTGTCGTGTCTAGCGGCCGGCGTCCCGACATTCGCCCAAAGACGGCAGCCGCGCACCAAAGATGTGCGCACTGATCCGGGCTCAGACAAGGGCCGGTACAGGCCGACGGCGCAAATCCCCCCGCTTTGGTCGGATTAGACACCTGAACGGCCGCGGGTTCAAAGGGGGCGGTCGCGCGACGTGCGGCCCCGGGTCGCGGACCGACTGGCGAGTCAGAGCAGATGGGCAGGGATCAGCACCGGGCAGATTGATGGTTCGGGCTTGCGGGGTCAGGCCGCTCGTCGCCGCAGCAACGCCCGCCCGTCGACGGCGGCAACCAGGGCCAGATAGATCAGCAGCAGCAGCGTATTGATCAGCAGCGGATGCCAGTCGAGCAGCCCCGTCAGCCAAAGGCTTGCGCCATAGAGCCCGAGCCCCAGGGCGATGTAACCCGCCACCCGGACCAGATCGTAGGGCACCGGATAGAACCGCCGCCCGAGCAGGTAGGACAGCACCACCATGGTGCCGTAGCAGAGCAAGTGAGCCCAGGCCGCGCCGGTGTAGCCGTAGTCCGGCACCAGCACCAGCAGCGCGACCACGGTCACGCCGGCGCCCACCAGGGACACGCCGGCGCCGAGCAGCGTGCGGTCGGTCAGCTTGTACCAGATGGACAGATTGACGTAGATGCCGAGCAGCAGATTGGCCAGGAGCAGGATCGGCACCACGCTCAGCCCCTCGCGGTAGGCACTGCCGACGAAATACTGGAACAGGTCCAGGTATAGGAGCACCAGCAGAAAGATGAAGACGCAGAAGATCACGAAGCCGTTGAGCACCAGCGCATAGGTCCGCCGGGCATCCTCGGCCTTGGCGTAGGCGAAGAAGAACGGCTCGCCGGCGTAGCGAAACGCCTGGATGAACAGCGTCATCAGGATCGAGAGCTTGTAGCAGGCGCTGTAGATGCCGAGCTGGGCCATGTTGGTGGCGTCGTCGAAGGGCAGCAGGTACTTCAGCGCGGCGCGGTCGAGCATCTCGTTGACGATGCCGGCCATGCCGATGACCACCATCGGCAGCGAATAGCGCAACATGCGCCGAAACAGTGCGCCGTCGTAGCCGCGCAGCCCGTCGCCGAGCTGCGGCGCGAGCAGCACCAGCTTGAGCCCGCTGGCGGCCAGATTGGCCAGGAAGACGTAGCCGATGCCGATGGTGGGGTTCCACAAACCGCCGAGCAGCGACCCCGGATCGGCCTCGTAGGCCTGCCGGCAGAACACGATGAAGAACAGATTGAGGCCGATGTTCGCGCCGATCTCGATCAGCTTAATCCCGGCAAAGCGCACCGCCCGGTTCTCGGCCCGCAGCCGGGCGAAGGCGATGGCACCCACCGAGTCCATGGCCAGGATGGCCGCCGTCCACCAGATGTACTCCGGGTGAGCGGCATGGCGCAGCAGGTCCGCCACCGGCTGCTGCAACGCCACCGCAACGAGCACGAAGCCGGCGTTGGCCAGGATCACGAACCGCAGCACGGTGGCATAGACCACCGCCGCCGGTCGCTCGCCGCCGGCGCGGAAGCGGAAATAGCCGGTCTCCATGCCGAACGCCATGAGCACGGCGAAAAAGCCCATGTAGGCGTAGAACTCCGCCACGACACCGTACTCCGCCGGTGCGAAGGTATAGGTGAACAACGGCACCAGCAGATAGTTCAAAAAGCGCCCGAGGACGCTGCTGACACCGTAGATGGCGGTCTGGGAGGCGAGGCGTTTGAGGGGGTTCATCCGGCGAGAGCTTAGGCGATTTCAGGCCGGGCGGCGAGATCATCCGATCGACAAGCGCCCGCACGATCGCTAAGATTCCGCGTCGGCTTCGTGGCTTAGCGCCCATGGACGGACAGCCGGCCACGTCTTCGTCGGCCGTCGGCATCCTGCCGCGTCCGCGGGCCGATTCCGGGCAGCCGAACGCCGCGCTGCCTTCACGTTCGGCCCAAGCCCGAGCCGCCGCCCCGTCATCGCCGCCGCAGCAAGCTGCGTCGGCCCATCGTCTGCTGCCAAACTCGCCCTATGGACCTGAACTTCCTAGAATTCGAACAACCCGTCGCCGAGCTTGAGGCCAAGATCGAGGAGCTTCGTCACGTCGGTGACGACAACGAGATCAACATCGCCGAGGAGATCGAGCACCTCGAGACCAAGAGCCGCGGGCTGACCGAGCAGATCTTCGCCAGCCTGACGCCGTGGCAGATCAGCCAGCTCTCGCGCCACCCGCTGCGCCCGTACCTGCTCGACTACGTCAGCCGCATCTTCGACGACTTCCAGGAGCTGCACGGCGACCGCGCCTTTGCCGACGACAAGGCCATCGTCGGCGGCCTGGCCCGGCTGGAGGGCCGGCCGGTGATGATCATCGGCCATCAAAAGGGTCGAGATACCAAAGAGAAGATCCAGCGCAACTTCGGCATGCCGCGGCCCGAGGGCTACCGCAAGGCCCTGCGGCTGATGCAGCTGGCCGAGCGCTTCCGCGTGCCGGTGCTGACCTTCATCGACACGCCCGGGGCCTATCCCGGCGTCGGCGCCGAGGAGCGCGGTCAGAGCGAGGCCATCGCCCGCAACCTCATGGAGATGGCGGCGCTGAAGGTGCCGATCATCGCCACCGTCACCGGCGAGGGCGGCTCCGGCGGCGCCCTGGCCATCGGCGTCTGCGACCGGCTGATCATGCTGCAGTTCAGCACCTACTCGGTCATCTCGCCCGAGGGCTGCGCGTCCATCTTGTGGAAGAGCGCCGAGAAGGCGCAGCTGGCGGCGGACGCCATGGCCATCACCTCCGACAAGCTCTACGAGCTGGGGCTGGTGGACGGCATCGTCCCCGAGCCCCTGGGCGGCGCCCATCGCGACGTCGATGCCATGGCGGACTCGCTGAAGAAGGTGCTGCTGGAGCAGCTGCCGGCCCTGGAGGCCACGGAGATCCCGCAGCTGATCGAGCAGCGCTACGAGCGCCTGCGTGGCTTCGGGCGCGTCAAGGACTGACCGCGCAGCGGGCCGGCACACCGCCGGCCTGGACCCGGGGCGGCTGCTGGCGACGCTGGGCGCACTCGGGCCGAGCCCGCGACTGTGGGTCGCCTACAGCGGCGGCATCGACTCCCACGTCCTGCTGCACGCCTGCGCACGGCTTCAGGCGCGACTGCCCTTCCCCATCGCCGCCGTCCATATCGACCACGGCCTGCAGGCCGACTCCGCGGCCTGGGCTCGGCACTGTCGTCGGGTCTGCGAAACGCTCGGCGTCGCGCTGACCGTGCGCGAGCTGTCGCTCCGGCCGATCCCCGGCGAGAGCCTGGAGGCCCAGGCCCGCGACGCCCGGCTCGCCGCCTTCGCCGAGCTGCTGCGGCCCGGCGAACTGATCGCCACCGGCCAGCACCGCGACGACCAGGCCGAGACGGTGCTGCTGGCCCTGCTGCGCGGCAGCGGCCCGCGGGGCCTGGCCGGCATGGCCGCGGATCGGCCCGTCGGCGCGGGTCGACTCGTGCGCCCGCTGCTCGACTGCACCCGCGCCGACCTACAGGCCTATGCCGCGGCCGAGGGACTGGCCTGGATCGATGATCCGAGCAACGCCGATACCGACATCGACCGCAATCTACTGCGCCACCAAGTGCTGCCGCTGCTGCGCCGACGCTGGCCGGCGGCGGCCCTGACCATCGCCCGCGGCGCCCGGCACTGCGCCGATGCCGCGGCCCTGCTCGAGCGCTGGGCCGATGCCGAGCTGCCGAGCGTCGCCGGCTCTCGCCCCGGCACGCTATCCGCCGCCGCCCTGCTGCGGCACGATGATCCGGCGCGCCGCGCCCTGCTGCGCCGCGCCATCGCGCGACAGGGCTTTGCCGTGCCCGCGCAGGCGGTGCTCGCGCGCATCCCCCACGAGCTTGCGGGCGCCCGCCCGGATGCCCGCCCGCTGGTCGCCTGGCCCGGCTGCGAGGCGCGACGCTACCGCGGCGACATCTATCTCATGGCGCCGCTGCCACCGGTCTCCACCGCGACGCTGCGCTGGCACGGCGACCGCGTGCTGGCGCTGCCGAAGCCGCTTGGGCGGATCGAGCCCGCCGCGCCGGCCCGCCCGCGCGCGCTGATGGTGCGGTTTGGGCCGGACGGCACGCACACCCGCGGGGCGGATGGCCGACCGCGGGGGCTGAAGAAGGCTTGGCAGCGGGCCGGCATCCCACCCTGGCTGCGAGCCCATGTCCCGATCGTGCTGGACGAGCAGGGGGCGGTGCTGTCGCTCGGTGGTGCGGCCTGCGCATCGGCGGCACCGGCGCTGCACTGGCGCGGGCATCCTTGGGAGCGGTTCGGGCTGTTCGACGGGGACAGATAGTCTGCCCGCAACGGCCTCCGCGGTCGCCGGCGCCCGACGCTAAACCCGCACAGGATCAGCGGAAATCTACGATACCCGACGCTTTCTGTTAGACTGCCCGCCACTTTTTTGCAGACTACATCGCAGGTGAAACATGGCTGCCGTTGAGCTGACCCGAGAGAATTTCGAATCCACCGTCACCGACAACCCCTTCGTCGTCGTCGACTTCTGGGCCCCCTGGTGCGGCCCCTGCCGGACCTTCGCGCCGACCTACGAAAAGGTCTCCGCGGATCACGACGACATCGTGTTCGCCAAGGTCAATACCCAGGACGAGCAGGACCTGGCCGGCGAGTTCGGCATCCGCTCGATCCCGACGCTGATGATCTTCCGCGATCAGGTCATCATCTTCTCCCAGCCCGGCGCCCTGCCCGAGAACGCACTGCGCGACCTGATCGCCAAGGCCGGCGAGTTGGACATGGACGAGGTGCGCGCCCAGATCGCCGAACAACAGCAGTCCGGCAGCGCCTGACCCCGACTCCCAAACACCAAACCCATCCCGCGTCGTGCCCACCGATGCCGTCACGTCGGGGCGCATTGCCCGAGTCGCCCCGATGCAGGCCCCCAGCCCCGTCCATGACCTGCTCTGCCGGTCGCCCCACGTCGGCGACCTCATGGTCTTGTGCGAGGAAAACTTCGGCCTGCTGCAGCGCCTCGCGCCCCGGCTGGAGCGCCTGACGGGCAGCCACTGCTCCAGCGCCGAGGGCGGCGCGGACCTGTTTCTGACCATCCTCGATCAGGCCCGGTACACCACCGAGCTTCGTCTCACCCACGCCTTCGTCCGCGCGCTGCCGCCCGACGCATCCGATGACGGCGGCGACGCTGCGTCGAGCACCATCCTGCACACCGACCCCGACACCAGACTGCGCGTCTATCACGACGCCGGCCAGGTCGAGGTGCTCGACCTACGCCAGACGGCACTGCCGATCTACAGCCACTATCGCCACCCCGCCCTTGCCGCCAAGTGGCGCGCGAACCTGTTTCTGGCCAAGTGGCTCGGCTACTGTCTGCGCGCCGGTCACCGCTTCCCCGCCATGGAGGCACCGGCAGGTGCCGGATCGGCCCGCGAGCTGACCCCCAGCTGCTGACCTTTGCCAACCCCCGAGGTTTTTTTTCCCGGTTTTCTTGACAATCGCGGATCTAAAACCAAGTACCCTAGTGGGTTTAGGCCGAGGCAATTTAGGCAGAAGATCATGAGACTATCGACCAAAGGCAGATATGCGGTAACCGCAATGCTCGACCTGGCGCTGCACGAGGGCAAGGGCCCAGTCACGCTGGCCGACATCTCCGTCAATCAGGGCATCTCGCTGTCCTACCTGGAGCAGCTGTTCGCAGCCCTGCGCGGCAAACAGCTGGTCCGCGGCATCCGCGGGCCCGGAGGCGGCTACTATCTTGGTAAGCCGGCGCAGGACATCACCATCGCCGACATCATCTGCGCCGTCGACGAATGGGTGGAGTTCACCCGCTGCGGCGGCCGCGAGAACTGTCGCGACGGACAACGCTGCCTGACCCATACGCTCTGGGACCAGCTCAGCGACGAGATCTTTACCTTCCTCAGCGAGATCTCGTTGACCGATCTCGTCGAGCGCGGTCAGCGCGATCGCGGCCAGGTCGCCAAGGGGATCGAGCTGGGACGTCAGAAGGCCGCTTGAAGTCTCAGGGGCATCGCCCCTCGCACCTGTGGGAGCGATTTGCAATCGCGACTGCCGCGACGCGGAAGATCGCGACTGCAAGTCGCTCCCACAGCACCGGTGGCCGCGGGACTTCCGCAGCGCTGCACTAACCTAGCGTACTCCCTGCGCCCGCCGTCGACGCGCCGGTCGCACGACTTGATCTGCACCATTAGGTCTTGATGGCGCGGGTCCCTGTCCCAATGCGCGTTTGGATTGATCAGGGTGGCTGAAGGAGCCCGGCGGAAGGTGCTATTCTTGCCGGTCAACCGCCACAGCGCTGTGGCCTGACCGCCGCAATGCCGAAGCGCCGCCCCGCTGCCGGGCGGGCGACACCCGATTCCCGACCAGAGCCGCCATGTCCACCGCGCCCACCGAGCTGTCCAGCATCCAAGACCTCATCCGCTGGGGCGCGAGCCGCTTCAACGCCGCCGGGCTCTGTTTCAGTCACGGCACCGACAACGCCGTCGACGAGGCCGCCTGGCTGGTGGCCCACGCCCTGAACCTGTCACCGCAGGAGATCACCCCCTGGTACGGCTGCCGGGTCACCTTCGATGAGCGCGAGGCCATCTGCGCCCTACTCGAGCGGCGTATGGACGAGCGCATCCCCAGCGCCTATCTGACCGGCAGCACCTGGTTTGCGGGCCTGGAGATGCTCGTGGACCGCAACGTGCTAATCCCGCGCTCACCGCTGGCGGAACTGATCGAGCAGGGCTTCGCGCCCTGGATCGCGCCCGAGGGCATCGGCCACGTGCTGGATCTTTGCTGCGGCAGCGGCTGCATCGGCATCGCCGCCGCCGCGCACCTGCCCGACGCCGATGTCGACCTGGCCGACATCTCGCCGGCGGCGCTCGCCATCGCCAAGCGCAACCGCGCCCTGCAAGGGGCCAACCACGACCTGGAAGACCGGGTACGCATCATCGAGTCGGACCTGTTCGCCGGGCTCACCGAGGCCGGTACCGGCGCCGACGGCTATGACGTCATCATCTCCAACCCACCCTACGTGGCCGCCGCCGAGCTGGAATCCCTGCCGGCCGAATTCCGCCACGAGCCGCGGCTGGCCCTGGCCGCCGGCGAGACCGGGCTGGACCTGGTGCTGCGCATCCTGCGCGATGCGCCGGACTATCTGAACGACGACGGCATCCTCATCGTCGAGGTCGGCAGCAGCGCCGAGACGCTGCAGCGCCACCTCCCCGCGGTGCCGTTCACCTGGCTCGACCTGGAGCGCGGCGGCGACGGCATCTTCTTGCTCGACCGCAGCCAGTTGGTCGAGCTGCATCCACTGATCTCCAAGGCCGTCGCCGAACTGTGAGCCCGAAACGGGCGCGCCGCCGCGACCGGCCCCATCCACACCCTACTGCAACCGATCAACGAGCCCCGCCGCCGCGGCCTTGAGGTAGACGACACCCATGCTTGAGCACTCCCAAACCACCGAAGCCGCCGGCAGCGGCGACCAACAAACCATCTTCGACCTCGACCTGATCAAGCGCTACGACCGCAGCGGCCCGCGCTACACCTCCTACCCCACCGCGCTGGAGTTCGACCCGGCCTTCGACGAGGCCGCCTACCGCGCCAACTGCGAGGCCAGCAACGCGAGCAAACGCCCGCTGTCGCTGTACTTCCACATCCCGTTCTGCGACACCGTCTGCTTCTACTGCGGCTGCAACAAGATCGCCACCAAAGACCGCAGCCTGGCCCAGCCCTACCTGGACCGCATGTACAAGGAGCTGGCCATGCAGTCGGCCCTGTTCGACGATGACCGCAAGGTCGAGCAGCTGCACTGGGGCGGCGGTACGCCCACCTTCATCAGCCACGACCAGATGGTCGAGCTGATGGCCGAGACGCGCAAGAACTTCCAGCTTGCCGACGACGACACCGGCGAGTACTCCATCGAGATCGACCCCCGCGAGGCCACCCCCGAGACCATCGCCCTGCTGCGCGAGATCGGCTTCAACCGCATGAGCCTGGGCGTGCAGGACTTCGACGCACGCGTGCAGAAGGCCGTCAACCGCGTGCAGAGCGAAGAACGCACCTGGGAGGTGCTGCAAGCGGCCCGCGACAACGGCTTCCGCTCCATCAGCGTCGACCTGATCTACGGCCTGCCGTTCCAGAACGTGGAAGAGTTCTCGCGCACGCTGGACAAGGTCATCGAGGCCGCGCCGGATCGGCTGTCGGTGTTCAACTACGCCCACCTGCCGTCACGCTTCACGCCCCAGCGCCGCATCAACGAGTCCGAGCTGCCGCCGCCGCAGGTCAAGCTCGACATCCTGCAGACCACCATCGAGAAGCTCACCGACGCCGGCTGGCTCTACATCGGCATGGACCACTTCGCCCGCCCGGACGACGAGCTGGCCTTGGCCCAGCGCGACGGCACCCTCTATCGCAACTTCCAGGGCTACTCCACCCACGCCCACTGCGACCTGCTCGGCATCGGCGTCACCTCCATCGGCATGGTCAACGACACCTACGGCCAGAACCGCCGCGAACTCGACGAGTACCACAACGACATCGACGCCGGTCGCCTCGCCGTGTTCCGCGGCATCGCGCTCAACCGCGACGACCTCATCCGCCGCGACGTCATCACCCGCCTGATCTGCCACTTCCGGCTGAACTTCGCCGACGTGGCCCAGCGCTGGGACATCGACTTCCACGACTACTTCGGCAGCAGCCTGGCCGAGCTCGACGACATGCAGCGCGACGAGCTGCTGGACATCGACGCTCAGGGCATCCGCGTACTGGCCAAGGGTCGGCTGCTGATCCGCAACGTCTGCATGGCCTTCGACGCCTACATGGCGGCGAAGCAGGGCAAGGGGAGCTTCTCCAAGGTCATCTGAGGCGCGACTCGCCCGGAGCCGCGCCGCCGGGGGCGCTCCTCAGTGGAGCGCCTTGTTCGGCCACCGCTCCCGATATCGGCGCAGCACCGCCTGCACCGGGTCCGGTGCATCCTGCGCCGCCGCCTGGCGCAGACCGTCGGCGATGAAGCCGGGCATGTCGTAGGGCAGCCGTCGACCCATGGTCTCGAACGTCCGCTCCATCAGCGTCGGGTCGAGGGAGCGGGTCGCGGCGATCCCCGCGTTGAGGTTGATCACGCGCCAGGGACGCCAGGCGTCGCTGCGGTCTTCATCCAGCTGCAAGCGCTGCGAGGTCGCGGCAACCACCTCCTCCATCAGCCCGCACAGGTCCCGCAGCGCATCGGGGGACTTGGTGGCGTTGACCACCAGCCCAAACCCGTCGGCGATGCCCGTGAGGTTATCGATGGCGGCACCGCGACGCGCGACCCAAACCCCCATGGAGGCGAACATCCGCGCAACCGTATCGCGCTTGTCCATGATCTCCACCTTGCGCACCAGAAAGGCCAGGCGATCGAGCAGGTCCAGGCCATAGGCGCAGAGTTCATCGAGCTCGTCCTGCCCCGGCTGCCCCGCCCCGCTCTCCAGGGCGCCGGCGATCTGAAAGAAGTCCGACAAGGCCCGCGCCAGGGCCAAGGGGCCGGATGGATCCTGCATAATCGTCGCCGCTTCATCGCTCTTGGCGAGCACCGCTTGGGTGACCTCCAGCGCAAGGTCGGAGATGGCATCGTTCTCGATCGATAGGGGATTCGTGGACAAGGGGGCACCTGCTGGCAACAGTGAACGGGGAAAGGATGGACGGGGAAGCGCGCCCTAACGACGCGAAGGACGCACAGGCCCAAAGCAACAGAAACGCCCGGCATCCGCGCCCCGGGCCAGGGCTCACCCGCCGAGTGCAACCATAGATGGGATTGTCGGGCGAAAATTCTCCTTTCCTTGGCGCCTTTGCGGAAGATCAATCTGTAGGGTGAACAAGCGCAGCGCATCCACCCTACAGCCTCGACGCGGCCGGGGGCGAGACGCCCCCGCTCCCAGTCGCCGGCAAGATGCCGGCGCTCCCCATCGCTGGCGCTCCTGGTAGCTCGCTCCAGCATTCTCTCGCTCCGGCCACCGGCACTGCGCAACCGCCTGATGGTTCCCACGCTCCAGAGCACGGCCATTGATTCGAGGAAGATCAGCTCCCCCCGCTCGTGACAAAATCAGCCCCCCGTCTCGTGACACCGCTCCTGCGTGTCGCGCCGACCAGTCGGGCGAACCGTTGCAATGCCTGCACGACTCGCGGCGCCCTAGGCGCAGAGCGCCAAGCCCCCGTGACACCGCGGGAGCGGTGTCACCAGCCAAGACCGCGGGAGCGGTGTCACGAGCCAAGGATCAGCCGAGGGCGCGGGGAGTTGGCGCCATGCCTCGGCCACTGGGAGCGGGGGCGTCCCGCCCCCGTTGGCGGCGAGTGTCGAACGGTTGAGTCAAGCGAGGGTGGCTTGGCGTCGCCCCATTCCGGCGGCTGGAAGCCGCCGCTCCCAGTCGCCGGCAAGATGCCGGCGCCCCCACCCGTCACGGGCGCTCCCGGCAGGCAGGATTGCGGCGGCTGAGGTGCGGCTCAGGAAGCGTCCACCAGCGCCAGCAGGCGTTGGATCACCGCGGCGCTGTTGCGGTCGATGCCGGCGGTCAATGCCTCCGCATCGCGCTCGCCGGCCAGGACGCGGCGGATGGGGTCGCGGACCCGCCAGCCGTTCTGCTCCTGCTGGTCGAGGTGCTGCGTGAGGGCCTGGTCGTCGGCGTCGCTCAAGCTGTGCTCGCCGCGGGCGACGGCGGCGATGGCGTTCAGCAGTTCATCAAATGCCGCGATGGCCGCGTCCGCGCCGGCTGCCGCCGAGCCGCCCTGGCCACCCATCTGGGCGCGGGTCTGGGCCACCTGCCCCCACACCGCCGCCAGCGCCGCGTCGCCGTCCGGGTACCTGGCGGGCAGCCGGGCGAACAGGGCACGGAAGCGCACCCCCTCCACCTGCTCCACCGCGTCGGCGATGTGCGCGAAGGGCGGCGGGGCGTCGGGGAGGTCGATGCGGGCGAGGTTGTGCAGCGAATCCGCCAGTTGGCCCGAGCCCATCTGGATGCCCAGCACCGCCGCGGCGGCGCCGTGGGCGATCACCAGGGCCGGGTCCGCGTTCAAGCGTTGGAGATAGCCCGCCAGGTTGTTGTGGCTGATGGCGCAGCCCTGCGGGTCGCCGGACTGATAGCCGTAGCGCAGCGCCACCTGCTCGAAGCCCACCGCGTGGGCCTGGTCGCCGGTCTCGTCCTGGAGATCGGCCAGGGCGCCGTAGACCCGGCCGAGGCGGGCCAAGTCCTGCTCGCCCTCGAAGACCGCCCGGCAGCCCTGGAGCAGCCCCTCGCAGTCCGCCCGGCGGCCCAGCCGCAGCAAGGGCCCGTAGTCGTTGAACCCGGTCGCGGCAAGCGCCAGCTCGCCGGCGCCCCGGTCCCGCCGTGAGGCCAGGACCTCGGCATTCAGCTCCAGGGCCTGCTGCCAGTTGCGCGTGTTCAGGGCGGCCGTATGACCGGTGTCCAGCAGGGTCTCCCGGACGTTCCAGGGCGCACGGCCTCATCGGCCTCGCCGTCGTCCGGCAGCGTCGCCAGGCGCTCGCGCAGCTGTTCGACGGCACTCAGCACCTCGTCGTAGCGGCCGAGCTGGGCCAGGACCTGCAGCGGTCTGACCTCATCGGCGAGCCGCGTCCAAGGGCCCAGACCGGCCCGGCGACTGTACTCGGCCTTGTCTCGGGCGAGGGCCAGGGCCTCGTCCCACCGGCCGCTTCCGATGAGCATATTCAGCAGGTCCCCGGCGGTGGCGGATGCGCTCCGGTAGGCGCCGTTCTCCACCGCCGCGGAGACGATCCGGCGCCGCCAAGGCATTCGGGAGCCCCTGATCCGGCAGCGCCAAGGCGCCAGCGACGGCTCGGTCGATCCGGGGTTTCGCCGCCAGGTCGTCGGCGGATTCGGTTTGCAGGCGCTTCAGAAAGTCTCCCCAGTTGGCCTGGAGCACGGACTGCTCCCGGTCCTCCGGCTCAAGCAGGCAAATGAAGATTAGCGCCAGCTCCGCCTGTGGCGCTAGTGCTTTGCCGCGAAAATTCCGAGACCGCCCGCAGCTGTGGGAGCGATTTGCAATCGCGACCGCCGCGACGCGGAAGTCGCGACTGCAAGTCGCTCCCACAGCACCGAGTGGGCATGCCGGCGGTCTTGGGACTTCCGCAGCGGTGCACTAGCTGGATCGCGACGCCGCGGGTCCAGCGGTGCAGCGTGGCGACGAAGCCTGCCTCGGGCTGGACGCTCTCGCCGACGCGCTCGCCAAGCGTCGTCGGATCGGCGGCGGCGAAGAAGGCGTCGAGCAGGGCGTCTTGATCGGCGTCGGCCAGCTCCACGGCGGCCACCTGGGCCGCCAGGGCTGCGGGGTCGGCGGCCAAGCCGTCGGCCAGCTCCAGCAGCTTCGGGTGACCCTGGATCACCCTAAGTCAAGGTTCAGAACGCCTGGACAAGTGGTGCAGGCGCAACCACGAAATGGCCATTCAAAAGGTTTAGCGAGCGGGCGTCTGCGCCACTTGTTTCTGAACCTTGACTTACCGTCGCCGAGCTGGAGCTGGCCCTCGCCGCCTCCGAGGGCTACCTCCGCGGCAAGGTCCTCGCAGGCGAACTGACCCCAGACCACGACCTGACCATCGGCAACCGCCGCTACCTCTACTTCCGCAAAGACCGCAAGCAGGAGATCGCCGAGCGGTACAACCTCAAGCCCCTCACCGCCGCCAACATCCGCGAGCGCTTCCTCGCCTTCTGCGAGGAGATGGACATGGCCGCCAGCTACAAGCCGGTCCTGCTGCGCTGCCTGCTCGATACCGTCGACGATGACGGTAGCGTCCCGGTCAACCGGCTGACGCTGGCCTTTCGTGACTTCTACCTTGACCGCAAGGCCGCCGGCCTGCCCGTGGAGAAGCCCCGCGCCCGCATGGCCCGTGTCGACGAGCTGACCGAGACGGACATCCGACAACTCATCCTGACCATGCCGTTCAAGAAGTTCGCGCAGCGCGGATTTCTGTCCTATGATCGGGATGCGTCGCGGCTGCGGTTTTCGCCGGTGCTTTTACACCGGCTCTCGCCGGGCGATTGGGACCGCCTGCGAGGCTTGGCCGACGAAGCCGCCGAGCGATACCTCAGTCGCCTCAGCATCGCAAACGACTGAGCCGAATGAAGGGCCGTCCTCACCGAGGATCGAAATTCAGAAAAGCTCCACCTTCATGCACTGGCTTAAGAGCCTGCGGGATCCACGGGCGCGAGCACGTATCGCTGCGCGGATCGACCGCATGGCCGAAGGGAATCTAGGCGATGCGAAGCCAGTCGGTGGTGGTCTGAGCGAGATGCGGATTCACTACGGACCGGGCTACCGAGTCTACTTCATGCAGCGCGGCACCGCCCTGATCATCCTGTTGTGCGGCGGCGACAAGCGTGACCAAACGAAGGACATCGAATCGGCGAGACGGATCGCCCAAGAGTGGCTGAAGACACACCCATGACCGAACAGTTCACCCCCTGGGATGCCGCAGAGTATCTCCAGACCGATGAAGACATCGCCGCCTACCTCGACGCCTGCTTTGAAGAGGCCGGAGCCGACGCCGGATTCATTATTCGGGCGCTCGGTACCGTCGCGCGGGCGAAGGGCATAGACGACGTCGCCGAGCGTGCCGGTCTAGCGCCGGAGCAGCTTCATGACTTACTCGCGGCGACATCCAGCCCGCCGTTTAGTGAAGTGTTGCGCGTTATCGAGGCGGTAGGCATACGTCTGCATGCAGACAAGGCGGCCTGATCGGCACACTCGGTTGAGCCTGGCTACCTTTTTCCCTACCCGTTTATTGGTGGTCTGTCCCCCGGTTTCCGTGGTCGACGATGACGGCAGCGTCCCGATCAACCGGCTGACGCTCGCCTTTCGCGATTTCTACCTGGAGCGCAAGGCTGCCCGCCTGCCCGTCGAGAAGCCCCGCGTCCGCATGGCGCGGGTCGAGGAGCTGACCGAGGCCGACATCCGGCACCTGATCCTGAACATGCCGTTCAAGAAGTTCGCGCAGCGGGGGTTCCTGTCCTATGATCGGGATGCATCGCGGCTGCGCGTCGCGTCGCACCTCTGGGAGCAGATCAAAGACGAGGCATCCCTCCAGCAGATCAGGGCCTTGGCCGAGACCGCGCTGAGCGCCTACTATCAACGCCTTGGAGCGTCGGAGCACGCTATGACGAGCTTTGCGCTGCTTGGCGCCGACACTTCGGAACCTGAGGTCACCAACATCAGCATGCACGGGATCTGGCTTCTTGCAGATGGTCAAGAGCATTTCCTCGCATACGACGACTTTCCCTGGTTCCGCGAGGCGACGGCCCGCGCCATCTTCAACGTCGAGGAACCGAATCCCGGACATTTCTACTGGCCGGAGTTGGATGTTGATCTGGGAATCGCCACCATTCGGTCCCCGAAAGACTATCCGCTCATTGCGACCCTTGATTCCGTGCCTTAGCCCTGGCGCGACCCCAGAGTCGGTAGCGTGGACGAGCGACAGCCAACCTCACCGGCCCCCGCGCTACTGTCCCTGGGCTTCGACCACAGTCTCCGCAGAGTAAAAAATACTGTCCCCGGAACTGGCGTCCCCGGAACTGGTCGGAACTGCCGCAGAGTAAAATATACTGTCCCCGGAACTGGCAGTCCCCGGAACTGCATGTCCGCCAGCTACAAGCCCGTCCTGCTGCGCTGCTCGATACCGTCGACGGCGACGGCAGCGTCCGCATCAATCGGCTGACGCTCGCCTTCCGCGACTTCTACCTGGAGCGCGAGGCTGCCGGCCTGCCCGTCGAGAATCCCCGCGCGTGGATGACGCGGATCGACGAGCTGACCGAGACCGACATCCGGCAACCGATCCTGAACATGCCGTTCAAGAAGTGCGCCCAGCGCGGGTTCCTGAAGTACGATCGGGATGCATCACGCTTTGCGCTTTGACGCGAAGCTTTGGGAGCAGTTGAATCCTGCAGGTCTCGCCGCCCTTCGCCTAGCCGCGGACCGCGCACTTGACACCTACTACAGTAGGCTTACACAACCCTGATTCGCCCGATGCCCGTCATTTCGTACTTCTTCGGTATCTACGTTCGGATGTACTTCGACGACCACGCGCCGCCGCATATCCACGTCGAATACCAGGGCTATGAGGCGTTTGTCGCCATCGAAGATGGGCAGATTCTATCCGGTCGCTTGCCCAAAAAGGCGGCTAAGCTCGTCCGCGACTGGACCGCGGAACATCGGCTTGAGCTTATGGAAAACTGGCGACGCGCCATCGCGCTGCAACCACTCGAAAGAATTCCGGGAGCGGACAATGATTAAGATCATCAACGCAACGGTCGTAAGCGATACCGCTGTCCATCTTTGCTTTTCAGATGGCTCGGAAGGGGATTATGACCTCGGCGCCCTCATCGCGCGCGACACCGTCATGACCCGACCGCTGCAAGACCCCGAGTTCGTTGCGCGGTGCTTCCTGGAGCTTGGCGCCTTGTGCTTTCCCAACGGATTGGAGCTGAGCGCTGCAAGCCTACAGCGCAAGCTGGCGGAGCAAGGGGCGCTGGTGCACTCGAACGCGGCGTAGCAACGCGAACTGCCGCAGCCCAGCGGACAGTTCACCCGTGACGGAGCAGTCTGGCTATGTGAACTCACAGCATCGGGCGAAAGCGATCCGGTTCACAGCTGTGGTCCAATCGATCCCGGATCGGACGATACCTCGCTTGATTCGTCCACAACTCCGTTGTCAAAACAAATACACCGTCACCGGAACGCCTCTGTCCCCGAAACTGCGCAAAAAGGCTCCAGATCCGGGGACCTCCAGATCCGGGGACAGTGTACTCATCTCTAGGCTCCGGTCTGTTTCCGCGGAGTCCCTGCGTCCATGTCCACGCTGGAAGTAACCAAGGCCCAACCACCCGGAACCGATAGCGGTCGCAAAGGGCTGCTGGTCTTCCCCAGCATAGGCTGCAGGACGCGCGCGGGTGTTGTTGCTCAGCAGGGGCACTGCCGCGCGCCAAGCGCTGGAGTGGTTTCTCGCTGCGACCGCCGCCCTGAGCCTCGAACTCCAGGAGCTTGCCGAGCTCGTCCAGCTCGATCAGCAGGCCACCTCCGCCGGTGTTTGCCCAGGCGCTCCGGGTTTGGGTGATGAGGTCGATGACGTGGTCCATGCGGGTGCCGGGCCGTGCCGCGGCCTGGATGCGCTTGACCAGTGGTTGCGGCAGCGCCGCCTGCTCCGCGGCGCGGGCCAGCGCGAGCATCAGTTGGCGGATCAGCGAGTCCGGTATGCCGTTGACCTGCACGCGCAATAGGCCCCGGGTGCCGCGGTTTGCGCGGATCAGGCGCTTTGCCAGGCCCGGCGCCGCAGCGCGGAGCTTCGCATGGGCGATGGCGCCGACGGCGGTCTCAGGCGCGCCGAGCAGCGCGCCGGCAAACAAGGCGAATGCGGATTTGCCGGCACCATATGGCCCGATGAGCGCCAGCGCGCGACCGGTCGCGTTGCCCTCCAGGCCGTCGGCAAGTTGCTCCAGCGCGGCCAAGGCGCGCGACGTTGGGACATAGCCCCGCAGGAGGTCGGCGGCGTCTTGATCGCGCTCCAGGTTGATGGAGCGGCGAAAGCCGGCGGCGATGCGGATGTGTTCGGCGAGCGGCCTGTCGGTGGGCAGGACGGACGGCGCTTTCAGATTGTGCACCCGTGCGGCTGATGTGCTCATGTTGCCGGCCTCCAATGGCCGTTGATTCTGTTCGCTGCGCGAAAGCCATGCTCGGCACGTATGCGCGCCGAGGTCGGACCACGGTGGGTCGGAGGCCCGGGCGCTGTTCGCCAAGTCGCCATGGTTGCGGATGGGGGCTGGGTTACTGAAGCACCGAGTCGATGTTGTCTTCGGTGAGGATGCGCCCGGACCAGCGCAGCAGGGTGTCCGGGTCGGCCTGCTGGATGCGCCGGCGCAGGGCGTCGGGGATGTTGCCGAACTTTTGCTCCAGCAGGAACAAGAGCACGTTGGCCTCTCCGATCTGGATGCCCATTTGCTGACCTATCTGCTGGCCGATCTCTTGGCCCGCCTGTTCGCCTTCTTCGCGGATGCGTGCGGAATAAGACTGCATGGTGCTTGCCTCCTCGGGATAGTCGTGTGCGTATCGGGCGCGCTCGTCGTCGTTCAGGTGGCTGTAGATTTCGACGAAGTCGAGATATTTGACCTGCTTTTCCGGGTCCGGCTCAAGCTGCATCAGGCCGCGCAGGGCTAGAGCGTAGACGTCGACGCGCTCGTCGGCTCGATGGGCCATGTTCGGTAGGTTGAGCCGCGCGACGATGTTGTCGCTGTCGCGCCAGTCGTTCCAGTTCAGGTGCTTGAGGGCGCAGGCCAGGTAGCGGAAGGTCAAGAAGTCGTAGCGGTCCCCACCCAGGGTCAGCGATGCGGGACGCTTGCCCTTGCGCAGGAAGATCACCACCGGCACAACGCGCTCGGTGTTGAACAGCTCGGCCAGGTCGAGACAGTAATGGGCCAGCCGATGGATCGAGAACCTGGAGGTCTCGCTCTCCTCCTCGAAGGCGAACAAGATGGCCGCGCGCCGCCCATCGGACCATTCCAGCAGCAGCGGTACGTCGAGCTCGCGGAAGCGCTCGCCCAGGCGTTCCTTTAGCTGCTCTTGGCGGGTCGGGATGATGCGCACCCCCTCGTCGACCTCGACCGCCTCGTCGGCGGCGAAGAAGCGCACCGAATCGATGGGATAATCGACGATCAGGTTTTTGAAGTTCTGGTCGTGACTCAAGGTGGCCTCGCTGGCGTGGATTCGGGGTTGAGGATACCGAGAGACCGCGGCTGCTGCAAAGACTGGTATGTCTGCCTAGTGCCTGAGCGCGCTTCATGGACGCCAACCTCTGGTCGCCATAGTAGTTGATGCCGAAGTAGCGGCGTTGCGCGCTCAGGCGGCGGGCGTCGCTCTTGTCGTTGACGTGCGATTCGATGGTGTCGGCGCTTGCTGTTGGCTGAATCGGCGCCTGCGGCGAAGTCGATCCTCGGCCTCGGCATTGGCGAGCCAGGCTTGGTGCTCGCGCTAGGCGCCGATGAGGTTGAGCAGGCCGATCGCGTCGCCACCGCCAAGCTCGTCGAGCCGCCGGCTGAGGCCGAAGGGCTCGCGACTGGCCAGGTAGCCGAGCAGGGTGCGCTCGTTCTGGGCGATCTTTTGGCGTTGCCCCTGTTGCGGCCGACGCCGAGCCGCGCCATGGCGCGGTCCGGGTGTGCGAAGATGTCGGGGGCGTCGGTGATGGCCTCGAAGCCCTTGGTAAGCCAGGCGTAGCGCAGCGGGGAGGTCTCGTGGCGGCCGAAGCTGGTGTGCTTGGGGTCGAGCCGCATCGGCGCCGGCTCGGGCCGGCGGCGACCTGCGTCGGCGCTGTCGCCGACAGGCGGCAGTCCGCGTTGTTGCCGCCTTGCAGCCTCACCCCACAAGATCCACAACGACGACCGAGTCCTAGACCAGACATGAACCAGAAGCACGATCTGCTGCAGCATCTGCGCCACGCCGTCAAACGCTTTGCCGACTCCCCGGCCATCCTCACCCATGAGCGGGCCTGGACCTATGCCGATCTCGACGACGCCAGCGACGGCGTCGCCGCGGGGCTGGCCGAGCGCGGCGTCGCGCCGGGGGAGCGGGTCGGCCTCTACTGCCCGAACGGGGCCGACTTCGTCAGCTGCTATCTCGGCATCCTCAAGGCCGGCGCCTGCGCCGTGCCCATCAACCTGCTGCTGCCGCCCACCGCCGTTGCCTTCGCGCTGAACGACGCGGGCGCCAAGGCGCTGTGCTTCCATGCCGCCTTTGCCGAGCAGGCCGCCGCGGCGCTTGCCGAGGTGCCGACGGTGACCCTGCGCGTCGGCATCGGCCCGGTGGACGCCGCGGCCGTCGACTGCCTGCTCGACGACCTGACCACCGCGGCGCCGCCGCCCGACCCGGACATCGACCCCGCCCGTGATCCGGCGGTGATCCTCTACACCTCCGGCACCACCGGTCGCCCCAAGGGCGCCGTGCTGACCCACGCCAACCTGGCCGCCAACGCCGCGGCGGTGGCCGAGGTGCTGGAGGTCCGCCCCGGTGCCGACGGCGATCGCTTTCTGGTGGTGCTGCCGATGTTCCACAGCTTCGCCGCCACCGTGGGCATCCTTACCCCATTGCTCCACGGGGCCGCGCTGATCCCGGTGCCGCGCTTCGACCCGGCCCTGATCACCGACGCCGTCGGCACCCACGCCGCCACCATCTTCCTCGGCGTGCCCAGCCTGTACGCGGTGCTGCTGCGCCTCGACGACGCGCAGGTCCCGCGCTGGGGCTCGGTGCGGCTCGCCATCTCCGGCGGCGCCGCCATGCCCGAGGCGGTCATGCAGGCCTTCGAGGAACGCTTCGATGTCCCCGTCCTGGAGGGCGACGGCCCCACCGAGTGCGGGCCGGTCACCTGCGTCAACCCGCCCGCCGGACCGCGCAAGCCGCGCTCGGTGGGCCTGCCGCTGCCGGGCACCGAGATGCGCATCGCCGCACCCGACGGGCGCTGGCTGCCCGCCGGCGAGCACGGCGAGGTCTGCGTGCGCTCGCCCAGCGTCATGCGCGGCTACTGGAACCTCCCCGACGAGACCAATGCCAGCTTCTCCGGCGACTGGTTCCGCACCGGCGACCTCGGCTGGCGCGACGCCGACGGCTGGTTCTATCTGGTGGATCGCATCAAGGACATGATCATCAGCAACGGCATGAACGTCTATCCGCGGGTGATCGAGGAGGTCCTGATCCGCCACCCCGGCGTCGCCGAGGTCGCCGTCGTCGGCGAGCCGCACCAGAGCCACGGCGAGATCCCCATCGCCTACGTCACCGCGGCACCGGATCAGCCCGCGCTCGACCTGGCCGCGCTCAAGGATTGGTGCCGCCCGCAGCTCGGTCGCCACGAGCTGCCCCGGCGCATCGAGTTGGTGGAGACCCTGCCGAAGAACGCCGCCGGCAAGGTCCTCAAGCGCGAGCTGCGCCGCGGCGGGGAGCATGAGCGCGGGGTCTTCAGCGGCGCCTAAGGATCGATGCAAAAGTCCCGATCCGGTTTGCCGTCCGCAGCGAAACCCTGTCGCCCTGGAGGGCGACCCTCCCGGGAACCCCCGAAGCACCGACCCGACCCGCGCTGCCGTGGGCTTCGGCCGGTCGCAGCCCTGAGCGGCACAACGACAGGGCGCAGCCGCAGCGTATACTGTGGCCCAACGACCAGGCGGCGCACCACGCCGAGCGGCGGCGGTCGCGACGCCCATCGCTGTCCCCCGCAACCGCGGCGTCGGCCCGCAGCCAGCTGCACGGCAGGCTGATCCGGCAAGGTTGCCTCCGTTTCCCGAACACCGATCGTTACACACGGGCTCCTACGGATGCAGATCGCGATCCTCCACTATCATCTCCAGACCGGCGGCGTCACCCGCGTCATCGAACAGACCTGCCGCGTGCTGCTCGACGGCGGCCATCAGGTCGTCGTCATCAGCGGCGAGCCGCCGGCGGTGGCGTTGCCGCACGGGACCCGCTTTGCCCTGGTGCCGGCCCTGAGCTATGAGGAGCACCGTCCGCCGCTCGATGGCGACGCGCTGGCGGATGCGCTATTGGCGGCAGCCCGCGAGGCCCTGGGAACCGACCCCGACCTGTGGCACGTCCACAACCATTGCCTGGGCAAGAACCTGGCGCTGCCCGCGGCCCTCGGCGTGCTGCTGCGGCAGGGCCGGCACCTGCTGCTGCAGCCCCACGACTTTGCCGAGGACGGCCGCCCGGCCCTGTACAAGCGCCTGCTCGCGCGGGCGGCAGCGGGCGACCCCGGACGGCTGTCGGCGCTGTTGTACCCGTTGGCCCCCCAGGTGCATTACGCCGTCCTCAACGGCCGCGACCGCGCGTTTCTGGCCCGCGCCGGGGTCGCGGACGAGCGGCTGCACCTGTTGCCGAATCCGGTCTCCCTCGACCTGCCGGCGCTGGCGAGGGAGCGCCCGGCCAATCCGCTCGGCGATCGGCGGCTGTGGCTGTACCCGACCCGGGCCATCCGCCGCAAGAACCTGGGCGAGCTGTTGCTGTGGGCGGCGGCCAGCGACGGCGAGGACCTGTTTGCCGCCACCCGCGCGCCGGAGAATCCCGCGGAGCAGCCCCGCTACAAGGCCTGGGCCCACCTCGCCGAGGCGCTCAAGCTGCCGGTGGCGCTGGGCGTCGGCGAGGGCAGCCGCGACTTCCCGACGCTGCTGGCCAGCGCCCACGCGCTGGTCACCACCAGCATCGCCGAAGGCTTCGGGCTCGCCTTCCTGGAGCCCTGGCTGCTCGCCCGGCCGCTTACCGGGCGCAACCTGCCCGAGATCACCGTCGACTTTCGCGCCGCCGACGTCGACCTGTCCGGACTCTATGACCGGCTCATGATCCCGCTGGACTGGATCGACCAGGCCGAGCTGCGCCGGACGCTCGAGCGGACGCTGGCCGAGGTCATGCAGGCCTATGGCCGCAGCCCCGAGGTCGACACCGCCGAGCGGCTGTGGCAGGCCCTGACCGGCAGCGGGCAGATCGACTTCGGCCGCCTGGACGAGCCGGCCCAGGCCCGGGTCATCCGGCGGCTGCACGACAGCCCGGAGCTGGCCGGCGCATTGACCCCGACCACGCTGGCGCTGACCCCGAACGACGTCATCGCCGGCAACCGCCGGGTCGTACAGCAGGTGTACTCGCCGGCCGGCTACGGCAATCGACTGCAGGCCATCTATCACGGCCTGCTCGCCGAGACACCGGCCGCGGAGCCCGCCGCGGCCGATGCCGACACCCTGCTCGACTGCTTCCTGCAGCCCGAGCGCCTTTGTCTGCTGCGCAGCTAAGGATCGGTTCAGAAACAAGTGGCGCAGACGCCCGCTCGCTGAACCTTTTGATTGGCCGTTTCGTGGTTGCGTCTGCACCACTTGTTTCTGAACCTTGACCGAGCCGCCGCCCGTGGCCGACGCTGGAGACGCCATCGACGCGCCGAACGCAGGCTGGGGCTTCGGCAGCGATGTGCCGGAGCGCTTCGACGCCCATGTGCGCCGCTCCGTGCCCTTCTACGACGAAGGCCATGGACTGATCGTCCAGCTCTCGGACTTCTACATCGGCGCGGATGCGCTGGTCTACGAACTCGGCTGCTCCACCGGCACGCTGACGCACCGGCTCGCCGAGCATCATCGCGAGCGCCGGGCACGCTTCATCGCCATCGACGCAGAGCCCGCCATGGTGCAGGTGGCCGCCGAGCGCTGGAGCGGGGCGTCCCGCCCCGAGCGAGCGCAACGCCAAGCCCCCGGCGCTCAGCGGCGACGCCGCTGCTCCAGCCGAGCGGGGGCGTCGCTCAGCGGCGGGACGCCGCGCCGGAGCGGAGGCGTCCCGCCCCCGAGCGAGCGCAACGCAGGCCGCCAGCGGCGAGACGCCGCTGCTCCCAAGCTGGAGGCGGGGGCGTCCCGCCCCCGAGCGAGCGCAACGCCGAGCCCCAAAGCCGCCGCTCAGCGGCGGGACGCCGCTGCTCCCGGCCGGAGCGGGGGCGTCCCGCCCCCGAGCGAGCGCAACGCCAAGCCCCCGCACGCCGTCCCTCAGCGGCGAGACGCCGCTGCCCCCAAGCCGGAGCGGGGGCGTCCCGCCCCCGAGCGAGCGCAACGCCAAGCCCCCAAAGCCGCCGCTCAGCGGCGAGACGCCGCTGCTCCCAAGCCGGAGGGGGGTCCGCGAGCGAGCGGCAAGAAGCCCCGCGCGGGGGCCGGCGCCCCGGAGCGCACGGAGCCAAAGGGAGCGGGGGCCGGAGCGGGGGCGTCCCGCCCCCGAGCGAGCGCAACGCCAAGCCCCCGCAGCCGCCGCTCAGCGGCGGGACGCCGCGCTCCGGGGCCGGAGCGGGGGGGCGTCCCGCCCCCGAGCGAGCGCAACGGGGCTCCCGCCCCGAGCGAGCGCAGCAAGCCGCCACTCAGCGGCGGGACGCCGCTGCTCCCAAGCCGGAGCGGGGGCGTCCCGCCCCCGAGCGAGCGCAACGTCAAGCCCCCAAAGCCGCCGCTCAGCGGCGGGACGCCGCTGCTCCCAAGCCGCTGCTCCCAAGCCGGAGCGGACCTGCCAACGTCGAGGTCCGCCAAGGCGCGCAGCCTCAAGGGCGTGCTCGAGCCCTTCTCCAGCCAAGGCAACCTCGACCTGATGCGCCGCGCCGGCTTTGTCGACATCATGACCGTCTACAAATACATCTGCTTCGAGGGCTTTCTGGCCATCAAACAGGCACGCGGCGGCATGCTCCCCCGGGGACCGTGCACAACACCGCCGCCCAAAGTATGGCCCGACATTTGCTTCCCAGCGGCCATGCCGGCGGGCGCCGCGGCAACCACCGGGCCGTGCTCGGCGGTGCCGTCGACGCCAAGCCATTGATCCACCCGCGGCTGATCGCGCCAAGGCCCGCCATGCCCAGCGCCGACGACGGCCTGCCGATCTCCGCCATCAAACCAAATCACCCTGTCGCAACCATGACAATCTCCAAGCAACCGCAACCACTCGACCGCTACGTCAGCTTCATCGGCCTGGACTGCGACGGCAAGGCCGAACGCTTCGTCTCCACCCTGCGCGACGCCCTCGACCGAGGCGAGGACACCGACCCGTTCTGGACCTATTTCCGCGCCAAGCTCGACGGCGAGCGCGGCCCGGCGCACGACGCCCTCTACCACATCCATTGCCATATCAACGACCTGCGCGACCTGCTCACCCGCGCCGAGCGCCCGGACCTGGACGGGCTGCTGGAGACGCTGGAGCACGAGTGCTGTTGAGCCGGTCGGCCACCGCCGATGGATTTCCGATCGCGACGAGACTCCAAAGACCGCGCCGGCCGGAGCCATCGCAATAAGCGCAGCACAGGCCGCACGCCGCTGCCCCGAAGTAGTTGCACCTGCCCAGCTGCGCCGCGGACATGCGCCTGATTGCATTCATCACCGAGGCCGCGCCCGTCGAGCGGATTCTTACCCACATCAACAGCATCATCCACGCCTTCCGCCAAGACGGAAGGTGCCGCGCGCGTGCCGAAGGATCAGTTCGTCGGCGTCCAATCGTTTGGTCCGTCCGGGAGACACCAGCCGCGGGTTCACAGACATCGACGGATTCGATGGCGATGACGGGTATGCGATAGGTGGAAAAGGCGATGTCTGGCATTTCGACGGCAGGAAATGGCGACAGCTTCCGTTTCCGAGCAATACCTAGTGCTTTGCCGGGAAAATCTCACGGACCGGCCGGGAGTCGCGCTGAATCCGTGACGTCCCACCGCCGAGGGGCTGCCGGCGGTCCTGGGACTTCCCGCGGCACCAGCCGCGTCGAGGCGATCGGGGGAGGTCGACACGTATCCGCGATGCACTACGACGTCGGGCATTGCGCCTGGAGAAGGCGCAAACGACGGCGTTAGGCCCCGTTCGGTCCAACCGAGGTCCGGTCTCGATTTCCACCGGCGGCCGAATGCTCGGTCCCATGCGCCGCATCCGCGAGATCGATCACCGGCTTATGCCTGCGGCGCAGGCAATCGGGTCTACCTAACCAACCGAACTCAAGCGCGAGCCCCGGCCACCCGGAACTATCCCCGCCGCCGCTTGAACCCGCCGACCACGGCCGCCGCGGCGCCCGGGTCCTGCGGCCAGTGGTGCTTCGGATAGCGTCCGCGCATCTGCTTGCGCACATCGGCGTAGGCGCCGGCCCAGAAGCCGGCGAGGTCGGCGGTGACGGCCAACGGGCGGCCGGCCGGCGAGAGCAGATGCAGCAACAGCGGGATGCGGCCGGCGCAGATCGTCGGGGTCTCGGCGGCGCCGAGCATCTCCTGGAGCGGCAGGGCCAGGGCCGGGCCGGCCTCGTTGCCGTAGTCGATGCGGCGGCGGTTGCCGGCGGGGGTGACCACGGCCTCCGGGGTCAGCGCGTCGAGCCGGCGGCGGCGCTCCCAGCCAAGGAGCGCGCTCAGGCATTCGGCCAGGTCCAGCGCGCGCACCTCGGCGAGGCGGGTCTTGCCGTCGAGCCAGGGACCGAGCCAGTGGGTCAGATGGGCCTGCAGCCAGGCATCGGACAGGTCCGGCCAGCCGCCCTCTCCCGCCGCATCCGGGCAGCGCGCCCGCACCAGGGCGACCGGGCCTGGAGCTGGCGGGCGGCGGCGGACCAACGCAGCGCCTGCTCGGGGGCGCGCTCCACGGCGGCCAGCAGCAGGTCCAGGGCCGCCCGGGCTCCGCGATGGGCGCCGGGTGGTCTTCGAGCAGGATCGCCCCGAGTCGGACCTGATCGGGGGCGGCAACGGCCTCGCGCTCGGCGTCCCAGAGCAGGGCGCGGCGGGTCTGGAGCCGGTCGGCCATGGCCTGGCGCAGGCCGGCGTCATCGATGGCCAGTGCCGCGCGGATGCAGGGGTCGCCGCTGGCGGCGGCCAGGTCGGCGGATGACCAGATAGGTGGTTCCGAGCAGCGGGTCGTCCCGCGGCAGCATGGCACCGGTGCCGTTGGCGAGCAGATAGCGGCCGTCGCCGCCGCGCCCCTGGGCGATGCGGTCGGGATAGGCGAACGCCAACAGCATGTCGGCGCGCTCGCTATCGCCGGGGGCGGTGCGCGGCGCCTTCGCGGCGTCGACGAGCTGGCGGAACTGGCGGGCGGCGCGGTCGATGGCGGCCAAGCGGCGAGGCTCCCAGTCCGCTGTCGGGCGGCGCGCGCGGTGGGACTGGAGTGCCAGCAGACGCAGGCCCAGGTCCACCGAGCGCGGCAGGTCGCGACGCGCGAGCCACGGGTCGCGCTCACCCACCAGCGCGGCCAGGTCGGCCAGCGCCCGCGCCGGCGGCAGGGCGGCGGTGAGCATGTGCGCCAGACGCGGATGCGCCGGCAGCCGAGGCCATGCGGCGCCCGGCTTCGGTGATCGCGCCTTGGGCGTCGATGGCCCCCAGCGCCTGCAGCAGGGCGCGTGCTCAGGCCCAGGCCGGCGCCGGCGGCGAATTCGAGCCAGGCCAGGTCGTTCGGGTCGGTCAGGCCCCAGAGGGCCAGCTCCAGGACCAGACCGGCGAGGTCCGCCTGCAGGATCTCGGCCGGACGTTGCGCCGGCCGGCCAGCAGCCTGCTCCTGCGTCCACAGCCGCAGGCAGCGGCCCGGGCCGAGCCGACCGGCACGACCGGCGCGCTGCTCGGCGGCGGCCCGCGCGATGGGCTCGGTCACCAGGCTGATCAGACCGCTAGCCGGATCGTAGCGCGGCTCCCGGGCCAGGCCGCCGTCGACCACGGCGCCGACGCCGTCGATGGTCACCGAGGTCTCGGCGACGTCGGTGGCCAGCACGACCCGCCGCGGCGCGTCCGGCGGTGGCCGCAGCGCGCGGTCCTGCTCGGCCACCGACAGCGCACCGTGCAGCGGCAGCACCTCAGATGCCGTCCGTGCAGGCGAGCCCCGCCAGCGCGCCCTTGCGGCGGTCGATCTCCGCGGCACCCGGGCAGAAACACCAACAGGTCACCGGGCTGCTCGGCGAGGGCCTGACGTACGGCAGCCGGCACCAGTGCCAACGGCTCCGCGACCTCGGCGCTCGGCATGGCGTGCACCTCCACCGGGAAGCGCCGACCGGTGCCTTCGATCACCGGCGCGCCACCGAGCAGGGCGGCGATGGGTGCCACGTCCAAGGTCGCCGACATGACCAGGATGCGCAGGTCTTCGCGCAACGCACCAGCCAGGTCCAGGGCCAAT
>CALOBA010000051.1:0-23573 GCA_942491465.1 uncultured Gammaproteobacteria bacterium
AGTCGGCGGCCCGCAATGTCGGCGCCCTGGCTCGGTGATCGGTCGGGCCTTCCAAGATCAGCTCATCGCCACGCTGAATCGCCGCCAGCGCGCCCGCAGGCCTTCCGAGTGTTGCCCGACCTTGGGCGCTAGCGCACTTCGACGAGGAAGTATCGAGATTTGGACGGGCGCTCGATGCTGAGTTTGCCGCTGTAGGTTCGGGTCTCGTCGGGTTGCAGCTCGGGGCCGGAGACCGGGGTGATGCTCTGGTCGGGCGTCAGCGTGGTCGAGCCGGTCTGCAATCCCATGTCGTCGAACAGCAGGATGCGCGCATCCGCCAGCACGGGCTCGGGGCGTCGATTGTGTAGTACGGCGTGAAACTCCAGACTGCCTTCCTCGCCGACACCCGAGCGCGACAGGGTCAGACTGCGGAAGTAGCGGTCGTTGATCTCAATCTGACGATTAAGCTGGATGCCGACCACGCCGGGGATGCGGTTCGACAGCAGGATGCGCAGGTCGTTGTTGAGTCGCGTAAGGTTGTCCTGGGCCTCGGTGAGGTCTTCGCGAAGCTGCGTGTTTTCCGCCGTCAAGGCCATCGCATCTGCGCGGTGTACCCGGTAACGGTTGTACACGAACCCCGTCGCTGCCACCACGGCGACCAACACCAGCAGCAGGAGTGCGGTGAACACCTTGAGCGTGCGCAGCTTCCGGCGGCTGCTCGACGAACCGCGACGCTCACGGGAGCGGCTGGGGCGGGACGCGATCGGCGGGCGACGCGTCGGCGAGTCTTGCGACGATGCGGTGCCGGGGCGTTTTTCTTGGGCTTGGGAAACCATATCCTCATTATCCGATGGGGCGGTGGTGGTTGCCTTCCAGGGATTGTTTCGAAATTCGTTCATCTGGACCTCGGCCCGGTTTATAGCTTGCCGTGGCGTTCGCCGTTAGGATCGATTCAAAAACAAGTGGTGCAGACGCCCGCTCGCTGAGCCTTTGTATTGGCCGTTTCGTCGTTGCGTCTGCACCACTTGTTTCTGAACCTTGACTTAGGCTGCGGAGTCGGTCACCGACCCAACGGGTCATCATACTCCGGTGCCGGGCGTGTCGGGCCTGAGGATGCCCTGAATGGGAAGGTTCGGCGGCGCTGGCTTCGGATCACATCGATAACTTCAATAACGCTATCTGTGGAGGAGTTTATGCAGTTTTTCAGTTCGGGCAGGACGGCATTGGTCGGGCTTGCCCTGTGGTCGCTGGTCACGTTGGCGCCGCCCGCATCGGCCGAGAGCCCCGCGGAGGTGGCGCAGCGCGAATACGACGAGGTCATGGCACTTGAGCCGGATATCGACAACGGCCGGCGCGTGTACATGCTCTGTGCGGTCTGTCACCTGCCCGAGGGCTGGGGAACCCAAGACGGTGCCTACCCGCAGATTGCCGGCCAGCAGAGGACCGTCATCATCAAACAGCTTGCGGATTTCCGCGCCGGCAATCGGGATAACCCCCTGATGTACCCGTTCTCGGTCCCGGGCATCCTCGGTGGCCCTCAGGAGATCGCCGACGTCGCCGCCTATGTCGCCCAGCTGCCGATGACTGCGCACAACGGCGTGGGGCCGGGCACGGACTTGGCGCTGGGAGAGCAGCTCTATGAGGAGAACTGCGTGGACTGCCATGGCTCGGCGGGGGAGGGGGATCGGCAGAAGCACATCCCGGAGATTGCCGGTCAGCACTTCAATTACCTGTTCCGGCAGTTCGAGAATATCCGCACGGGTCGGCGCAAGAACTCCGATTCGGAGATGGTCAAGCAGATTCAGGGGTTCTTGCCGGCGCAGCAGGCGGCGGTGCTGGACTACACGTCACGGCTGCGTCCGCCGCCGGAGAAGCTCGCCGAAGACGGCTGGACCAATCCCGACTTTCCCGGCTATGTGCGTGAATCCATGGGGCTTGCGCCCTATCCGGCGATGCCGGTCGTGCCGCCTGCCCCGCCGCCGCCGAGACTGGATCACCCGGCCCGCTGATCCCGGCCGGTCTCGTCCGCGAGCGCTACGCGGTTGCGGCCCTGCTGTTTTGCAACATACAGGGCCTCGTCCGCGCGGCGAATCAGGTTGTCGAGGGCTTCGCCTTGGCTGCGCGCGGCAACGCCGAGACTGGCGGTGATCCGCAGCGTTGAGCCGTCGTCGGCCATGATCGGTGTTGCCTGAATCAGCGCCCGCAGTCGCTCGGCAACGGCTGAGGTCTGCGTCGCGTCGGTTCCGACCAGAAACAGAATCATCTCCTCGCCGCCGAAGCGGACCGGCACGTCGCCATCGCGACAGCGGTCTCGAAGCAGCGCGCCCACCCGACGGAGAACCTGGTCGCCGGCCAGGTGTCCGTGGCCATCGTTGATCCGCTTGAAGTGGTCGAGGTCGATCATGATCGCCGCGATCGCAGCGCCCGGGTCCCGATCGTGCAAGGCACAAGAGCGCGCCATGATGTCCTGCATATACACACGGGTATAGAGGCCGGTCAGCGAGTCGCGGATCGATCGCTGGTAGGCACGTTCGCGTTCCAGGTCCAGGCTGCGGTAGATGACCTCGCGCTCGATAGCCACGTAGAGCGGTTTGCTGATCTGCGTGACCAGCTCGAGGACCGGGGCGGTGATGGAGATCTCGGTATTGAGGGCAATGACGACGATGGCATCGATGCTGTTGCCGTCCGACCCGGACAGCGGCAGCGTCAGCAACCGTTCTCCGTCTGCGCTCGATCGGTCGCAGAGGATCCCGTCGTGGATTCGATGCTCAAGCAGGGCTTCTTCGTGGTGGTGGGCGGTGATCCACGCGCTGCGGTTGCCGCCGATAAAGCGGCAGACGGGATCGGGCTGCGCTTCAACGGTGCCGATATAACGGGAATATTGGGTCAAGCTGAGCATGTCGCCGTTCGGGAGCACGGCATAATAGTCCATGCGCGTTGCCGGCAAGGTGCGCTGGACCAGCTCCAGCAGGCGGGTGGCGATATCGCGAAAGTCGCGGTAAAGCAGCATCGTCTCGGTCATCTCGCGCAGCGTCGCGTTTAGTCGCGACAGTCGGCGGATATCGCTGTCCTGCTTGCCGAGCAGATAGAGTCCGCAATCCAAATGCTTGAGCTGCTCGATGAAGAACCGGACCAGCCGCGGCGGGATGATGGCGCCGTGCTGCGGTGCGATCAGGCTGAGCGGGTGGCGCTCGATCTGAGTCAGCGCATAGTCCAGGATGTCGCTGCTCGGCATGTAGTGCTCGTGAAACGGGCGCATGGCCTCGATATGCCCCTCGTCGGCGGCGACGAGCTGGGGCGAATCGCAAAACGCACCGAAGATGTCGCTGGAGAAGAGCACGCCGGTGCGGCTGTCGAAGCTGCAGATCGCCCCCGGGAAGTGGGCATAGGGCGTGAAGATGAAGCGCAGCTCCCGGTCGAGCAGCGGCAACCGCCAGTCGTGCTCGTCCACCAGCCAAAACGGCAGCTTGAGTCCGTAGTGCTTGAGCAACGCCCAGGTGCGCCAATGGGTGATGATGGCGGCGTCGTTACGCTGGATCAGCCGATCGATCTCGGGCAGGGCGGCGGCGATGTCCGGGTCCTGGTGGTGGCAGATCAGCCAGCGGATCTGGTCGAAGGCGATGACCTCCTCGACCTTGCGACGGGTTCCGGCAAAGGTCAGGGGTGATCCCGGATCGATGAGAACGGATTGGTCGCCCTGCTCGATCAGGTAGCTGTGGCACTGAAAGCTGTCGTCGGCGAGCACATGACCGACCCACCAGACGCGCTCGGCGATCTCGATGGCGTGGTCCGTATCTGCGTTGCGAATGTGCGCTATGTGGTCACCAAGGGCGTCGCGATCCCCGCCGGTCGGCGCCCCGATATGGGGGTCCGCGGGCACGCTCACTTGGGGCTCGCCAGTCCCAGCTCGCCGAGCACCCGCCGCGGGTCGCTGAGGTCGCCGCAGACCCGGCGGCTGGGGTAGGGGTGACGGCGGATCAGCGTCGGCGTGACCAGGACCAGATCGGCAACGGCGCGATCGGGCCGTTCGAGGAGATTGACCACCTCGATACGATAGGCGCAACGAGACGCATCGAGTGTCCGCTCCAGCTGCCGGATCACTCGATCCTTCCTCCCGTTAAGGTGACTGACGTAGAGTAGAAGATCGATCAAGGTCAAGGCCGGCAACAGTTGGGGAGGACGAGGCACACTCGCCAATGGCGATCGCACGCTTCCAGCTAGTCTGACACAGCGGTTTGCGGGCGGGCAACCGGCGCCGTCTCGGTCTGCTTTGCGCCTCAGCGTCCTTTGCGCCTTTGCCGTCTCATGCAACGACTCGGGCGCGGTTTCAGGCCGAGCTGGCGCGACGATTGCAGCCCAAGCTGGAACGACCTACGCGGATCATGCCGATCGGATCGGATCGGATCGGATCGGATAGGATCGAATCGGATCGCCGCCGGCTGTTACACTGGCCTTGGCCACCGAGCCGGTCCCACCGCTCGGCGATCGCTAGCACTGACGTACGGAGGAGCGCGCGCCTCATCTCGCGCCACCAAGGGTTGATGACCCAAACAAGTCCTGAGCCTACTGACTGTACGACGCTCGATGCGTTGCGGCTGCGCGCGCGGGCGTTGGAGGCGATCCCCGACGGCGTGAGCATCTCGCGCGCCGACGGTGATCTGGAGACGATCTACGTCAATGCGGCGTTCGAGCGGATAACCGGCTATTCCGCCGCCGAGGTCGTCGGTCGCAATCTGCGCTTTCTCCAAGGCGATGATCGCGCCCAGTCCGCCTTGATGCCTTTGCGCGAGGCGCTCGCAGAAAGGGAACCCGTGGAGGTGGTGCTGCGCAATCGCCGACGCGACGGCAGCGTCTTTCACAATCGCTTGACCATCGAGCCGATAGAAGACGCCGACGGTCGGGTCACCCACTTCATCGGCATCCAGCGCGACATCGAGGTCGCGTTGCGGCTCGCCGAGCGCCAGCAACGCGAAGAGCGGCGCCACGAGGCGGTGGAGCGCGTGCAGCGGCTGTATCTGCATGGGGCGCCCGCCGCCGAGCAGTACGCGGTCGCGCTCGACGAGATCCTGGCCCTGAGCGGTGTCGACGGTGGCGAGTTCAATGCCTTCAGTCAGGCCGGCGCCGAGCAGCTCGCGCTGCGCGAGCGCACCGATCCCGCCGTCACCCGGGCCGACGCTGGCCCCGTCGTGCTCTCGCTACCGCTCTGCCGCGGGCGGTCGCTGCTCGGCTGCATCGGGCTGTACGGCCGCCCCGGGCGCTGTGCCCCCGACCTTCCCGTGTTCCTGCAGCCGCTGCTGATCGCCTGCACCGACCTGCTCTTGGCGCGTCGGGCCGAGGCCGAGGGTGCGCTCGCCAACGCTGCCCTGGCCGCGGAGAAGGAGCGCTACCGGATGCTGGTGGAGGGGCAACGGGATTTTGTGCTGCGTCTCGACAGGCAAGGCCGGCTGCTGTTGGCCAGTCAGTCCTTTCGCCGTGCCCTGAGCCTCGGCGACAGCGAGCTGACCGGCACCGATCTGGCCGCATTGCTCGACCACGAAGAGGGGGCCGGCAAACTGAGTGCGGCCATCGATGTGGTGACCGTTCCCCCCTATCGCCGCCGCGTGCAGCATTGGGCGCGCCTGAATGTGGGCAGCCGCTGGATCGAATGGGAGCTGATCGCGCACCCGGGGCGGAATGGGCGCGTGGAGGGGATTACCGCCGTCGGTCGCGACGTTACCGAGCGGCGCTACAGCGAGCGGCTGATGGAGATCCGCCTCGATCTGATGGAGCGCGCCGACGACCTCTCCGAGCAGGCCCTGCTGATCACCGCCATGAGTCGTGTCTGCGCCGCCTGCTACAGCGCCACGGCGGTCTACTACGACCTGGGCGACGACGAGCAGACGCTGATCCCCATGGCCAGCTGGCACTCTCGGCGGACGACGATGGCGGACCTGGACCTTCGCGGCTGCAGCATCGTCGACGATATCCGCTCCCGTCGCACCGCGGTGATCTCCAATCACTTCATCCCGGAGGCTCGGGGCTGGGACCTGGACGCCGTGGACGACCCGCCGGCCGACGACGCGCCCATCGGCCGGCGGCTGATGGTGGTGCCGGTGGAGCGTCAGGGACGGCTGCACGCCCTGTTGGCGATGGCCGACCGCGACAGCGACTACGGCCTGCTCGACCTGTACTTCGTGACCGCCCTGGCCGATGTGATCTGGGACATCCGCCAGCGCCGCCGCCTGCAGCACCTGACCGTCCACGACAGCACCACCGGACTGCCGAACCGCGCCTCGTTCCTGCGCCTGCTCGGCCAATCCGTCGCCGCCGGCGATGCGCTGACGCTGGCCTTCATCGACATCGACCATTTCTCCGCCATCAACGACCGTCACGGGCAGATCGGCGGCGATGAGGTGCTGCGCGAGCTGACGTCGCGCTGGCGCGATAGCCTGCGCGGGAATGCCGTCCTCGGCCGTCTCGGCGGCGACGAGCTGGGGCTGATCCTGCCCCTGCCGGCCGACGACGCCGGCGTGCTCGACGCGGTGACCCGGCTGCGCGAGCAGGCCGCCCGGCCCATCGCCCTCGGCGGTGCGTCGCTGCGCGTCAGCGTCAGCGTCGGATTGGCGCGAATCCCGGAGGATGCCGCCGATGCCGAGCGCCTGCTGGCGGCAGCGGAGTCCGCCTGCAAGGCGCAGCAGCGCCAAGGCGGCGCCGGTGTGGGCCTGTTCGACCCGGAGAGCGGCCGCCGGGCGCAGCGCTGGTTCGAGCTCGACGGTGCCTTGCGTCTGGCCTTGGAGCGCAACGAGCTCAGGCTGCACTACCAGCCCCAGATCGAACTCGCGACCGGCCATGTCATCGGCTGCGAGGCCCTGCTGCGCTGGCAGCGGGGGGATCGGCTGCTGCCCCCGGGGGCCTTCATCGACGTGGTGGAGGGCACCGACCTCTACCGGCTATTCGGTCGCTGGGTGCTGGACGAGGCCTGTCGGCAGGCCTGCGAATGGCTGCGCGACGGTCATCGGATGCGCATCGCCGTCAATCTGTTCCCGGCGCAGATCACCGATGGCTCTGCCGTCGATGACGTGCGCGAGGTGCTCGAGCGCCATCGCCTGCCGCCGCAGCTGCTGGAGCTGGAGGTCCTGGAGACCTCGCTGCTAAGCGATCCCGAGCAGGCCGCCCGTACCCTGAGCACGCTGCACGGCATGGGCATCGGCCTCGCCCTGGACGACTTCGGCACCGGCTGGTCCAGTCTCAGCTACCTCAAGCACTACCCCTTCGACGTGATCAAGATCGACCGGGTGTTCACCGCCAACATCACCCGCGACGCCACCGATCAGGCCATCGTCCGCGCCACCGTTGACCTGGCCCATCGGCTGGGCATGCGGGTCCTTGCGGAGGGGATCGAAGAACTGGTGCAGATGCAGTACCTGGCCCAGTACGGCAGCGACGAGGGCCAGGGCTACCTGTTCCAGCGCCCTGCGCCGCCGGAGCAGATCGAGCAGCTGATCCGGGAGCGGTCCGACCTGTTGCCGCCGGAGGCCCAGGGGCTGGTGAACGCGGGGGTCATCCTACTGCTGGCCCGCGATGCCGAGCAGCAGGCGCTGCTCGCGCTGGTGCTGGGGCAGTTCGGCTGGCAGGTGCGCTGCGCCGACGGCCTGGCCGACGCCCTCGAGTGCCTTGGCCACGAGCGCATCGACCTGGTGTTGGTGCAGATGAGTCCCATCGATCCGGTGCTGGTGGACGCGCTCGCCCGCATCCGCCACAGCCACCCGTTGACGCGGCGCCTCGTGGTCGGTGCCGTCGACGACGGCCCGGCCGTGGTCGATGCCGTCAATCGCGGCGGGCTGCAGGCGTTTGTGCCCCAGCCCTGGGATGCCGCGTTGCTGATCCCCCTGGTCCGCGAGGCCCTGGGCGGCCCGGCGCAGCTGGACGGGGACGGTGATGATTAGGCCTTGGCTGCCGCTTTGGCTGTTGCTGGCGAGCGCGGCCTCGGCCCCGGTGCTGCCGGCGGGGGAGACCGGCGGCCCGGCGGATCTGGTGCGCTTCTACCGGCTGCAGGACGCGGACGGCGGCGGTCTGCGCCTGCGTCTGCCGCGCGACGCCGTCGCCGCCTCCGAGCAACGCTTCCACGCCTATCGGCCCGGCGAGCTGCGCACGCTGGCCGAGCAGGAGTCGCGCCGGCGGCGCCAGGCCCTGGTGCAGGGGCTCGCCGCCCGCTGGCCCGCCGCCGAGGTCAGTCTCGACGGCGACGGCACCATCCGCTGGCGGCTCGGCGCCCCGGCGGACTATCAACAGCGTCAGCGCCGGCGTTTCCAGGCCGCCCTTGATGAGGCCATCGACGCCATCCGCGCCGACTTTCCGCGCGCGCGGATCACCCGCCGATCCGGCGGCGGCTATCACATCAGCGCCCCCGATCAGCGCACCATCGACGCCATCGACCGGCGCATGGACCAGGCCGAGGTGCGGGCCAACGCCGCCGTCGCCGATTATGCCGCCGACGTACAGGGCGCGACCGATCGCGACGTCGAGCAGATGCGCGCCGAGGTCGAGGCCGAGCTGGCGCAGATCGAAGCGCGTATGGACGGCTTCGCCGATCGGTTCTTTCATGAGCGCCTGTACCGCATCAACGCCGACGGCGCGCTGTTGCCGGACTATCGGCGCATCGCCCGCATCGAGGCCGCCGCACTCGACCCGGTGGTCGCGCCGCTGCGCACCTGGCTGCGCGGTCTCGGCCTGCGCGCCGGCCTGGAGCGGCTGCTGCTGTTTACCCAGTCGATCCCCTACGACCCCCTGCACGACCGCGCCGACAGCGCCGGCTTCCTGCCGCCGCTGCAAGTCCTGGCCGACAACCGCGGCGACTGCGACAGCAAGGCGGTGCTGTTCGCCGCGCTCGCCCATCGGCTGTACCCGGACCTGCCCATCGCCCTGGCCCTGATCCCCGGCCACGCCTACCTCGCCCTCGGCCTCGCCCCCGAGGGCTACGACACCCGGCTCGACTGGTCCGGGCGGGCCTGGGTCGTGGCCGAGCCCGTGGGCCCGGCCATCAGCGGCCTCGGCGAGCTGACCGAACAGTCCGTCCAGGTCCCGGTGGACGAGATGATCCAGCTGTTCTGAGGCCCCGCGCTGCCGAGCGGCAGCCGGCGGCTCAAGTTGCGCTGCAATCCGCCGTCTTGGCACGCTGACCGGCCAGCTCCAGGGCGGCCTCCACCATCTCCCCGAGGGCCTGCTCGGCGATCGGCGTCAGGTCGTAGCTGGCGTAGCCGAAGTCGGCACCGCCGGCGGTGACCAGCCAGGCCCGGGGGGCGCGGCCGTAGAGGGCTTGGCACCAGGCGAGCAGTTCGCGCGGGTCGTGGAAGTGGGCCATGGTCGAGAGGCTGGCGGTGTCCGGGCCGATCTCGCGGGTGCCCACCGCGCCGGGCTCGGCGTCGGCGGCGGCGTCGAGGAAGATCACCTGCTCGGCGCGGACCAGGTCCTCCACCAGCTCGGCGGTGAGGATGTGCCGGGCCTGGACCTCGATGCCCGCGGGCAGGTCCTCGCGGGCGGCGATACGGTCGGCGGCCAGCGGGCCGATGGCGTCGTCGCCGCGGATCGGGCTGCCGTAGCCGATGATCAGGGCGCTGAGGGTGGGGGTCGGGGGTGTTGCTGGGTGCGACATGGGCGGGTTGTGGTTGGATGCTCAGGTGGCTTGTAGTTGGATGGTCGGGTGGCTTGGCGTCAGTATACGCAGCAGCTCGCCCGATGCCTGTATTGGCCGAGCCGGCTCCGGCTGCGAGTGGGCAGCCGATCTGATCCCGTTGCGCGTGTGCGGCGTTGGATCAGATGTGGCATGAAAGTTGTTTAATGTTGGCGCGGCGCCGCCTGCCGGTGGCCCCGCGACCCGGCAAATGCCGATGAACCGGGGGCTTGCCGGCCGCATCGACCTCGCGCCGATACGACAATTTCAACATTCAATGTCAGGTTTGCAACATGCTGCTCGATACCTACCAGGCCGATGAGCGTTTCTGGATCACCACCTTCTTCGGCACCACCAGCGGGGGCCAGCAGGCCTTCCGCGGTGACTTCATCGTCAAGGCCGGCGAGTTCAATGAGACCGCCGGCAAGCGCAACCCGCCCGTGGCCCTGCTGCGGCAGGCGGTGATGCTTGCCGATGCCGATGGCGATTCCATCAAGCTGATCGCCGGCAACTTCGCCAGCGTCGACGAACTGCCGGAGCTGATCGCGGGCTTTGCCGAGCAGATGGCCGCGGACTGCATGCCGGTGCTGTTCATCGACAACCTCGCCGGCGATGCCGTGGTCGAGCTGGACGGCCGCCGCTGGATCCTCATCGAGTACCGCGAGGGGATCGTCTGGAACGAGCTGATGGAGCTGTTCTATGTCGAGAAGTCCGACCTGAAGGGCCAGAGCGGCGAGGACAAGGTCGCGACGGTCCTGGAGGCATCGAAGGACTACAAGCCCAAGGCCCCGGTGAAGACCCTGGACGAGGTCATCGCCACCAAGACCGACGTGGTGCGCGAGGCCTGGGGCGCGATCTAGGCCGGGCCTCGCCCTGGCAGGGTCGGCTGTGATGGTGCGCCGGCTTCAGCCGGCTGCGGTCGCGCACTCGCCGTGAGGCCGGCGCACCACGGAGGCGCCTGTCCACCTATCTGGACGTTTGACATCGTCGATGGCGTCGAAGCGCACATGCTGCGGCCAGCCCTCGTCGTCGAGTTGGACGGCGGCGACGCTTAGTCAAGGTTCAGAAACAAGTGGTGCAGACGCAACCATGAAGCGGCCAATCCAAAGGCACCACGAGCGGGCGTCTGAACCACTTGTTTTTGAACCGATCCTTAGATCAGCTTCACCAACGTCGCCACGACCGCCGCTTGCGCGATCAGCAGCCCAGCCATCCATTTGATGATATCGGCCTTGGCCGTCTCGACCCGGGTCTCGACATCGGCGATGCGTGAGTTCAGGTAATCGCGCGTGACCAACTCCTCGCTGGTGGCATCGCGGAAGGCGTTGGCGAAGGCCTCGGCTTGATCGTCGGGTATGCCGGCATCCTTGAGCGTGCGGGCAAATTTCAAGGTGTCAAAGGTGATAGCGCTCATGGTGAAGCCTCGTTATCGGTTCTGCGCTCCATTGGAAAAACGAGCCCGATCAGGCTTCCAGACTGGATGGGGCTTGGGCTCGGGTGGATTCCCGCGGCGATGCGGCTGAAGCCGCACCTACGTCGTGCATGAAGCTGTGCTATTGAAGCGCGCCGAATCAGCCCCGCACCAGCCGATCGACCACCCGGCCGTCGGCGTCTTTCAGCTCGATGGACAGGGGCATTTGGCCGAAGGCGTGGGAGGCGCAGGAGAGACAGGGGTCGTAGCAGCGGATGACGGCCTCGACGCGGTTGAGCATGCCCTCGGTGAGCTTCGCCCCGTCGACATAGGCGTCGGCCACCTGGCGGATGCTTTGGTTCATGGCCAGGTTGTTGTGGCCGGTGGCGATGATGAGATCCACCCAGGTGATCAGGCCGTGGTCGTCGATCTTGTAGTGGTGCATCAGGGTGCCGCGGGGGGCCTCGGAGACGCCGATGCCCTCGTCGCGGTTGCCGCGGGCGCGGGCGCGCACCCGGGTGTCGAGGATCTCCGGGTCCTTGAGCAACCGCTGCATGGTCTCGACGGCGTAGATGATCTCCACGAGCCGGGCGTAGTGGTAGTGGAAGCTCGACGTGACCGGGCCGGCGTCCTCCTGCAAGGTGCGGAACTCGGCCAGGGCGACATCGGCGAACGGGGTGCCGCAGGAGTCGGCGTTGTTCAGCCGCGCCAGCGGGCCGACGCGGTAGATCCCCTGCGGGTAGCCCAGGGGCTTGAAGTAGGGGAACTTCATGTAGCTGTAGTCCTCCACCGCCTCGCCGATGATGCGCGCATAGTCCGACGGCGGCACCATGTCCTCGACGATGCGCCCCTGGGCGTCTTTGACGCGCAGGAAGCCGGTGCAGTGCTCCAGCGTGCCCTTGGGCGAGACCAGGCTCAGGAATAGCGTCGGCATGGTGCCGAAGTGATCGGCCTCGTCCTTGAACTTGGGTACCAGGGTCTTGAAGAAGGCGTAGGTATCCTTGGCGATCTGCAGCGCCTCGGGCAGCATGGCGAGCATGGCCTCGCGCTTCTCCTGGCTCAAGGGCTCGCTGACGCCGCCGGGGACCACCCAGGTGGGGTGGATCTTCTTGCCGCCCAGGGTCTCGATGATGGTCTGGCCGATCTGGCGCAGGCGGATGCCGTTCTTGGCCAGCTGGGGGTCGGCGGACATGACGCCGAAGATGTTGCGCCGAGCGGGGTCGGAATCCCAACCGAGCAGCAGGTCCGGTGAGGACAGATGGAAGAATGACAGCGCGTGGGATTGCAGCAGCTGGGCCAGGTTCAACAGCCGGCGCAGCTTCTCGGCGGTCGGCGGGATGGTGACGGCGAGCAGGTCATCGCAGGCCTTGTTGGAGGCCAGCAGGTGGCTGACCGGGCAGATGCCACAGGTGCGCGCGGTCAGCGCCGGCATCTCGCGGTAGGGACGGCCCTCGCAGAACTTCTCGAAGCCGCGGAACTGGGTGAGGTGGAAGCGGGCGTCCTCCACCTTGCCGTCGTCGGCGAGCTGGAGGCTGATCCGGGCGTGGCCCTCGATGCGGGTGACCGGGTCAATACTGATCGTGCGGCTCATGGTCGTTGCCCTGTGTGGTACTGGCCGAAAAAGGGGTTGGTCGATCGCGTCGTCAAAATCGTTGTCGTTGTCGTTGTCGTTGTCGTTGTCGCTGTCGCTGTCGCTGTCGTTGTCGCTGTCGCTGTCGCTGTCGCTGTCGTTGTCGTTGTCGTTGTCGTTGTCGTTGTCGTGATCGAAATCGAAATCGAAATCGAAATCGAAATCGTGATCGAAATCGTAACCGTCGGCGAATATTCGCCAACGATTATGAGATCAAACAAGCCAATCAGCCACCAGCCGCCAAGCCGACGCGCACATGCCCCGCCTTGGCGGCCGCGGCGATGGGCACCCGCCCGCGCAGATGCAGGCTGGCGCCGGGCTCGAGTCGTTGGCCGCGCAGCAGCTTGAAGCCGGCCCGCACAAGGCTGCCTGACCCGTCGTCGACAACGGCGATGACGGGCACATTGGGCCGAGACCAGGCCGCCGGGTCGGCGAGCGGGGCCTCGATGCGCAGCAGCAGATCCAGGGTGCCGGTCTTGGGGTCCAGCGCATAGTGCACGGCGGTGAGCCCAGTGCCGTCGAATGGCGGGTCGAAGGTCCAGCTGGGGCCGTTGGCGTTGTCGAGCGTCGGTCCCGACGGCGCAGCATCGATGCCGCCACGTTCCAGCGCCTCCAAGCGCTTGCTGAGGTCTAAGACTTGCTGCTCCAACCGTTGCAGGCGTGGCCCCATCGGGTGCTCCGCGGGTTGGGCGGCGGCGACGGGCGCGATCAGGATCGGTATCAAGAGGCCGACGGCCATGCTCGGGCGGCGGCCTGCATGCATCTTTGCTGTCCTCGCCGCCGGGTGGCGGTTGATGGTGCTGCCCGGCATCAGGCGCCGAAGCGGGTCACCTTGCTCGGTTCCGGCGTGCGCCCGGCGATCAGCTCGCTGAGCACGTAGTAGATGGCGTCCGCGTGGGGCGGACAGCCGGGGACGAAGACGTCGACCGGGATCATGGCGTGTATCGGCTGCACCTTCTCGAGCAGCGCGGGCACGTCCACCGTGGGAATCTGCGGGTTCAGGGTCACGTTCTCGCGAAAGGCGCGATCAAACACGGTGTCGAGCTTGAACGGGTTGCGCATGGCCGGGACGTTGCCGTTGACGGCGCAATCGCCCAGGCTGATCAGCAGTTTGCAGCGCGCGCGGAATTGCTTGGCCTTGTGCAGGTCGTCTTCGTTGCTGATGGAGCCTTCGAGGATGCCCACATCGACGCCCTCGGGCAGTTCCTTGGTATCCACCAGCGGGCTGTAGACGATCTCGATCAGTCCGGCCAGGTCCACCAGGCGCTCATCCATGTCCAGGAACGACATGTGGCAGCCGGAGCAGCCGTCGAGCCAGGCGGTGGCGATGGTGACCTTGCGGCCGGTCTGAGCGCCGGCGGCGGGGGCGTTGACTACGGTTGATTCGGTCATCGGGCATGCCTCCGGCGGGCCAGGATCGGCAGGAAGTGTTGGTCTTTGACCATCTCGCCGACGGAGGTGCCCTGCTTGACCAGGGCACCGGTGGGGCAGACCTGGACGCACTTGCCGCAGCTGGTGCAGGTGTCGCTGTCGCCCCAGGGGCGGGCCAGGTCGGTGATGACCTGGCATTCGCTGCCGCGGCCCATGATGTCCCAGGTATGCGCCCCCTCGATCTCGTCGCAGACGCGCACGCAGCGGGTGCAGAGCACGCAGCGGTTGTGGTCGACGCGAAACATCTCGTGGCTGCTGTCGACCTCGTAGCCCTTGTCGCGATAGGGCATGCGCACATGGTCGACGCCGCAGGCCTGGGCCAGCCCCTGCAGCTCGCAGTGGCCGTTGGAGACGCAGACCGAGCAGACGTGGTTGCGCTCGGCGAACAGCAGCTCGACGATGACCCGCCGATAGTGCGCCAGGCGCTCGGAATTGGTGGTCACCTCCATGCCCTCGGCCACTTGGGTCGCGCAGGCGGCGAACAGCCGGTTGCTGCCGGCCACCTCGACCATGCACAGCCGACAGCCGCCCAAGACCGACAGGCCGTCGATCCAGCACAGGCTCGGGATCGGGATCTTGTTCTCCCGGCAGACCTCCAGCAGCGTCTCGTCCTCGCGCGCGGACAGGTCCTGGCCGTCGATCCTCAAGGTGACGACACGGACATTGGGTTGTGGGGCGGGTAGGGGCATCTAAGGCTCCTTGGGGTTGCCGCGGTGAAGGGTTGGGATTCGGTGGCAGTCGGGTTCGGGTCAGTCGAGAAATTCGGGGTCCAGCAGCTGCTCGATGCTATACGGGGGCGTCTCGGGGAAGGTCGTCAACGCCAGCCCCGTCTCCAGGGCCGCGCGGCGGCGGGCGGCGGGATAGTGGTACAGACGCCCGCTCGTGGTGCCTTTGGATTGGCCGTTTCATGGTTGCGTCTGCACCACTTGTTTCTGAACCTTGACTTAGACCGCCAGTTTGCGCTCGTACTCCTCACGGAAATACCGCAGCGTGCTCATCACCGGGTTCGGCGCCGTCTGCCCGAGTCCGCACAGGCTGGTGGCGCGCACCACCTCGCACAGCTCCTCCAGCAGCGCCAGGTCGTTGCGGTCGGCCCGGGCGCGGGCGATGCGGTCGAGCAGGCCGTGCATCTGCTGGGTGCCGGCGCGGCAGGGGATGCACTTGCCGCAGGACTCGGTCATGCAGAACTCCATGAAGTAGCGCGCCACGTCCACCATGTCGGAGGTCTCGTCCATGACGATCATGCCGCCGGAGCCCATCATGGTGCCCAGGGTCTTGAGGCTGTCGTAGTCCACGGCGATGTCCAGGTGTGCCTCGGGCACGCAGCCGCCGGACGGGCCGCCGGTCTGTACCGCCTTGAACGCCTTGCCGCCGGGGATGCCGCCGCCGATGACCTCGATGATGTCGCGCAGCGTGGTGCCCATGGGCACCTCGATCAGGCCGGTGTTCTCGATGGTGCCGGCCAGGGCGAACACCTTGGTGCCTTTCGAGTGCTCGGTGCCGATGCCGGCAAACCAATCGCCGCCGTTGCTGACGATGGGGGCGATGTTGGCATAGCTCTCGACGTTGTTGATCAGCGTCGGATAGCCCCAGAGGCCGGACTGGGCCGGGTAGGGCGGTCGCGGCCGCGGTTGGCCGCGCTGGCCCTCGATGGAGGCCATCAGGGCGGTCTCCTCGCCGCAGACGAAGGCGCCGGCGCCCAGGCGGATCTCGATATCGAAGTTGAACTGGGTCTCGCAGATGTGGTGGCCCAGGAAGCCGGCGCGCTTGGCCTTGCGGATGGCCGTCTTCAGCCGCTCCACGGCCAGCGGATACTCGGCACGGACGTAGATGTAGCCCTTGTTCGCGCCGATGGCGTAGGCGGCGATGGCCATGCCCTCGAGCACCCGGTGGGGGTCGGACTCGAGGATGGCGCGGTCCATGAACGCGCCCGGATCACCCTCGTCGGCGTTGCAGATGACATACTTCTGATCCGATGGCGTCTTCGCCACCGTGGACCATTTGAGCCCGGTCGGATAGCCGCCGCCGCCGCGCCCGCGCAGTCCGCTGGTGGTGACCTCGGCGACCACGTCCGCCGGCGTCATCTCGGTCAGGGCCTGGACCATGGCGGTGTAGCCGCCGACGGCCACATAGCCCTTGAAGCTCACCGGGTCGACGACGCCGGAATGCTCCAGCACGATCTTCTGCTGACGGGCGAAGAACGGCTGATCGGTGGGGCAGTGCAGGCGCTCCACCGGCGGGCCGTCGATGCTGGCCAAGATCTCGCCGGCGTCCTCGGGCGTGACGTCGCGGTACAGCGTCGCCTCGTTCAGCGGCGCATCGCGGCCGGAGATCGACACCAGCGGCCCCGCCGAGCACAGCCCCATGCAGCCGACGCCTTTGATCCGGCAGCTACCCTCGCCGCCGTCCGTGCAGGTCTCGCGCAATGCGTCGAGCACCGGCTCGGCGCCGGAGGACTGGCAGCTCGCGGCCATGCAGACACGGACCTCGTGCTCCACGTCGGCGTCTGCGTCGCGGTACTGCTGCGCCAGGTCTTCGAGATCATCCAGGTTCATGCCGCGGCCTCCGCTTCGTCGATCTGTGCGGCGATGCGCTCGTTGAGCTTGTCGCTACCGAGCTTGCCGATCACATCGCCGTCGAGCACCACCGCCGGCGCCAGCCCGCAGGCACCGACGCAGCGGGCGGTGAGCACCGACAGGGCATCATCCGGCGTGGTCTCGCCGGGGGCGACGCCGAAGCGCGCCTCGATGCCGTCGATCAGGGTGCCGGCGCCCTTGATGTAGCAAGCGGTGCCGGTGCAGATGACGCAGGAGTGCCGCCCCTTGGGCTTCAGCGTGAACAGGTGATAGAAGGTTGCCACGCCGTAGACCTTGCTCAGCGGCAGGTCGAGGGAGTCGGCGACAAAGGTCATGGCCTCCTCGTCGAGGAAGCCGAAGGCGTCCTGGACGCTGTGCAGGGCCTCGATCAATGCGTGCTCGCTGTAGCCGTTGCGGCGCATCGCCGTGTTGACCAGCTTCCAGCGCTTGTCGCTGCTCGGCAGGTCGGGTCTCTTTCGCTGCATGATCTGACCCCTTTGGTCACTGCATGGAACGCCGCGGGCGGCGTGGCCTGGTATCTGTCCCCATTAAACCTCGCCATGACGAAGAGCACAAAATAAGATTTCTTGAACATCCGCGTGCCAGCCATATTGCACGGCTTATCCTGATGATCCGACTTTATCCTTTTTGGTGTCATGTTGACATCGCGTTGCCTGCGGACCAGCATCAGGGTAAGACGAATCGCGATATTGCGTCGTCCCGCCAAATGGAGGACATGATGATTTTTGGATTGCTTGACTTTTCGCCCTGGCAGGTCGTGGTCGCCGTGCTCATCATGACGCACCTGACGATTGCCGCCGTCACCATCTTTCTGCATCGGGCGCAGGCGCACCGGGCGCTTGAGCTGCACCCCTTGGTGGCCCACCCCACACGCTTCTGGTTGTGGTTGACCACGGGCATGGTCACGCGCGAATGGGTGGCGGTGCATCGCAAACACCACGTCAAGTGCGAGACCCCCGCCGATCCGCATAGTCCGCGGGTAGTCGGACTCGGTCAGGTCCTAAGCCGCGGCGTGGAGCTCTACCGCGCCGCGGCCGACGACCCGGAGCTGGTCGCCCGCTACGGCAAGGGTACCCCCGAGGACTGGATCGAACGACACCTCTACAGCCGCTATCCCCTCTATGGGGTGGGGCTGATGTTGATCCTGGATCTGGCCCTGTTCGGCGTCTACGGGGTCACCGCCTGGGCCGTGCAGATGCTTTGGATCCCGATCTTTGCCGCCGGGGTCATCAACGGTATCGGGCATTACTGGGGCTACCGTAATTTCGAGACCCACGATGCATCGACCAACATCGTGCCCTGGGGACTGTTGATCGGCGGCGAGGAGCTGCACAACAATCATCACGCCTTCCCCGCATCGGCCCGATTGTCGTCGCGCTGGTGGGAGCTGGACCTGGGCTGGTTCTATATCCAAGTGCTCGCACTGTTCAGGCTGGCGCGGGTCGAGCGGGTTGCGCCGCAGACCAAGATGGCACCGGGCAAGGTGAGTGTGGACATGGATACCCTAAGGGCCGTGCTCATCGGCCGAATGTACGTCATCGCCCGCTACAGCAAAGAGGTGCTCAAGCCGGTGGCGCGCCAGGAGCTGTGCCGGACCGAGCACCTGTGCCGGCGCAAGGCCCGCGCGGTTAGCCGGTTGATGGCGCGGGAACGAGACCGCCTCGACAGCGCCGCCAAACTGCGACTGGAGCAGATCCTGCGCGACAGCCGCCAACTGACGGTGGTCTACCAGTACCGCGAGCAGCTGCGACAGATCTGGGAGCGCAACGCGCCTTCGCAGGAGGAACTGTTGCGGGCACTTCAGGACTGGTGCCAACGCGCCGAGGCCTCCGGCATTGCGGCCCTGGAAGGATTCTCGCGCAATCTGCGGGGTCTGACGCTGGCACCACCGGCCTGAGCGCAGCCGCCGAGGTCCCGGCGCCGGCGCGATTGCCGCAATGGTATCGACATCACGCCGGGGGCTTGGGTCCGGGTATACTCCCCACCCACTTCAGCCCCCGCCGCCCGGCCGTTCGTGCCGGGGCGCCGGGCCGCGCCAACCAGCCGAGCACCGCTGTCATGTCCGAGAGCCCCAACCTGCCGCCGACGTCGGATTTGAACCAGACCGACCAGACGCCCTGCAAGCGCAAGCGTCGCCGGGGTATCTACCTGCTGCCGAATCTGTTTACCACCGCGGCCCTGTTCGCCGGCTTCTACGCCGTGCTCGCCGCCACCCAGGACCGCTTCGAGGCCGCGGCCTTGGGCATCCTTGCGGCGATGATCCTGGACGGCTTCGATGGCCGCATCGCCCGCATGACCAACACCCAGACCGACTTCGGGGCCGAGTACGACAGCCTGTCGGACATGGTGGCCTTCGGCGTCGCACCGGCACTGGTGGTCTACGAATGGGCGCTGTCGGACCTGGGCAAGGTCGGCTGGCTGGCCGCGTTCGTCTTCACCGCCGGCGCGGCCCTGCGCCTGGCGCGGTTCAACACCCAGGTCGGCATCGCCGACAAGCGCTGGTTTCAGGGGCTGCCGAGCCCGTCGGCGGCGGCGATCATCGCCACCGGGATCTGGCTCGGCGTCGACAACGGCATCGACGGTGGTTCGGTGAGCTGGCTCGCCGCAGTGCTGACGGCGGGGGCGGGGCTGTTGATGGTCAGCAACTTCCGTTATCACAGCTTCAAACAGCTGGACCGGCAGGGGCGGGTGCCGTTCGTTGCCATTGTGGCCCTGATGCTGGTGTTTGCGCTGGCGGTGCTCGACCCGCCCATCGTCCTGTTCCTGGGCTCGCTCGGCTACGCGCTGTCCGGACCGATCCTGACCCGGCTGAAGCTGCGCCAACGGCGCGGGTCGCGCCGGCGCGAGCACTGAGCGCGGGGGTGCCGATGTTGGCCAACATTGCAAGCACCGGCCGCCAGCCGCTGCGTCGGCGGGCGGGCGCCTGGCGGTTGCCGCCGAGCTGGCGCCGGATGCCGGTCGCGCTGTACCTCGGCGTGCTGTTCGGCGTGTCGGCGCTTGCCGGCTGCGCCGACGATACCGCCCGCGAGGTCCTGCGGCTGCACGGCGAGACCATGGGCACGACCTGGAACGTTCAGGTGGTGGAGCCGCCGCTGGACCTGGACCCGGCGGCGCTGGAGTCGCGCATCCGCGAGCATCTGGACACCGTCAACGCCCAGATGTCGACCTATGAACCGCGCTCCGAGCTGTCACGCTTCAATGCATCGTCGAGTCGGGATTGGTTTCCGGTGTCGGCAGGTCTGGCGCGGGTGGTCGCGCTGGCGTTGGAGATCAGCCAGCTCACCGGAGGCGCTTTCGACGTCACCGTCGGTCCGCTGGTGAACCTCTGGGGCTTCGGGCCGGGGGCGTTGGCCACGGAGCTGCCGTCGGAGTTCGACGTGGCGGACGCGTTGGCCAGGGTCGGCTACGGCCAGCTTGCGGCGCGCGTCTCGGCGCCCGCGTTGCGCAAGGCCCTCTCCGGGATTTACGTGGACCTGTCCGCCATCGCCAAGGGGCATGGTGTCGACGAGATCGCCGGTCTGCTGGAGGTCCGCGGTCTCACCGATTACCTAGTCGAGATCGGCGGCGAGCTGCGCGGGCGCGGGACGAATGCCAACGGCGAGCCCTGGCGGATCGCCATCGAGCGCCCGGCGACGCAGGTGCGCGAGGTCTTCGCCGTGGTGCCGTTGCGCAGCTCGGCCATGGCGACCTCCGGCGACTACCGCAACTTCTTCGAGGTGGACGGGCGGCGCTACTCCCATACCATCGACCCCACCACCGGCCGGCCCGTGCGCCACCGGTTGGCATCGGTGACCGTGCTGGACGCGAGCTGCGCCCGAGCCGACGCCCTGGCCACGGCGCTGCTGGTGCTGGGGCCGGAGCAGGGGCTGGCGCTGGCACAGCGCCTGCGGCTGGCGGCGCTGCTGATCGTGCGCGAAGACGACGGCTACCGGACCATTGCCAGTCCGGCCTTCGAGGCCGCTGTCGGTGGCGGCTGAGGATCAGCCGCCGGCGGAGCCCCGCCTAAGCCCCCGCGGCACCACCCGCCGCTCGGCCAGCTCGAACAGCCCCTGGATGGCCAGGGCGAGGATGGCCGCCGGAATCGCCCCCTGCATGATCAGCGCGGTATCGTCGAGACGGATGCCGGTGAGGATCGGCTGTCCGTAGCCGCCGGCGCCGATCAGCGCGGCCAGCGTCGCCGTGCCGACGTTGATGACGGCGGCGGTCTTGATCCCGGCGAGGATGGTGCTTGCCGCCAGCGGCAGCTCCACCAGTCGCAGCCGGGCGGCGGGCGTCAGGCCGATGACGTCGGCGGACTCGCGGATCGGGCGCGGGATGCCGGTCAGGCCGGCGTGGGTGTTGCGCACGATGGGCAGCAGGCTGTAGAGAAACAGCGCGGCGACGGTGGGCGGCCAGCCGATGCCCAGGAACGGGATCAGAAACACGAACAGGGCCAGCGACGGGATGGTCTGGAAGATGCCGGCCAGCGCCAGCACCAGCTGGCCGATGGCCGGGCGGTAGGCGGCGATGATGCCGAGCGGGATCGCCGCCAGGATGGCCGCGCCAAGCGAGACCGAGACCAGGGCCAGATGCTCGAGGGTGCGCCGGCGAAGCTCGGTCCAGAAACCGGTCTGCTCGGCGCCGGCGGCGATGCCCAGCCGCGTGGTGGCGAAGGCCGCCGCGGCCTGCTGCTCGGTCTCGCCGTGGAGCTTCACGGCGGCGTTCATGCCGGCCATGGTCTGCGCGTCGATCCGCCCGGTCAGGGCGTTGAAGGCCGCCGCCGGCCCCGGCGCGCGCTCGGGCAGGTCCGCCCGGTAGAGCAGCACGGCCTGGTAGTCCGGGAAGTAGCCCAGGTCGTCGTCCAGCAGCACCAGATCATAGTGGGCGATCTCGGCGTCGGTGGTGTAGGCCACGGTCACATCGATCCGGCCGCTGGCGATGCCGCGGTAGGCGAGGTCGTGATCCAGCCCCTGCACCCGCTGCTGGGGCAGGCCGTAGCGGCGCTTGAGCCCCGGCCAGCCGTCGTCCCGATCAAGAAACTCGTTGCTGAAGCCCAGGCGCAGGTCCGGATGGTCGCGCAGGTCGCCGATGCGGCGAAGATCAAGCGCCTGCGCCAGGGCCGCCGGCACCGCCAGGGCATAGGTATTCTGAAAGCCCAGCGGCGCGGACATCCGCAGCCCGTCCTCGGCCAGTGCCGCGGCCAGCTCGGCCGGGGTGCGCAGGTTGCGATCGGCCAGGATCTCGCCGGTGAGGGTACCGGTGTACTCCGGATACACGTCGATCTCGCCGGCGCGCAGCGCGCTGTAGAGGATGCGCGTGCCCCCCAGGGCCTCGCGGTGGCGGGCATCGGCGCCGGCGTCCTCGGCCACGAAGCGCAGCAGCTCGCCGAGGATGACCGACTCGGTGAACTTCTTCGAACCGATGTCGACCTGCGGGCCTGCGGCGCCCGCAACCGCGGGCGGGCCAAGGCCGATCAGGATCAGCAGCGTGCCGAGCAAAAGGCCGGTGGTGCTCGGGTGTCGATGGGCGGGGCGTCTTGGCAACGGCATGCGTCTAGGGCGGGGCAGCGGCGGCGGACCGCAGACTGTACAGGAAACCCGGCCATTGCCGAAATCCGTCATCTCGGGATCATGCCCTCGGCCTGCGACCCGGGGCGAGGTCGGCATGGTCTCGACCGCCGCACGGCGGAAAAGTGCTCGCCTCGGCCCGCATTGACAATTATCATCGCTGCCGCGAACAACAAGCTCAATCACGACTTGGAGATTATCGACATGTCCCTGACACAGCGTACCCTCGCCGAGCTGATCGGCACCTTCTGGCTGGTCCTCGGCGGCTGCGGCGCCGCGGTCTTCGCCGCCGGCGTGGCGGACGTCGGCATCGGCTACCTGGGCGTCGCCTTTGCGTTCGGCCTGACGGTCGTGACCATGGCCTATGCCATCGGCCACATCTCGGGCTGTCATCTGAACCCGGCCGTCTCCGTGGGTCTGGCCGTCGGCGGTCGCTTCAGTTGGGGCCACTTGCCCGCCTACGTCATCGCCCAGACCATCGGCGCCATCCTGGCCGCGGGGCTGATCCTCTATATCGCCGGCGACATGGGCCAGCACGTGGAAGGTCAGCCCAGCTTCACGCTGGCGGCCAACAGCCTGGCCGTGAACGGTTACGGCGAACTCTCGCCCCAGGGCTATGGCCTGGTGGCCGCCCTGGTGACCGAAGTGGTCATGACCTTCATGTTCCTGTTCATCATCCTGGGCGCGACCCACAAGGAGGCCCATGCCGTGGCCGGCGGCCTCGCCATCGGCCTGGCGCTGACGCTGATCCACCTGATCTCGATCCCGATCACCAACACCTCCGTCAACCCGGCGCGCAGCACCGGCCCGGCCCTGGTGCTGTTCTTCGCCGGCGAGGGCAAGGCGCTGATGCAGCTATGGCTGTTCTGGGTCGCCCCCATCGTCGGCGCGGCGCTGGCCGGCGTGGCCTATCGCTTCTTCGACATGCCGAAGAACCCGGCGACCTAGCACGCCCCCTCGGCAAGCGCGGTAGGGCTTTCGGGCGCCAATCTGGCTTTGGTGCCTTGGAGCCATGACGGAGGTCGGAGAGGACTTCCGCATCAGTGCACTTGGCACCGCGCGGTTGGGGCGCGAGTTGGGCCCGCCGCTGGGCAGGCGGATCACCGGATGCCCATGAGAGTGCTCGCAGGGATTAACTGACTTCTGGTGGACGTGGCGGAACGGGCCGGGTCGGCGCCGCCGCCGGTTCGGCCGGTCCGGCTAGCCGGTAACATCAATACGTTCTCACGCGTCAATCGCGCCAGAACCCGGGCGTCAGCAGCACCAGGATGGTGAAGATCTCCAGCCGGCCGAGGATCATCGCCAGGACGGAGATCAGCTTGCCGGAGTC
>CALOBA010000052.1:0-43074 GCA_942491465.1 uncultured Gammaproteobacteria bacterium
CGGCATTGGGCTTACTTCCCGACCACGTTTTCTACAAACCGAGCGTCTCTTGCTCTCCGACATCCGTCTCTTTTCGCGGTCGTCCAGGCGAGCCCTTCCCGAATGCCATTAAGTTAGCGAGCGATGGGGGCGCTTTGTGGTAGCGGCTTCCAGCCGCGACTCGGCTCGCGCGGCGACCGTCGCGGCTGGAAGCCGCTCCCACGGCTTGACTTAACGGCATTGGGCTTACTTCCCGACCACGTTTTCTACAAACCGAGCGTCTCTTGCTCTCCGGCATCCGTCTCTTTTCGCGGTCGTCCAGGCGAGCCCTTCCCCAATGCCATTGGGTTAGCGAGCGATGGGGGCGCTTTGTGGGAGCGGCTTCCAGCCGCGACTCGGCTCGCGCGGCGACCGTCGCGGCTGGAAGCCGCTCCCACGGCTTGACTTAACGGCATTGGAGCCCTTTCAGGTCCGTCGTCCGACCATGGCGGCCACCTGCCGTTCGGACCTTGGGCTGCCGAGCACGAACCCGCCGTTGGTGCAATCGCGCAGGCGCCGCAGCAGTTCGGCACTGAGCACGTCCTCGAACAACCGACGATACGCGGCGAGACGCGTCTCGTCGGAGCCCGCCAGCTCTCGGTAGAGTGCGTGTGGCGTCAGCACAGGATCCGTTTCGCCCTTTGGCCTGCTTAGCCGACCCGACCCCGTAAGCCTTTTCCCCGACGGAAGCGACCGCCCACGAAGAGCATGGCAGCGGCACCGAACAGCGTGAAGGTCGCCGGTTCCGGGATCGCTTTCGGGATCGCTTCGTCAAACGTGGTCGCCAGCACGATATTGTCGATGTAAATGTCCGAGCCGGTGGAGTTATTGAGGGAAAAGGATACTTGGGTCGGGCTGCCGGAGATGGCCGTGTATGTGGAAGCGGATGCCGTGTTAAACGGCGTGTCGGTTTCGGCGGAGGGATCGATCCACAGCGCGGCGGTATCGGTGGTCAGATTGGTGCCGCGCAACACCATGCGGAAGGTTTGCCCCGCCGTGTAGGTGTGAGCGGGAGAGGTGTCGCTTCCGTTTATGCGGGTTTGGGTATCACCGCTTTCAAAACCCCAGCCACTGCCAACCGCTGATCCGTTCACATAATTATTCAGATCAAAAGATCCAGAGCTCATGACGGTGAGATCAAGGGCGAAATAGAGCGATTCTCCTGTCGCTGGCCCCGACAAGCCGCTGGTGTCTCTTTCTAGCAATCCTGAAACGGTGCCGGTGCCGATGGCAAGGCGCCCGTCGCTTATGACTGGAGTGGGGCCTCCCATCATATGCTGTACGACCACGCGCCGCCCCATCCGTCGCCGGCGCTGCCCTGGCCGTCGATGTCGCCGTTGGCATAGTCAAAGTTTTCCTGCAGCAGGATGCTGGACTGAGCGGCAGTTGCGCAGAGCGCGGTGAGTATTCCGATGAGGATTGTTTTTGTCATGGTTAGGTCTCCTTTGTCGTTTTTGAAGCCAGCTTGATTGCGGGGGGAAGACGGGGTTAAGTCTGGGGAAGACGGGAACCTGTATCTTGCATTCAGAGGGAAGACGGGGTCAAGTCTTGGAGGGAAGACGGGATGTTCAAGTCTTGTATCTTGCATTCAGTAGCTGGCTTGCCAGATGGAAAATTGGCCGAATGCCGTGTTCAGAAACAAGTGCTGCAGGCGCAACCGCGAAATGGCCAATCAAAAGGTTCAGCGAGCGGGCGTCTGCGCCACTTGTTTCTGAACCGATCCTTGAAGACGTTGCCGGCGGGCGCGCTCCTGTTCGACGAGGCCGCGTCGGACTTCGATCCGCGCGGCGTCGCGTTGCGGCCTTGGCTCGGCCGGAGACGACGGCGGGTGGTTTTTTTCTGTAAGGCAAGGGTAGGTCCGCCGGTCCTGCTTGCCGACGGAAGTCGGCGCAGCCCGGGGCGGCTCGCGAACGGGCAGGGTGGCTGCTATGATCCCCCGCCGAAGGTCTGGTCGGGTTTCCGCGCCCGTGCAGGCTGCCACTGGCCCATCCGCCCCGCGAGGTCCCTTTGAAGTTCACCGTCGAGGAATTCCGCAACTGGTCCCACCGCAGCGTGACGCTGCTCGGCATGTCCGGCGTGGGTAAGACCTATCTGTCGGCGCTGCTGCGCCGCAACGACTGGTTTCATTACTCCGGCGACTATCGCATCGGCACCCGTTATTTGGATGAGCCGATCCTGGACCTGATCAAGTCCCAGGCGATGCAGGTGCCGTTCCTGCGCGATCTGCTGCGCAGCGACTGGATCGCCATCCAGAACAAGATCCGCGTCGACGACCTGGGGCCGGTGCTGAGCTTCGTGGGCAAGTTGGGTGATCCGGAGCAGGGCGGGCTGTCGCTGACCGAGTTCACCCGGCGCCAGACGCTGTATCGCCAAGCCGAGATCGCGGCCATGCTCGATGTGCCGGAGTTCATCGGCAAGGCCCGGGACATCTACGGCTACCGCAACTTCGTCAACGATGTGGGCGGCAGCCTCTGCGAACTCGACGAGCCCGCGGTGACCGATCTGCTCGCCCGGCATACGCTGATCCTTTATATCCGGGTGCCCGAGGTGGACGAGATCAAGCTCATCGAGCGCGCCCAGGCCGACCCCAAGCCGCTGTACTTTCGGCCCAAGTTCCTGCATGCCGCGGTCAAGGACTATCTGACCATGAAGGGGCTGGAGTACGTCGCCGACATCGAGCCGAACGACTTCGGCCGGTGGGTCTTCCCGCGGCTGTTCCACTCGCGGGTGCCGCGCTACGAGGCCATCGCCCGGCCCTACGGCTACACGGTGGAGTCCACCGAGGTGGCCGCCGTGCGCGATGAGAAGGACTTTCTGGAGCTGGTGGAGCGGGCCATCGACCGCCACGTCGAGCTGCCGGATGCGCCCGTGCCGGGCGAGCGCGCCGACGACTTCGGCTGATCGGGGAGGCCGCCATGCCCATCGTTGCCCACAACGAACTACCGGCCTTCGCACGGTTGCGTGCCGAGGGTCAGAACATCGTCGACTCCGGTCGCGCCCTGACTCAGGACATCCGCGAGCTGCACATCGGCCTGCTGAACATGATGCCGGACGCGGCCCTGGAGGCCACCGAGCGGCAGTTCCTGCGTCTGGTCGGTCAGAGCAACCAGATCGCCCAGTTCTATGTGCACCCGTTCTCGCTGGCCGGGCTCGGTCGCGGCGAGGTGGCCAGCGCCCATGTGGCGCGGTTCTATGAATCGTTCGAGAGCATCCGCGCCCAGGGGCTCGATGCGCTGATCATCACCGGCGCCAATGTCACCGGCCCCGACCTGTCCGGCGAGCCGTTTTGGGAGCCGTTGATCGAGGTGGTGGACTGGGCCTTCGACCACGTCACCTCGACGCTGTGCTCCTGTCTGGCGACCCACGCGGTGATGCAGTTCCGCTACGGCCAGCGTCGCCAGCCGCAGCCGCGCAAGCTCTGGGGGGTGTTCCCGCATCGGGTCGTCGCCCGTTCCCATCCGCTGGTGAGCAGTGTCAACACCCGCTTCGATGTCCCGCATTCCCGCTTCAACGACATCTCCCGGGCGCAATTCCAGCAGTCCGGGCTGCACGTCCTGGCCGAGGGGGGGCGCTGCGGCGTGCACCTGGCGGTCAGCGCCGACGGCATCCGCCAGGTGCTGTTCCAGGGCCACCCGGAGTACGACACCATCTCGTTGCTGAAGGAGTTCAAGCGTGAGGTGCGCCGCTATGTGGCCGGTGCCCGGCCCGATTTTCCGCCCTTTCCGGAGGGCTATCTGGGGCTCAAGGAGCGCGCCGTGTTGGACGAATACCGCACGCTGCTGGAGCTGGCCCTCGACCGCGGTCGCGAGCCGCCGGCCTTTCCCGAGGCGCGCATCACCGAGACCCTGAACAACACCTGGCACGACACCGCCGAGGGCGTGGTCGGCAACTGGATGGGGCTGATCTACAGCCTGACCCACAGTGACCGGCGGCTGCCGTTCATGGACGATGTGGACCCGGATCACCCGCTGCGGGCGTTGGCGCAGCGTTGATGATCTCCGGGGGATGGGCGCCGTTCGGTTGCCGATAGACGATCTTAAGCCGCAGCCATCCCGCCGATGGCTGCCGCGACGATGCACGCAGCTCAATGGCCGCAAGTGCCGGCGGGAGTTGTGCGCCGTCGGCGCCTGACCATCTGCTGATCAGACGGCGCTCACCAGCGGCCAGCGCCCGCATCCATGCCTCCTCGCCGGGATGGGCTGCGCCGGACAATTGGATTTCGTGGCGCACGGAGGTGCCGTAGAGCGCCATGAGTCGTCGCTCAAGGGCGTCGAATGCATCCCGCAGGCGGCGACCGTCGGCAGAGGACGGGATGGGCTCGCCCACCGCGATCAGACCTGCGAGCATCCCGGCCTCCGCCGGCGTGGCGCGGTATTGGGCAAATCCCGGAGCCGGGATCGGTACCTGGTCAAGAACGACGGTGCCGTCGGGTTGTCGGGCCCCCGCCAGCGCCCCGATGTCGACATCGGCGCCAATCCCGAACGGTCGTGCGGCGTCGGAGAACGGTTCGGGCGCTGCCGCGGGGGCCTCGGTTGTGCCGTCGGAATCCATCGCGTCGGCGGAGGCGGCAGCCTTTGGCGCTGTGGAAGCCGCAGCCGGATTCCGTTCGTCCATATTCGGCGCCGTGGGTGGAGGTGCCGCGGGGGTCAGCTGCGCTGCGACCATTCCCGGAGGCTCGCCGGCACCCGTAAGAGGCTGATCTGCCCCAAGCTGTTCGGGCCAGTGCAGGACGGCGATGTAGGCGCCCGCGATCCCCAAGACCGAGGCGGCCAGGGTTGCAGGTAGACGCCATTTAAGGCGATTTCTGTCAACTTTCATACCATCTGGCTCGTCTTGAGGCCGGCCTTCGGCGTCGGGCTGGTGGTCACATGGCGCGCTAGGCTCCCGCCAGCCTTCCTTGAAGGCGAATATCAATCCTGAGTCCTCTGGTATGGACGTTTCCGGCAATCGCCTAAGCTCGCCGCGGCCCGGTTTGTCGCCGGTTGCGGTCTCATGGCTGCCCGCCGATGCGCGCGCTCGCGCAGGCAGCAACAGGACTTCGGCGCCGGTATGGCCCAGCACCTTCAGGTAGCGTTGCGCCTTTTCCGCGTCGGCCGATCGCTTGACGATTCGGGGTCCTTTGGCAAAGGATTGGGCAACTCGTTCGGGTTCGATGCGGTAGAGTCGGGCTACGGCCGCGATGGCTGTATCGGCTTGATGACCCGGCAGTATGCGGCCGGTCAGCACGACGTTGTAATATGCGGCTTCGGCCGGGGCCGGTGGCGGCCGCTGCCGTGCGTCGCCATCGATATTCGGCTCAGGCATCGGTATGTGGGCTCAAGCAGGCGCCGGGGGGTAACGGCACTATGACAAGACGACTAATCATTCTAGTTTATTTGACTCTCTTTCTGGCGCCGGCCCTATCGGTCGCCCGCGACATCGGCGCCCTGGAGTCCGCCCTTGGTACCGCGCGCGGCGAGCTGGCCAAGACGCAGGAGCAGCTTGCGACCCAGCGGCGCGCCGCCGACAAGCTGGCGGATGAGCTCGCGGCGCTGAATGCGGCGGCCCCGGAGCTGGAGCAGGCCCGCGCTGCGGCGCGCGAGGCGATGGATGCCCGGTATCAGCGTATCATTGCCGACCCGATGCTCGATCTGGGGTCGGCCTTGGTCAACTACCGCGAAGCGATGGAGGCCGTTGCCCGTCAGACAGCGGCCTCTCAGGCAAAGGAGCGGGCGATCAGCGATCAGCGCGAACGGATCGCGCGCACCGAGCGTGCGACGCAGTCCGCTGCCGAGCAGGTGACCGAGGCTCGGGCGACCTTCGACCGGGCGCGGGTCGCCCGGTTGGAAAAGGAGCTGAACGCGGTGGGCGAGATCACGCTGTCCCATAGCCGGCGCTGCGAGCCCGACGAGACGATCGCCGGTTGCATCGAGCGCACGCAGGAGGCGGCACGCGATCTTGCCAAGCAGCGCTTTGTCGATCAGGTCTTCGCCGCGGCGACGGAAGCCGACGCAATCGCCGAGGCGCGCGACGGCGCCGGGCTTGAGGTGACGTTGATCGAGAGTCGAGTCGCCAATGGCCAGTTCAAGGGGCAGGGTGACTACGACGTGGAGATCACTGCGAAGATTGCCCAGCGTGTCGGCGCGGAGGCCGTCTGCACCCTGCTGCGCCTGAGCGCGGATCAGTGTGCCGGCGCCCCCGCCCCCGCCCCCGCCCCCGCAATCCCTGCGGCCTCTTCCGAGACCTCGGACCCCTCCGCCGGGGACGCTGCCCCCGAGGGCGTGCCCGGCGATGGCGATCACGTGCTGACGGTGCGCTCAAACGCCTACTACGACGAGGTCTTCATCGATGGCGTTGCCTACGGCTCCACCAAGGTGGCCGTCAATCTGCCCTCGGGGGAGTACGACGTGGAGGTGCGCAAGCCCGGCCACCGCAGCTGGCGCCAACGCATCCGGCTCGACCGTGACCGTACCGTCGTGGCGGAGCTGTCCGAGCCCTGAGCATGGCCGACATGCGCACCGCGAGCCCAGGCAACGGCAGTCGAGCCCGCGCTCGAGACCGGACGGGTCCGCTGGAGTCCTCCAGCGGCGCGTCGCCGAGTCCGCTTGGTCAAGGTTCAGAAACAAGTGGTGCAGACGCAACGACGAAACGGCCAATCCAAAGGCTCAGCGAGCGGGCGTCTGCACCACTTGTTTTTGAATCGATCCTTGGTGCTCGTTGGTGGATCATTGGCGCAATGCTGCTGTTTGCGGTTGCTGCCAAGGCCCAGCAAGACGGTCCGGAGAACACAGGCGATCTGCTTGAGCGGGGTGCCTGGCAGCTGGATGCGTACCGCAAGGACGCCGTTATGCATCCGGCTGCCCTCGGCGCGGGCAGCGGCTACGCGCTGTTCGAGAACCGCTACTATCGTCTGAACGCCGGCTGCGGAACGCTCAAGGGCAGCTACTGGCTGCGGGGGGGCACTGGTCTTCTCGCCCCCGGTGGGCTTGATGAGGGAGGACTGCCCGGATACGCTCGCCGCGCAAGAACAGGCCGTGCTGGATCTGCTGCGGAACGTCGATTGGGTGCGGGCCGCGGGTGGCGCAGTGCTGCTCACGGATGCCGAGGGTCAGCCCCTGCTGCGCCTGACGAGACCGATGCAGGTGCCGCTGCAAGGCAGGCAATGGCGGCTGCAGGCCTATCGCGACGCCGCCGGGGTCGTCGTCAAGGCCCTGGCCGCCCCGGACTTCACGCTGACGTTCGAGAATGCCGAACAGCTTGCGGGCAGGGCCTGCGCCGGCTATCGAGCCAACTACAGCCGCGACGATCGCACATTGCAGCTCACCGGTCCGATCGCCATGATCCGCGACGCCTGCCGCACCGAGCCCAGGGCCGAGGCGCAAGGCGTCGACTACTTCGCCGCCCTCGAGGCCGCTCGTGCCTATCGCGTCTACGCGAACTCGCTGCTGTTGCGCGACGAGGACGGGCGGATGCTCGCCAGTTTTTCAGCGATTACGCAGGAAGGGACCATCGCTGGCGGCGGCACCGGTATGGAGGCGCGTCGCGTCGACGACCTGCCGGCTGCGCCGGAGCCGCTGCTGCCGCAGTTGCGTTAGCGGGATCGTCATGCAATCGTGCCTTGAGTCCGGCGCCCAGATGCGATCCAATAGCCGACAATCACGCCAGTCCCGGCACCGGGGATCGGGCCTGAGACGCCCATCCGCTAAATGAGGTCCCGATCGATGCAGCCCAGCCTAGACGACGCCCGACCGGGCCCGGCCCACTATCTGTTCAGTTTCGCCGTGCTGCTGCTGCTTTGGCTGCTGCTGGCCGGTTCGCTGGCGGTGCAGGAGGTCGTCGCGGGGGCCGCGGTCGCCCTGGTGGTGACCATCATCGCCGCGCCGCGGCTCGGTATCTTCACCGGGATGCGCTTCTCGCTGGGCGCGCCGGTGGCCTTGCTGCGCTATCTGGTGCACTTCTTCAAGGCGCTGATCATCGCCAATCTCGATGTCGCCCGGCGGGTGCTGGCGCCGTCGCTGCCGCTGCGCCCGGCGGTGGTGGAGGTGCAGACCGGGCTGCGCTCGTCCCTCGGACGGATGCTGTTGGCCAACAGCATCACGCTGACCCCGGGCACCCTGACCATCGACGTGCGCGACGATCGGCTGTTCGTGCACTGGATCGACTGCCCGCCGGGGACCGATCTGGAGCAGGCCACCGCCGCCATCGCGGCGGAATTCGAGCACCTGATCAAGGGCTTCCTGAAGTGAGGGCAGGGCGATGACACCGAATCTATTGGAGATCATTGCGTTGGCCCTGGTGGGCGCGGCGCTGCTGCTCGGACTGCTGCGGCTGGTGCTCGGGCCCGGCTCGGCGGACCGCATCATCGCCGCCGACAATCTGTCGATCACGGCCACCGCCGGCATCGCGGGCTTTGCGCTCTGGTTCGCGACGCCGCTGTATCTGGATGTGGCGCTGATCTTCGGCGTGCTCGCCTTCGTCGCGGTGGTCGCCATCGCCCGCACCATCGAGGGGCATCGCGAATGAGCCGGCTCATCTTTCGGGGGGACCTGCCATGCGGCTGATTGCCGACCTGTTTCTGCTCACCGGCGCGGCCTTTCTGCTGCTGGCCGCCATCGGGCTGGTGCGCATGCCCGACGTCTACAACCGCATCCAGGCCGGCACCAAGGCGGCGACGCTGGGCGCCCTGGGCTTCCTGATCGGCGTCGCGCTGCTGCACCCGGCCTGGTGGGCCAAGGTGCTGTGCATCGCCGGCTTCATCCTGTTTACCAGTCCGGTCAGCTCCTCGACCATTGCCCGCGCCATCTATCTGGCCGGCGTCCGGCCTTGGCATGCGGTGGGGCAGGGCACCGACGGCCGGTCCGCCGATGCGCCCGCGGCAGCCGGCGGGCCGAGCGCCGGCGGGGAGGCGCGCCCATGACCTGGGACCTGATGTCGATCTTGGCGCTGGTGGTCGTGGTCATCGTGCTGATCTCGGCGATCCTGGTGCTGACGCTGGACAACCTGATCGGCGCCGTCGCCGTGTCCTCGGTGGTCTCGCTGGGCGTCTCGGTGCTGTTCGTGCTGCTGCACGCCCCGGATGTGGCCATGACCGAGGCCGCGGTGGGCACCGGCCTGTCCGGCGTCGTGCTCGCCCTGGGGCTGCGGCGGCTGGGCCTGTGGCGGCTGGAGGGGGACCGCGGCGAACGCCGGGACCTGACCTCGGAGAATCTGCCGGCGTCCTCACTGCCGCGGGAGGGCTCCGATGCGTAACATCGCCGCGCTGGTGTTCACCGCCGGCATCGCCTTCCTGTTCCTGGTCCTCGCCGTCGAAGTGGGGCTGGGTGATCCGGCCCCCGGCATCGGCGAGCAGATCCTCGCGGCCGCCCCGGGGGAGTTCGGCGCCACCAATATCGTCACCGCCGTGCTGCTCGGCTACCGCGGCATCGATACCTTGGGCGAGCTGTCGATCCTGTTTGCGGCGGCCACCGCGGCCGGGCTGGTGCTTGGTCGCGGGGTGCGCTCGGCGCGACGGGACCCGGCCGGCGGCTTCATCCTGCGCAGCGGGGTGGATCTGTTGTTTCCGCTGCTGGTGGTGGTGGGCCTCTACATCATCGTCCATGGTCATCTGACGCCGGGCGGCGGCTTCCAGGGCGGCGTCATCCTGGCCGCCGCGTTCTTTCTCCCGTTGCTGGCGCGGCCGGGGACGAGCCTGAATCACACCGCGATCGCCGTCATCGAGGGCCTGGCCGGCGCGGCGTTCATCGCCATCGGCCTCTGGGCGCTCATGGATAACGGCGACTTCCTGCGCCAGCTGCTCGGCCAGGGCGCCCCGGGCGAGCTGCTGTCCGCCGGCACGCTGCCGCTGCTGTCCACCGCGGTGGGGCTGAAGGTGGGCGCCGAGCTGGCCGGGCTGATGGCCGCCATCGCCGACGCCGAGGCGCCGGACTGATGCCGGTCACTCAGCCCCCGGCGATACCGCTTGCCTAGTAACCAGACACCGAGATCGACAGCATGCAATCGACCTTCGAGATCATCCTTGCCGGCGGCGCCTTCGGGCTGATCGTCATCGGCGTGCTCGGGCTGGTCATCAGCAGCAACCTGTTTCGGATGGTGCTGGCCTTGGTGATCGCCGAGGCCGGGGCCAACCTGCTGCTGGTGCTGGTGGGCTACCGGGGCGATGCGGTGGCACCAATCCTCGGCGTGCATGCGCCGGGGGTGGCCATGGTGGACCCGGTACCGCAGGTGCTGGTGCTGACGGCCATCGTCATCGGCGTCGGTGTGCAGGCCCTGGCGGTGGCGGCGCTGGTGCGGATCTACCGGGCCTACGGGACGCTGGACGTGCGCGCGCTGCGCGAGCGTCTTGGGCTCGACGTGACCCGCGCCGCCGGGCTGTCGCCTGCGCGCAGCCTGGAGGCCCCGGTGGGCGGTCGGCCGTTGCCGCCGCCGATCCCGGGCATCGACAGCGGCGGGCATCCGTCCGCGCCGCGGCGAGGTTGAGCCGATATGTTGAATCTGCCCACAAACATGATTGTCCTGGCGGTGGTGCTGCCGCTGCTGGCGGCGTTTCTGATGCAGCCCCTGGGGCGGGTCAGCGGCCCCTTGGCGCGGGTGCTCGGGCCGCTGACGCTGCTGGCCGCCGCGGGGCTGCTGCTGGACTGCTGGCTGGTCCACGGCAGCGCCCCGTTCACCGTGGCCATCGGCGGCTATGGGCCGCCGTTGGGCGTCGTCTTCTACGTCGACCGGCTCGCGCTGCTGTTCGCCACCGCGGTGCCGGTGTTGACGCTGCTGTTCTGGAGCCGCGGCGTCGACCACCCGGACCCGGATCGGCGCGATGCGGTGATGCTGCTGATGGCCGCCGCCGCCACCGGCTTGGCGCTGTCCGGCGACCTGTTCAACATCTATGTCTTCTACGAGCTGGTGGCGGTGGCCTCGTTCGGGCTGGTGACGCTGCACGGCACCGGCCGTGCCTACATCGCCACCCTGCGCTACCTGCTGATCAGCGCCATGGGCTCGGTGCTGGCGCTGGTGGGCATCGCCATCATCTACCAGCAGACCGGCACGCTGAACCTGGCGCAGATCGCCCAGCTGGCACCGCAGACGCTGCAGGGGCCCACCGGCCTTGCGGCCTTCGCGCTGTTGCTGATCGGCTTCGGCGTCAAGGGCGAGCTGTTCCCGGTGAACACCTGGGTGCCGGAGGTCTACGCCACCGCCCCGGCGCGGGTCTCGGCGCTGCTGGCCGGGCTGATCTCGAAGCTTGCGGTGCTGGTGCTGGTGCGGCTGTTGGTGCTGGCCTACCAGGGCACGGCGGCGGCCGACCTGATGCTGGTGCTCGGCCTGATCGGCGTCATCACCGCGGAGCTGGCGGCCTGGCGGGCGCGGGACTTCCCGCGCATGCTGGCCTACTCCAGCATGGGCCAGCTCGGCATGGTCTTCATCGCCTTCTCGCTGCCCGGGGAGCTAGGCGTCTTCGCCGGGCTGGCGCTGGCCCTGCATCACCTGATCATCAAGTCGGCCCTGTTCAGCCTGGCGACGCGCTGGAACGGCGCCCTGGAGGCGCTCACCGGCGTCGCGCGCTCGGCGCCCGTCGCCAGCGGGCTGTTTGTGCTGCTGGCGCTGTCGCTGATCGGCGTGCCGCCGCTGCCCGGGTTCTGGGCCAAGCTGTTGGTGGTCATCGGGCTGGCCGATGGCGGCAGTGCGCTGCAGATGACCGCGCTGGCCGCGATCCTGATCGGCGCCGCGGTGGAGGCCAGCTACCTGTTCCGACTCGTGGTGCGGATGTATCAGGCGCCCGATGGCGGCGCCGCCGGGGCGCTCAAGCCGCCGGCCCCGCCGCCTCGGCCCCTGCGCATCGACGTCGGCGTCGCCGCATTGGCCGGCATCGCGTTGCTGGCGATCACCATCGCCATCGGACCGGCCGCGGCGACGCTGCGCGACATCGCCCGCCAGGCCAGCGATGTGCCGGGCTATATCAACACCGTCTTCCCCGAGACCGTCGCGCGGAGTGATTGAAGCATGGCCTCCACTGCATTCTCCGCCCCGCTGTCGCTGCTCGGCGTCCCGGCCGATGCCATGACCTCGCTGGACCTACTGTTCGCCGTGTCTGCGGCGACGCTGCTGTTCGCGCTGATCTTCGGGCGCTGGCGCTGGGCCGGCCCCGCGCTGGTGGCCGGCTACGCGTTGCAGTTCTGGGCGCTGATGGGCACCGGCGTGCTGGAAGGGGCGCCGGTGGCCTCGTCGGTGGTCATCAACGTCCTCGGCGCGCCCATGAGCTGGCAGTACGACGCCCTATCCTGGTTCTTCGCCATGATCACCATCGCCTCGGGCCTGGCCTGCGCCTGGTGGGCCGCCGGGGTCTGGCAGCAGCACTGGGCCGATGCGGGGCACCGGCCGCAGCTCTTGCATGTCGCCTTGGCGCTGAACGTCTCCACCATGCTGCTGTTGGTGGGCAGCGGCGACTTCCTGTCGCTGTTCCTCGGCTGGGAGCTGGTCAGCTGGTCGAGCTTCCTGATGATGGCCATCGCCGGCGGCATTGCGGCGCGGGCGGCGCTGCGCTACCTCATCTACGCCTTCTCCGGCGCCATGGCCCTGCTCGGCGCCATCGCGCTGCTCTACGGCGCCGCCGGGTCCTTCGCGTTTGAAGACGTCGCGGCGGTGATCCCGGACCTCACCGACGGCCAGCTCTGGGTGCTGGTGGGGCTGCTCGGCGTCGGCTTCGGCGTCAAGATGGGCCTGATCCCGCTGCACCTGTGGCAGGCGCCGGCCTATGCGGAGACGCCGGGGCCGGGCTCGGCCTTCCTCGGCGCCATCTCGGCGCGGATGGGGCTCTACGGCATCATCATCGTCTTCATCGCCATGGTCGGGGTCACCCGGCTGACCATGATGGACGTGCCCTACACCCTGATGTCCGCCCGCGACCTGCTCGGCTGGGTCGCGGCGTTTACGATCATCTTCCCGACCTACACGGCACTGCAGCAGCACGATGCCCGCTATCTGCTCGCCTGGCACGGCATCGGGCAGGGCGGCTACATGCTGCTCGGGCTGCTGGTGGGCACCGCGGTGGGCAGCGCCGGCGGGCTGCTGCACGTGTTCAACTACGCCATCACCCAGGCCGCCCTGCTGCTGACGGTGTTTGCGGTCATGTATCGCACCGGCACGTCGGACCTGAACAAGCTCGGCGGGCTGTTCACGCGCATGCCGCTGTCGTTCCTGGTGCTGCTGATCGGCATCATCAGCCTGGCCGGGCTGCCGCCGATGGCCGGATTCGTCTCCAAGTGGATGGTCTACCGGGCGCTGATCGCCGAGCAGATGCCGTTCCTGTTCGTCGCCGCGGTCGTCGGCACCCTGGGCACCATCCTGTCGGTCTACAAGCTGATCCACAACATGTTCCTGGGCCAGCTGCGCATGGAGCACCAGGACGTGTGCGAGGCCCCGGTCAGCATGCTGGCACCGATGCTTGCGCTGTCGGCGGTGATCTTCATGGCCGGGGTCTTCCCGGGCTCGGCGCTGAGCTGGGTCGCCGCGGTGCAGGGTGCCGTCGGGCTGCCGGTGGTGGAGTGGCACCTGGGCGGCATCGACACGCCCCAGGGCTCCATCGACATGATCTGGATCGTCGGCGTGCTGTTCGCCGGCTTCGGTGTCGGCGCGCTGGTCTTCTTCGGCCTCGGCGGGCGCTCCAAACGCGTCCATCAGCTCGACAACTACGCCGGCGGCCACTTCCTCACCGCCGAAGCGCGCTATCAGTATTCCGACAACTTCTACGCCGGCCTGATGCACCTGATCGGCGGCTGGTACCGCGGCGTCTTCACCTGGCTCGAAGGCGCCGTCACCGCCGGCGTCGAGCTGGTCTCCTATGGCGTCACCGGCGTCTATCGCTACGCCCAGCCGACGCTGTATGTGCTGGTTGCAGCGGTAGGGTTGCTGGCTTGGGTGCTGTTGTGACTTTGCGAAAGACGCCCTCGGTAAGAGAGAAATAGACCATGCCCTGGCAAGAACTGATTCTCGAGCTGACGCTGATGCCGCTGATTGCGTTCATCGTCGGCATGGCGATGGTGTTGATGCTGCGCAAGATCGGCGCCAAGCTGCAGCGCCGCGTGGGCCCGCCGCTGCTGCAGCCGCTCTACGACATCATCAAGCTGCATTCGAAGCAGACCCAGATCTCCCACGGGCTGGTCCACGAGATCGGCATCGTCATGGCCATCGGCGGCTATGTGGCCGCCGAGACCCTGCTGCCGGTGCCCGGCATGAACGGCATCGCCGAGAAGGGCGGGCTGGTGGTCCTGCTGTACATCACCATGATCCCGTCGCTGGGGCTGGCCCTGGGCGTCGGCCAGTGCGCCAACCCCAACGGCTCCATCGGCATCTCGCGGGCGTTGACGGCGATGCTCGCCTACGACATCCCGTTCGTCATCGTCGCCTTCGGCGTCGCCTTCCTGTTCGGCACGACCAATCTGGTGACGATCGTCGCCCAGCAGCAGGCCGGCGGCTTCGCCACCTGGGGCATCGTCCAGAGCCCGCTGCTGGCCCTCGCCGGGCTGATCGCGCTGCAGGGCATGCTCGGCAAGCAGCCCTTCGAGATCTACATCGCCCCGGCGGAGATCGCCACCGGCCCCATGGTCGAGATGGGCGGCAAGTTCCTGGGCGGCCTGTTCGTCATGCAGTGCTTCCAGCTCTACACCGCGGGCGTCCTCTACACCACGCTGTTCCTCGGCGGCGGCGAGAACTGGATCACCTTCCTGCTCAAGGTCTTCGCCGTGGTCGCCATCCCCATGTCCATCGCCTATCTCTTCCCGCGTTACCGCACCGAGGACATGGTACGCATCCTCTGGAAGTGGCCTACCATGATCGGGCTGCTGGGGCTGGCGTTCCTGATGGTCTGAGCCAAAAGGGCTCGAATCGCAATCAAGGGGTAATCAACGATGGATTTTACGATTGAGACTGAGCGTGAAGCGGATGGACGCTGGATTGCCGAGATCTGTGAGATACCCGGTGCACTCAGCTACGGTGCCACGCAAGAAGATGCCGTTCAGAAGGTCGAGGCGTTGGCGCTGCGGGTTCTTGCCGAGCGCATCGAGCATGGGGAACATCCCTCGCAGCCGATCAATATCCGGTTTGCGGCTGCGTGACGTTGTGGCCGAGCATCAAGGCCAGGCGCCTGCTGGCCGCATTGAAGCGGCAGGTCAGGTATGGTGGCAATGAAGACGATTATCGAAATAGCCGAGCAGGGCTCGATCTTTCACGCGGCGCTGCGGGATCTCGATGCCGGTGGCAGCTCTGCCTGGGTGCTCAGCTTTGATTCGTTGCGCGTCCTATTCCGCGAGATCACCGAGCAGCGTCTCGACCTGCTGGGAAGGCTTGCAGTTCGTGGTCCGACGGTGGTCGGCGAATTGGCCGAGGCGATGTCGATGGACCCGTCGGTCCTTCGGGCCGAGACGGGCCGACTGGCCGAGCTTGGTCTGCTTGATGTCCATGAGGACGGTCGGGTCGAGGTGCCTTATCACTCGGTCGAGATTCGCCTGCCGTTTCAGCAGGCGGCCTGAAAAATGCACCGCGCCCCGTCATTGCCGCTAGAGGTTGCACTGAAATGACCGAAGCCAAGACCCTCACCAAGCCCAACGCCCCGCTGCCGGTCAAGCCCGGCAAGCGCACCAACCCGCTGGCCAACGTCTTCGACGAGTTGATCGCGTTCGCGCGCTCGCGCTCGCTGTTCATGCTGCACTACTGCACCGGCTGCGGGGCGGTGGAGCTGCCGCCGGCGATGACCTCGCGGTTCGATATGGAGCGCTTGGGGATACAGCCCATGGTCACGCCGCGGCAGGCCGACATCCTGCTGGTGACGGGCTATGTGTCGGTGAAGACGCTCAAGCGCGTGATCCTGACCTACGAGCAGATGGGCGCGCCCAAGTACGTCATCGGCATCTGTTCCTGCACCGTCAACGGCGGCATGTACTGGCAGAGCTATGCGACGGCGAAGAAGCTGAGCGACTATATGCCGGTGGACGTCTACATCGCCGGCTGCATGCCCCGGCCCGAGGCGGTCATCGCGGGTCTGAGGCACCTGATCGAGAACATCAAGAACGGCGAGGCCAACAGCTGGCAGGACTACTACCGCCGCTACGACCATTACCTCGGCAACCAGCAGCGGCTGTTCGGCGAGACCTGGCAGACGCCGACCAACATCATCGCCGAGGCCGAGCACTACGACATGATCGGCGAGCAGACCCGCGGCGAGCATACGGCCCTGCTGGAGAAGCATCAGCGCCCGCTGGAGGCGCTGGAGATGCAGCTGACCATCGGCGAGGCCAGGTCGCGGCTTTGAGGCCAACAGGCAGCTTGGTCTGTTTTTGAATCTATGAAAAGTCGGTTGGCAAGATGAGCGAAGGCAAAGAGATCACGACCTGGCTGGACAACCTGCTGTCCGAGATCGAGGGCATCGCGGTGCGCCGCCGCTCGAGCCGGCGGCTGCGGGTGGACCTGGAGGCCGATGCGCTGCCGGCGCTGCTGGAGCTGCTGCGCGGGCGGGCCTCCTACGTGCACCTGTCGGCCATCAGCTGCGTGGATTGGCCGGAGGATCAGCAGTTCGAGCTGGTCTACCACGTCTGGTCCTACGAGCTGCAATCGCTGGTCTCGGCCCATACCCGCATCCCCCGCGAGCCGGGCATCTACATCTCGGTGTACGACATCTACCCGCCGGCGGCCTTCTTCGAGCGCGACATCCATGAGATGTTCGGCGTCTTCTTCGAGGGCAGCCCGGACATGTCGAAGTTCATCCTGACCGAATGGGACGGCCCGCCGCCGATGCGCAAGGACTTCGACTCCGAGGCCTGGGTCAACGACCACTTCGACTGGCAGGACTACAATCCCGACTGGCTCCAGGAGCTGGTCGCCAAGGGCGGCGGCATTGCGATCCGGCCCGATGAGCAGCGGTTCAGTCGCCGGGATATGGATGATGATCCTTAGTCAAGGTTCAGAAACAAGTGGTGCAGGCGCAACCACGAAATGGCCAGTCAAAAGGTTTAGCCACTTGTTTCTGAACCGATCCTTAGCGCAGGCCAAGTTGGAATGACTTCTTTGGCGACCAGTACGGGGGCCTTGCTTGCCGGTGTGCCGTCGGGCGAGAGTCAAAGATCGCTGAAACGGTGGTTGGCCGGGCGCTCGGTGACCGAATGCCCCGCGCACGGGTGATGTCGAGATTGCCGGCTCGAAGCCTTTGCCCATCTGGTGGTCGTAGGCGTGGTTGCGATCTTCTGCTTGCATGGTCTCGATCACGATCAGCGCTCCACGTGGTAAACCGAATCGACAGGCGGTAACAGACACATGAGACCGGAAAACTACGAGGCCCAGCGCCAACCCCCGAGCAACGAGTACGAGCTGAACATCGGCCCGAACCATCCGGGCATCGAGGGCAACTATGCCTTCAAGCTCCGGCTGCACGGCGACGAGGTGATCGAGGGCCGGGCCGATGCCGGCTACCTGCATCGCGGCTTTGAGAAGCTGATGGAGGGCCGGCTGTGGATTCAGAACCTGGCCATCACGCCGCGCATCTGCGTGCCGGACCCGGTGCCGATGGAGGTCAGCTACTGCCTGGCGGTGGAAGACCTGTGCGGGCTTAGGGTGCCGGCGCGGGCGCAGTACCTGCGCGTCATGCAGCTGGAGCTCTCGCGCATCGCCGCGCACCTGTTCACCTTCGGCGGCCATGCGGCCACCGTCGGCATGTACTCGCCGATGTTCTGGGGCATTGCCGACCGCGATCTGATCCTGGACCTGTTCGAGGAGCTCACCGGGGGGCGGGTCTATCACATCTACAACATCCCCGGCGGCGTGCGCCGGGACATGCCGGCCGGCTTTATCGAGCGCGTCGCCAACACGCTGGACTACATCGAGTCCCGCTTGCCGGACTACGACGACCTGATGTTCACCAACCGCGTCTTCGTCAAGCGCGCCCGGGGCATCGGCCCGATCAACCAGAAGCAGGCCCTGGACTGGGGCGTGACCGGCCCGAACCTACGCGCCACCGGGCTCGCCTTCGACGTGCGCCGGGATGATCCCTACCTGGTCTACGACCAATTGGAATTCGACATCCCCACCGAAGACGCCGGCGATGCCTGGGCGCGTGCCCTGGTGCGGCGCAAGGAGCTGGGCCAGAGCATCCGCATCCTCCGCCAGGTGCTGGATCGCCTGGCGACCATCCCGGGTCCGATCCGCTGCCCGATCCCGAATCCGCTCGCCTGGAACGTCCCGGCCGGGTCCACCTACACCAGGGTCGAGTCGTCGAAGGGCGAGCTGGCCTGGTACGTGGTCTCCAACGGCGGCGAGCGACCCTATCGGACCCATGTGCGGGGTCCGTCCCAGATGCATGCGGTGCAGGTGCTCGAGCGACTGGCCGTGGGCTGCCGTCTGGAGGACGTCGCCCAGATCATGTTCTCCCTCGATGCCTGCCCACCGGAGGTTGACCGCTGATGCGCGATATCGATCACAAGGCCACCGGGGGCATCCTGGCCCCGTTGAAGAGCCTGCAGTTCTTCGGCCGCCGCCCGATCACCGAGCCCCTGGACCCGCGACCGGCCTCGGCCAACTATCGCGGCTTCCACCTCAACGACTGGGAGACCTGCGTCGGCTGCAGCACCTGTCAGAAGGTCTGCGACAACGCCGCCATCACCATGGTCGAGGTCCCCGACCTGCCCCAGGACCCCGCCAAGGGCATCCGCAACCTGCGCCCGGCCATCGACTACGGCCGTTGCTGCTGGTGCGCCCTGTGCGTCGACCTGTGCCCCACCGGCTCCATCCAGCTCTCGCGGGAGTATGTGCACACCTGCACCGAGGACGAGATCGACAGCTACTTCATGCTGCCGGACGCCAACGGCATCCACGGCGTGCGCTACGACACCGGCTGGGCCAAGACCCCGGAAAGCGATCTGGTCGACCTCAACCGCTCGGAGATGCGCGAACTCTCGGCGAGGGACCGCGGCGACAATTTCGAGGAGATCGTCGGCGGCTACGACGCCAACCAGGCCATCATCGAGGCCTCGCGCTGCGTGCAGTGCGGTATGTGCCACGACGCCTGCCCGACGCACATGGACGCGCCCGAGTACATCCGCGCCATCTGGCAGGGCGAGCTGGAAGAGGCCGTGCGCCTGATCTACCGCACCAATCCCTTCGCCCACACCTGCGGGCGCATCTGCACCCACCGCTGCGAGACCGCCTGCTCCGTCGGCCACCGCGGCGCGCCCGTCGCCATCCGCTGGCTGAAGCGCTACGCCGTGGACGCCGTCGGCCACGAGCGGGTCAAGCAGATCGTAACCGAGGAGCGGGCCGACTGGCACAGCGGTCGGCGGGTCGCCATCGTCGGCGCCGGCCCCGCCGGGCTGACGGCGGCCTTCGATCTCGCCAAGCAGGGCCATCAGGTCACCGTCTACGAGGCCGAGTCCCGCGGTGGCGGCATGACCCGCTACGGCATCCCCTACTACCGGTTGCCCGCAGAGCGGCTGGATGAGGACATCGACGTGATCGAGTCCATGGGCGTGGGCATCCGCTACGACGTGCGCATCGGCAAGGACCTGACGCTGGAGCAGCTGCGCGAATACAACCACGCCGTCATGCTCGCCGTCGGCCTCTGGGTCGGTCGCTCCACCCGCATCAAGGGCAGCGACTCCCCCCAGGTCGGGCGCGCCGTCGAGATCCTGCGCGATGTGGCCGCCGGCGAGCCCATCGCGGTCCCGCAGCGGGCCGTGGTCATCGGCGGCGGCAACGTCGCCATGGACGTCGCCCGCACCCTGGCCAGGCTGCAGCGCCAGGAGCACGGCGAGGTCGCCGTCACCGTCACCGCGTTGGAGGCCTTCGACCACTTCCTGGCGGACCCCGAGGAGGTCAAGGAGGCGAAGGAGGAGGGCATCCAGATCCTCGACGCCCGCGGCCCCCAGGAGATCGTCTACGAGCACGGCGTCATCACCGGCCTTCGCACCTGGAAGGTCCTGTCCATCTTCGACGAGAACGGCCGCTTCGCGCCCAAGTACGACGAGGCCGACGAGCAATTCCACGCGGGCGATCTGGTGGTGGAGGCCATCGGCCAGGCCGCCGATGTCGACCTGCTCGGCGAGGCGCTGACCGAGGCGCTTGAATGGAACCGCGGCCGGCTCAAGGTGGATGACCAATGCCGCACCTCCGAGGAGTGGCTCTGGGCCGCCGGTGACATGGTCCGGGGCCCCGACGTCGTCTCCGCCGTCGCCGACGGCCATCGGGTTGCGGCCAGCATCCACGCGTACATCACCATCTCGGAGCAAGCCGCATGAGCCACGAAATGCAGGAAGGCAAGTCCTCCAGCTACGCGCGCATCCGCGCCATGACCACGCTGGAGGAGGTGCTGAAGGTCGCGACCTCGTTCGAGGCCAGCGCCCGCGACTTCTACAAAGACCTCACCCCAAAGGTCAGCAAACGCTTCCGCTGGCTGGTGGAGGAACTGGCCGCCGAAGAGCAGGGCCACTACGATCTGTTCGCCAACCTCGCCGCACGGGCCGACATCGCCGACCAGATCAAGGCCGAGGTCGAACGCCCGGTCACCGACGGCAAGTTCGCCGACGCCGTCATGATCCCGGACCTGGGCGACCAACCCGATGACCAGGCCGTCCTGCAATACGCCATGGGCCGCGAGCACCTGGCCATGAGCCACTACCGCGCCCTCGCCGACAGCAGCCCCGCCGGCCCCATCAAAGACCTGTTCGAATACCTCGCCAACGAAGAGGCCAAGCACAAGGAAGAGCTGGAAAAGCTCTACTACGAGACCGTGCACGCCGGCGGCGTCTGAGCCCTGCCGGTTGCGCCGACCTCATTCGGCCTCCCCGGGGGCCGCGGCGTTCAATCCGCGGCTCCCTTAGAGCTTGGCGGCTTTGGCCGGGCGGGGCATTCGCCCCGTCCGCAACGCTTTTCGCGGTGTCGGCGGATGCCTTTTTGTGGCGCTAGTGCAGCAGCGCAGAAGTTGCGAGACCGGTTGCGCTCGTTGTCGTTGTCGTTGTCGTAATCGAGCATCCGCACGACGAATACGACAACGACAACGACAACGACAACGACAACGAACGGTCTCACGATTTCTAATGTGCTGCACTAGTGCTTTGCCGCGAAACTGACGAGACCGACGGCACCTGTGGGAGCGATTTGTAATCGCGACTGCCGCGACCCAGAAGATCGCGACTGCAAGTCGCTCCCACAGCGCCGGTGGCCTCGGGACTTCCGCAGCGCTGCGCTAGCACCACCGACGAAGGATGGGGACAGGGCTGCAAGCCCGATCCGGCGCCAGGTTGCGTGCGCTGCTTGATGCGACGGCCGCCGAGTCGCGCTCGGATGCCGCGTACTTGTCGCCCTGGAGGGCGACCCTCCCGGGGCGACCCTCCCGGGGCGATCCTCCCGGGGCGAAAGGCCTAAGGCGACGTTCCCGGTTGACGGCGGCAGCGTCGGCGTCCGGGCCGACCCGGGGTGTCGGCCTCCAGGCCGACACGGCTCCATCTGAGGTTGGGAAGGGTCTCTCGACTTACGCAGTAGTCCACGAGCGGCTAGTGCACCGCTGCGGAAGTCCCAAGACCGCCGGCATGCCCAATTGGCGCTGTGGGAGCGACTTGCAGTCGCGACTTCCGCGTCGCGGCGGTCGCGATTGCAAATCGCTCCCACAGCTGCGGGCGGTCTCGGAATTTTCGCGGCAAAGCACTAGTCTGTCGTCAGTATCTCGCGACCGAATGCGCCACAGCAGGTACTCCGAGACTTTATCGCTGCCGGCTCCAAGCCCTGCTGAGCCGCCTGCGCCGCGAAGACCTGCTGCCGGCGCCGACCGCGCGCCGAGCCCGCCGCGCAGGGTCGACACCGGCGCATGCACGCCGCCGATCCCCGGCCTGGCGCCGCTCATGGCGACCCTGGGCCGATGTGGCCGTGCTCGCCAGCGGCCTGATGCTCCCGCTGCTGCTCCCCCGGGGCCCGGCCGACCCGTTGCCGCCCCTGCTGGCCCATCACTCGCCCGGCTTCGACACGGCGCCACGGCTGCGCTCGCCCTTCGGTCCGCCGGCCACCGTCATCGACCGGACCGGCCTCGCCCACGTGCTCCGGCAAGCTGAACTGAGTCTAGCCGGTCCAGATCGCCGCCTGGCGGCTTGGGTCCGGCCACAGCGTGATGGCGCCCCCGCACCCCGGAACGCGCGCGATGGCGCCGCGCGCGACCTCCGTCAGCCCCGCCGCTGCGTGTTGACGGCGCATTGCGTCCTCGCTACCGTCTCGTCTCGGACCAAGCTCAACGCTCGGGGTGGCTTGGGTTTTCTATCCTTAGGAGGTGGAGCTGGTGGGACGCGACCCCGGCCTGGAGGTGCGGCTGCGCTTTCCTGCAGCCGTCTAGCTGATGAGAAAAAACGCAATGGACACAGAGACTGACGCAGCACGGGACTGGGTGGATGCCGAGGCCCCGGTGCTTTGGCTGCTCGGCAAGACACAGGCCGGTAAGACCAGCATTGTCGCGGAGATCACCGCGCAGGCGCACGACGAGGTCGGCCGCGGCTATCGGCCCATGACCAAAGAGAGTCGCCTGTACGCCTTTCCGGCGGGGCAGCCGGTGCTGCGCTTTCTCGACACCCGCGGCTTAGCGGACGCCGCCGACAACGACCCGGCCGGCGACCTGGCGCGGGCACGGGAGCAGGCGCATCTATTGCTCGTCGTGTTGCGGGTCGACGACCTGGCCGTGGAGGACATCGTCGCCATCGTTGCCGACACCCGGCGGCACCACAGGACGCTACCCGTGATCGTGGCGCAGACCGGTTTGCATCGCTGTTACGCTGAGCATGACCGGCATCTGGAACCCTACCCATTCGACGGCAGCGACAACGACATGCGCCGGCCAGGCGTACCGGAGACACTCAGTCGATCGATGATGGCCCAGCGCCGGCTGTTCACTGATCTAAAGGGTGGGGCGCCATTGTTCGTGCCCCTGGACTTTACGCGCCCGGAACAGGGCATCGCGCCGGCGGACTACGGCGCCGAACGGTTGTGGGATCTGCTCGACCAGACGCTGCCGGATGTGGCCGAGCTGCTGCGCAGGAACCTGGTTGCGCCGCAGACGATTCGGACCAAGGTGATCTTCCCGTGGGCCATGGCGGCGGCCGCCGTGAATGCGGTCCCGGTGCCGGTGGCCGGCGGCCTGGCGTCCGCGAGCGTGCAATCGGCCATGGTCGTGGCCATTGCCCATCGGCTGGGTTGCGGTGGCGAGTGGAAGAAGCTGTGGGGCGAGTTCGTCAGCGCCCTCGGTGGCGGCTTTGTCGTCAGCTTCGGCGGCAGTTGGGCGGCGCAGCAGGTGCTCAAGCTCGAAGTCGGCTGGGGCACCGCCATCGTCGCCTCCTGGACCTTTGCCGTCACCTGGGCCATTGGCGAAGCCGCCCTCTACTACTTTACCGAAACGGCGGCTGGGCACGAACCGGAGCAACAGGCACTGCGCGCCCGCTATCAACAGGCGCTGCGCGATGCGCGGGGCCGGTATCAGCAAGCCAAGCGTGAACAAGCGCGCATGCAGACATCGGAGTCGGAGACATGAGGTCGCAATGGCGGCGGCTGCTGCGTTATCACCGCCGTGAACTCGGCCTGTTGGCGCTGATCGGGACGTTGATCCTGATCCCCTGGTTGGTGGGCCTGGGCGCCGGCCTCTGGTTCATGCTCGAACAGGGGGTGGGCCTGGTACTGGTGGGGTGGGTCGGTGCTGCTGCTGGTCCTGTCTTTCCTGCTGGTGCGGCGTCTGTTTCGGTCGCGACCGCCGATGACCGCGGCGCACGTTATCGACGCCGGTGCATCGGCGGCGGAGCAGCGTGCCCGCGGGGTGCTGCGGCAGCGCGCCGAGGCCATCAGCGCGCAGGACCTGACCGGGACAGACGCCTTGCCGAATCTGATCCAGGGCGTGTTTCATGATGTCGCCCAGGCCTATTCCCCGGATGACCCGGTGGCCCTCTGGCGCTTTACCCTGCCGGAACTGTTGTTGATGCTCGAGGATTTCGCGCAGCGGCTCCGGGGCACGATCCTGGCGGATTTTCCGGTACTCAGACACGTCGAACTCTCCTGGGTCGTGACCCTGGTGGGGCTCGGTGGCCCCATGGGAAAACTGCTGAGCCTCTACCGCATGCTGCGCTGGATCAATCCGAGTAGCGCCATTGCCGCTGAGCTGCGGGGTCGCATCGCCGGCGAGGCGATCAGCGGTATCGGCGATGGCGCCAAGTCCCAGATCGGTGCGATGCTGATCGTAGAGGCGGGCGAGACCGCCATCAAGCTCTACTCCGGGGGCTATCGCCGGCGTGCCGATGAGTTGTTGCCCACCGCGCCAACGCCGATCCCGGAACGGCCGAACGAGCCGCTAACCGTTCTTATCGCCGGCCAGCGCAATGCCGGAAAATCCGCCCTGCTCAACGCGCTGCTCGGCACCGCCCGCGAGCCCGTCGGCCTGCTGACCCCAACGACCGAGGGCTGCCGCCCCTACCAGTTCCACGCCGAGCACACCGGGGCGTTGATCCTTGTCGATTGCCCCGGCCCCGGCCCCGGCCCCGACGCCAGCACCAGTCCAGCTTGGCTGGAGCAAGCTGGCCGGAGCGACCTGGTGCTCTGGGTCGCGGCGGCCAATCGCGCTGATCGGGCTGCCGATCAACAGGGCCTCGCCAGCCTCGATGCCTTGACCGAGCGCCGACCCGAACAACGCGCTATTCCGCGCATCCTGGTATTGACCCACGCCGACAAGCTCGACCCGCCAATGGAATGGGAACCGCCCTACGACATCGACCATGGCCAACGGGTAAAAGAGGAACAGATGCGCGAGTCACGGGAGGCCGGCTGCGAACAGTTGGGCATGACCCCTCAACATTGCGCCCTCATTGCCATCCGACCAAATCAGCCCGTCTGGAACGCAGAGGCCCTATTACAGGCCATCGCCCAAGTCCTGCCCGAAGCGCGACAAAAGCAACTCGAACGCGGCATGGCCACAGACGGCTGGTTCACCAGGGTTAAAGACGTCGTCGCCAGCGTCCCCGGCGCATCAGGCAAGACCGGCGAAATCGGTCGCCGAATACTCAGCCGAACCATCAGCAAGGCGCGGAACAAGGTCGTCGACCGGTGAGCCGTCACGCCCACCCCCGACCGCCCCGACGCCGCGCTGCCTCGCCTGGTCGCTGGGTTCCGGAGCTGGAATGAAGGCACATCGTAAACCTCACCTCCCCACCAAGACCTGCATGAGCTGCGGGCGGCCGTTTGCCTGGCGTCGCCGCTGGGCGAATTGTTGGGATCAGGTGCGCTATTGCTCCCGGGGCTGTGCCAGGCACAAGAAGGCAAAATGAAGGGGTGCAGGCAACCATCCGCCGACCCGAGATCATCGCGATCCTCGCCGGCGAGGGCTGCACGCACCAAGATCAGGGCTGCCGGGCGGCCATCTGCTGCTCGCGCCCGGGCGGCATGCCGGGGGAGGGGGCGCGGGTGCGCTCGGCGAAGGCGGCGACAGAGTCTCTATCAACGCGTGCTAAGGCCCGCCGGATCGATGAAGAACTGCTGCCGGCAGCTGCCCCGACCGCGGGTGCCGGCCTCGGCGATCAGCGCGGCGATGGAGGCATCGGGCGGCGTGTCCGTCGGCAGTGCGATCTGCATCTCGGTGAGCATGCCGCCGCGGCAGTTCATGGAGACGCGGCGATGGGCGCCTTTGCCGAAGGCCCGATCGAAGGCCCGGTCGAAGCCGCTGCGGTCCACCGTCTTGCCGATGTTCGGCTGGATGAAGTCGGAGACCAGGCTGGACGCGTTGACCTGCTCGGTCAGCGCCGCGGCGACCCGGAAATAGGCGTTGGGGTCGGTATCGCGGCAGCTGCCGTGCTTCCAGTATTCGTGCCGCTGCAGGCAGGTGCCGGCGCCGACGCTGGGCATGATCGGCGCCAGGGTCCTGCGCACCGCGGGCGTAAGATCCAGGGCGGGGTAGTGGCAGAAGCCCCCGCTCGGGCGGCGGCGCACCTGGCCGCAGTAGCCGTAGTCGCGGTGGCAGCCGCGCTTGTTCGGCCACAGGCCGTGCAATGTGAAATGGGTCGCGTCGAAGCCCCCGGCGTGCTGGTTGCGGCACTCCGCCAACCCCTGGCCGGACTGCTCGCAAAAGCCCGGCTGCCAGGACAGCGCGAGGACCTGGGCGTCGTAGCTGTCCGCCCTGCGGCAGCTGTCGGCGGCCTGGGGCTGGTCTTGGGCAACGGCGGCGAGCCCCGAGACCCGACCGCAGCGGGCCTCGACCCAGCGCAGCGGCTCCTGCGCCTCTGCACCGGAATCCACCCGCAGCCAGTCCGCCGCGCCGTCGGCCCGGGCGACCTCGCGCACGGGATAGGTCTTGCCCGGACTGGTCTGGAGCATGCCCGGGTTGGTCCGCCGACGCTTGGACTGGAACAGCGGGCAGCTGTCCTCGGCGACGAATCGGCCCGTGGCCGGGGCGGTGCCGTTGTCGGGCAGCCCGTAGGCCAAGGTGGTCCCTGCGGTCATGGCCAGGGACAGGGCGAGTAGGGCGTTGGGGAAAGGGTGGCGCATGGTTATGAGTGCTCCAAGGATCGGTTCAGAAACAAGTGGCGCAGACGCCCGCTCGCTAAACCTTTTGACTGGCCATTTCGTAGTTGCGTCTGCACCACTTGTTTCTGAACCTTGACCAAGTCTGGTCGGTGGGCTGATGCCGTCGGAATAGGGTAGCCCAGCGCGCCGGCGTTGCATCACTCGGCCTCGAAGTGCGTCTTCAGCCGGGCCACCTCGGCGTCGCTCCAGCCTGCTGGTTCGGTCAGCGCCTGCCATGCGTCGATGTAGTGTGCCGGCGCGAATTCGTGACCGAAGCCTTTCGGGGCGGAGCCCGCCACCATGTCGGCAGCAAGCTGCAGCATGGTCACGAGCGGAAACCAGCGCAGGTCGGGCGACACGTCGGGGCCGCGGGGTGCCCGCAGCCAAGCCGGCTCACGCCAGGCCGCATGGGGACTGAAGAAGGTGATCGGATCGCTGGCGTATTGGAGGAAGACGATCCGAAAGGCCCCCCAGGGTTTCTCGCCGAGGTCCAATCCGCCGTCTTGATTCATGAACCGGACCACCGACCCGCCACGAAAGCGGGGCAGCCACTCGGGCGATCCGGGATCACGCTCATCGGTGATGCGTCGCCAAGCTTCGTTGCGGAAGGGTGGGCCGCTCCAGAGCGCGCCGTTGAAGGGGTCATCGATAATGTCGTAAAGGTCGAACGACAGATCGGAGTTCAGTGAACCCAAGCTCAGTCCGTTGAGGTAGAGCTTCGGCCGCGCGTCGCGGGGCAGGCTGCGCCAGTGGCCGTAAACCTCCGAGAACAGGGCCTGGGCCATCTCAGCGCCGTAGGCGGCCTCGGTCAGCATGGCGAGGGGGCTGTTCAGATAGGAATACTGGGCCGCCACAGTGGCAATGTCGCCCCGGTGCAGATACTCGACCGGATCCTGCGATGATGCATCCACCCAGCCCGTGCCGGTGGGTGTCACCAGCAGCAGCACCGAGCGTTCGAAGCCGCCCACGCGCTGCAACTCCTCCAGCGCCAGACGTGCCCTCTGCTCGGGACTGTCGGCGGAGTTCAAGCCGACGTAGACGCGAATCGGCGCCGGCATCGGGGCAGAGAAAAACCGGCTCAGGTCTTCGGCGTCGGGCCCGCCGGCGACGAACATGCGGCCTTGGCGGCCAAGGTCTTCCCAATTGATCAGGGACGCCTGACTGCCGGTCTGGTCGGGATGGGGCGGACGCGGCAAATCGTCCTGAATCAGCGCATCGAGCTCCTGAAACGAACGATCGGCCATCCGCAGCAGGCCGCTTAGCAAGACGCCGTCGATCACCGACCAGAAGAGCGCCAGGGCGGCCACAACCCCGAGCAGAAACGAGATTCTCGGCGGCATGAAAGGCCGCAGTTTGACCGAAAGACTCCGTATCACCCAGCGGAACGCCCGCGCAAGGGCCAGCAGGACCAGGAACAACAACACCGCGATCGGGCCGAGCAGCAGCGGTTGTAAGCCGGTGGACGCCTCCATGCCCATCAGCGCGCGAAGCGCGTTCTGCCAATGGGTCGCCTGCCACAAAAAACTCACCGCGACCAACAGGCAAAGCAGCGCCGCGATGGCCTTGATGATGGTCGCGGCACGGTTGCGCAAGACCGGCAATTGCAGGTAGCCCCACAGGGCCACCAACCCAACGCCAAGGCCATAGCCCACCGAAAACGACAGGCCGGAAAGGATGCCCTGAATGAAAAACGGCCTTGGCAGCAGCGAGGGCGTCAGCGAAAAGGCAAACAACAGGGTTCCAAGGAGTAGACCGACAATGTTGAGCTGCATCGTTTTTGTAGGCACTTGAGTATTCCAAAAAGCAATGGGGCCTGATCTTGTAGGCAACCGTCGGGCCGGGATCAGCGGCGAGCGGCGGCGGCCAGGGCCAGGATCTGGTCCGGCGACAGGTCGGCCAGGTTGCGGATGCCCTCCAGGGTGACGATGGTCACCTCGGCCCGCTGCTCGATGCGCAGCCGGGCGGCGGTCTCGGCCAGGGCCGCCGCGCGGCGGCGCTTGTGGATGCGCTCGCCGAGGTCCAGGGCGGCGAGCAGGGCCGGCGGGATCGCCAACAGGACGGCGGCGCCGGCCAGCAGCGTGGCCGGGTCCAGCGTGCGCTGCACGGCGGTGTCCACCGGCGGCAGCGGGCGGGGGCGCAGTTGCGCCAGGGCGGCGGCGTCCGTTGCCGCGTCGGGCTTGGTGCCGACCGCCTCGGTCAGCGCCTGGATCAGGGTCTCGGCCGCGGCTTGGGCGTCGGGGCCGGTGAGGGTCAGTTTGAGGTCTTGCATGGTCTTGCGTGTGGTGGGTTGCCGTTGGGGGCTGGGACCCAGTATCGGCGAAGGCACCGGCCTTGGCCAGCGTCGGCCCCCTCAGCCGGGGGCGGCGCAGTCCAGGCCGAACTGGGTCAGGATGGCCTCGATCTGCCCCGCCTCCGGCAGCCGCATGGCGCGGGCCTCGGCCCGGGCCAGGCAGAGCAGGTCGCGGGCCTCGGACCGGTCTGTCTCGGCGCCGCGGCGCCAGAGCATCTGGGCCAGCATGGTCCGGTTGACCATCAGGCCGCGACGGTCGCCGAGCCTTTCCTTCGCCGGCAGCACCGCCTCGCGATAGACCTGGATCGCACCGTCGGCATCGCCCTGCTGGAACCGGATATCGGCGATCTTGCCTTGGGTGATGGCGGTTGAGCGCAGGTCGCCGAGTCGCTGGTAGACGGGGAGCTCTTCATCGGTGCGGATGCGCAGGGCCTCGTCGAGCTGTCCGCGGGCTTGGAGGATATCGGCGATCTGGCCTTGGGTGATGGCGGTTGAGCGCAGGTCGCCGAGTCGCTGGAAGACGGGGAGCGCTTCATCGGTGCGGATGCGCAGGGCCTCGTCGAGCTGTCCGCGGGCTTGGAGGATATCGGCGATCTGGCCTTGGGTGATGGCGGTTGAGCGCAGGTCGCCGAGTCGCTGGAAGACGGGAAGCTTTTCTTCGGCGCGGATGCGCAGGGCCTCGTCGAGCTGTCCGCGGGCTTGGAGGATATCGGCGATCCGGCCTTGGGTGATGGCGGTTTCGCGCAGGTCGCCGAGTCGCTGGAAGACGGGGAGCTGAACATCGGTGCGGATGCGCAGGGCCTCGTCGAGCTGTCCGCGGGCTTGGAGGATATCGGCGATCTGGCCTTGGGTGATGGCGGTTGAGCGCAGGTCGCCGAGTCGCTGGAAGACGGGGAGCTGAACATCGGTGCGGATGCGCAGGGCCTCGTCGAGCTGTCCGCGGGCTTGGAGGATATCGGCGATCTTGCCTTGGGTGATGGCGGTTGAGCGCAGGTCGCCGAGTCGCTGGAAGACGGGGAGCTGAACATCGGTGCGGATGCGCAGGGCCTCGTCGAGCTGTCCGCGGGCTTGGAGGATATCGGCGATCTGGCCTTGGGCGACGGCGACGCTCTGCTCGTCGCCGGCCGCCTCGGCGTGGCCGATGGCCTCGCGGAAGGTCTGCTCGGCCCCGTCGAGGTCGCCGGATTGATACAGGCGCTTGCCGCGCTCGTGGGCCAGGTGTAGGGCCTCGACGGGGTTCGGGTCGGCGCCGTCGTCGGTCGCGCGCCGCAACAGCGCATCGGCCCCGGCCCCGTCGCCGTCGCCGGCGAGGACGCGGGCGGCGGTGGCCAGCAGTCGGGGGGTGGGTGGGCGGGCGGCGGCGTCGAGCAGCGCGAACAGGGCGCGGGCGGTGGCGGCGGCCTGTTGGTAGTTCTCGGTCTCCAGGTCTTGCAGGGCGCCGAGGCCGCAGGCGGCGGCGGTGTCGCTGTCGGCGGCGGCGATGGCCAGTGTGCAGAGCAGGCGCTCGGCGGGGCCGGGGCGGCGGCCGGTGGGGCCGCCCCAGGCGGCGAGCAGCGGGGCGATGGCGAGGCGGGCGATGGTGGCGGTGTCGGTTGCGCTGAGGGGCGGCAGCCGGCCGGCGGCCAGGCGGCTGACCCCCAGGGCCGGGCGGGCCGGGTCGAGGGGGTCGGTGCCGGGTTCGAGCAGGGCGAGGTCGGTGAGTGGTTGCAGGGCGCCGCCGATCTGCTCGGTCAGGGCGGCGGCGACCGTTACCGGGATCGGCAGCGTGAACAGGGTGAGGGCGCGCAGCAGGGCGCGGCCGGCGTCGCCGGCGAGGTCGAGCAGGGTGTCGACGGCGATCTGCTCCAGCAGGTCGCGCAGGGACTCGGTGCGGGGGGCCGCGCCGCCGGCGAGGTAGGTCTCCATCTCGGCGAGGGCGGCCTCGGCGCGGGGCAGCGGCACGGCGGGGCTGAGCAGCAGGCCGCTGCCGAGCAGGTCGAGCAGGCCGGGGTTGCCGCGGGCGGCGCGGGCGGCGCGGGGCAGGCCGGCGGCGCGCTCGGCGAGGTCTGGCGGGGCCGCGGCGGCGGCGAGCTGGCGCTGGCGCAGCTGGAGCTTGCGCTCGGCGGCGGCGCTGAAGCCGGGCAGCTCGATGCGGGCGAGCCCCATGGCCGGGTCGGGGCCGGCGTCGGCGAGCCGGAACGGGAAGCGGCTGGTGATGAGCAGCCGGCTGTCGGTGCGCTGGGGGTCGAAGGCGCGCAGCAGGCCGGCGACCAGGCCGGCGTGCTCGGCCCGCACCGGCCGGGCGCCGGGGGCCGCGTCCAGGAGCTGTTCGAAGTCGTCGAGCACCAGCAGCAGGGCCGGGCCGTCGGCGTCGCGCTGGGCGCAGGGGCCGCCGAGCAGGTCGGCGAGCAGGTCGTCGAGGACGGCCAGGGCGGCCTCGGGGCCTTGGGCGCGGGCGGCGCGCAGGGCGCTCTGGCCGTCGCGCAGCAGGGCGCGGGCGGCGGGGTAGGGTTGCAGGGCCTGTTGCAGGGCGTCGAGCAGCTCGCCGCCGTGGAAGGGGCCGTGGAGCACGGCCTGGGCCAGGTCGTCGCGGTGGCGGTTGAGGATGCGTGCGGCCAGGCTGGACTTGCCGAGCCGGCCCATGCCGGTGATGAGCAGGCCGCCGTGGTGGGCGCCGTCGAGCAGCCGCAGGGCGTGCTGCAGCTCGCGGCGGCGGCCGACGAACAGGTGGTGCGGGGCCACCGGGACGACCTTGCCGAGCAGGGCCTTGGGGATGTGGCGGGCCGGCAGCAGCGAGCGCTTGCGCCGGCCCGCCGCCAGGGCCGCGGCGGCATCGGCGTCGCGACCGAGCCAGAGCCGGGCCAGGTGCCAGTGGCGTTGCAGCAGCGGGTCGTCGGCCAGCAGCAGGGCGCGGCGGGCGTCGGCCAGGGCCGCGGCCAGGGGCTGGCGGTGGGCCAGGGCGCGGTAGAGCGCGGCGGCGAAGCGGGTGGCGGCGCGGTCGGCCACCGGGCCGTCCCAGCCGAGCACGGCGGGCAGCCCGGCCAGGACCAGCGCGGCGGCCAGGGGATGGGCCGGGGCCGGGCCGGTGTGCGTCGGCGCGGCGGGCGGCTCGGGCTCGCGGCGCTCGCCGGGGGGCGGCAGCTGGGCGCGCGGGTCGCCGGGGCGGTCCGGGGCGGCGGCGCTGAGACAGGCGGACAGGAACAGCAGCCGCGGTGGGGCCGGGCGCAGGGCCTCCAGCAGCGCGGCGGCGTCGGTGGGTTGGGCGCCGAAGGCGCCGTCTTCGAGCAGCAGCACCGGCCGCGGCGGGCAGTGGGGCTCGGCCCAGGCGTGGTGGCCGTGGGCCGAGAGGTGCAGCACCGGCAGGCCGCCGACGTCGGTCAGGTGTTGGCCCAGGGCCCGGGGCTCGCCGGTCTCGTCCACCAGCAGATCGAGGTTGGTGTCGCCGACGGCGTCGAGGATGGCGGTCTCCTCGGCCTCGAAGTCCAGCTCGGCGACGCCGGGGGGCGAGGCGGCCATGAAGGCGAGGCCGAGCCGGTGATCGTCCGCCGCCGGGGCACGGCCCACCGGTCCAAGCCGGCGCAGCGGGCTGAAGCCGAGCAGGGCGTTGGCGGCCAGCGGGCCCTCGGCGTCGGCGAGCAGCTCCCAGGGGGCCTGGAGCAGGGCGCGGGCGGCGGCGGTGGGCGCCGGGCTGGGGTCGTGGACGGTGAACAGCAGCGCCCGGGCGGCCTGGGCGATGAGCCGGCGGAGCTGGCCGCCGTCGCCGTCGAGCCAGCGATAGAGGTCGCGACCGATGGCCAGGGCCTCGGCGGCGGGGTCCGCGGCCCGCTCCAGGTCGGCATAGCGGGCGGACAGCGCGTCGAGGACGGCGGGCTCGATACGGCGGCGTGGGCCGACGGGGGTGTCGTCGGCCAGCAGCTCGAAGGTGTCGGTGTCGATCAGGACGGTGGCGGCCATCGCGCGGGCTCCTTGGGGCGGTCGATGGGGTGGAAGCATAGCGGGATTGCGACGGGATTTGCACCGGGCACGGGTGGTGGGGGCGCCCCAGTGCACCGCTGCGGAAGTCCCAAGACCGCCGGCATGCCCACTCGGCGCTGTGGGAGCGACTTGCAGTCGCGACTTCCGCGTCGCGGCGGTCGCGATTGCGAATCGCTCCCACAGCTGCAGGCGGTCTCGGAATTTTCGCGGCAAAGCACTAGGCTGTCGAAATCCGCTGTTTTCGGCGATGCTGTCGATCCCGGTTTTTTGGCTGCCGATCTCCAGCCGCTCAGACGCAGCCAAGGAGGGACGGAAACCGGGGGACGGTTTGGCCGAGTCTCGGGAAGATTTCGATAGTCTAGGGCGAGACTCCCCCATCCCAGTCGGGGGCGGGACGCCCCCGCTCCGGGGAGCAGCGGCGTCCCGCCGCTGGTTGGGATCGTCGGCGTCTCGCCGACGTGCTGTGCTGGGGGGCGAGACATTCCGCCATCCCAGTCGGGGGCGGGACGCCCCCGCTCCGGGGAGCAGCGGCGTCCCGCCGCTGATGGGGATCGTCGGCGTCTGGCCGAGGTGCTGTGTTGGGGGGGTGAGACTCTCCCCATGCTAGTCGGGGGCGGGACGCCCCCGCTCCGGGGAGCAGCGGCGTCCCGCCGCTGGTTGGGATCGTCGGCGTCTCGCCGAGGTGTTGTGTTGGGGGGGGGCGAGACTCTCCGCCATGCCAGTCGGGGGCGGGACGCCCCCGCTCCGGGGAGCAGCGGCGTCCCGCCGCTGGCTGGGATCGTCGGCGTCTGGCCGAGGTGCTGTGTTGGTGGGGGGCGAGACTCCCCCATGCTAGTCGGGGGCGGGACGCCCCCGCTCCGGGGAGCAGCGGCGTCCCGCCGCTGGTTGGGATCGTCGGCGTCTCGCCGAGGTGCTGTGTTGGGGGGGGCGAGACTCCCCCATCCCAGTCGGGGGCGGGACGCCCCCGCTCCGGGGAGCAGCGGCGTCCCGCCGCTGGTTGGGATCGTCGGCGTCTCGCCGAGGTGCTGTGTTAGGAAGAATTCAGAAACAAAGTGAGCATGTTGTCGTTGTCGTTGTCGTAATCGTCGTCGGATGCTTGATTGCGACAAAGACAAAGACAAAGACAAAGACACGCCGCAGACGCGCGCGCCGAGCGGGGGGGCGAGACACCAAGACAAAGACGAGGACGACGACGGGACGACGACGACCGACGACGACAACGGACGACGCGCGACGACAACGACAACGACAACGACAACAACGACAACGACAACGACAACGACAACGAATCCTAGTTGTGCTAAGGAGTCGTTTAACTTGTTAGTGAACCGTTACTTAGGGGGGGTGAGACTCTCCCCATGCTAGTCGGGGGCGGGACGCCCCCGCTCCGGGGGCGAGCCGCGCCAGTCCCTGGGGCTGATCGACACCTTTGTGCTGGCCAAACCGTTCAACGCGCTGGCCAATGCGGTGGTGCTGTTTTCCTGCGCGGTGGGGGTGGCGTTGATCGGCCTGCTGCGCAAGCGCGCGCTGCTCGCCGTCACCATCGACATGGACGACCGCGGCGCCGAGTCGCTCGCGGCCGTGCAGGCGCCGCGCGCGCCGCTGCCGGTGGTCCTGCGTGAGACGCCGCCAACCCCGGATACCGGTGCCGGCACCGCGTTCGAGCGCATCCGCGAGCGCGGAACCCTGCGCGGGGGCTATGTGATGGACCGACCGCCGTTCGCCTTCCGCAACGGCGCCGGCGCGCTGGTGGGCATGGATGTGGAACTGGCCCGCCGGCTGGGGCGCGATCCGGGGGTAGCGCAAGTGGGGAGGGGGCCGCACCGCGCAACAGCGTTGGTCGGTGCTGCGCAACGTGCTGGGCTGGCAGGGCGGGCGCGGGCCGGTGGATGAGGCGCTCGACCGGCAACCGATTCACTGACTGAGCCTTTCTCCTTTGCGCCGTCGCGTGATGCTCATCATGGCCGCGCCCTGCGGTATTACAGTTTCTTGCCGAGCGTGGAGACCCACATGGCCAGGCGATGTCTGATGGCCTCCTGGGAGACCTGTTCCTCGGGTAAGGGGGTGATCAGCTTGTCGTGCACGAGCAGGCGATAGATGTATTCGAGCTTCTCCGACGTGGAATCCGTGGGCTCGAACTCGGCCGCACCGCGCTTCTCGGCATAGGCGACGCCGACGGCGATCGCCTTCTTCACCAGTTCCTTCTCGTTCTTGAGCTTCTTCATGGCATTGCACTGCAGTTTCTGGTCGCCGGGGGATACCGGCGATGAGGACAATGGGTGCGGTGCATAGTCCCACTGCCGAGGTCCGCTTGGCAACGCCGGCTGCGAAGCCTCGCTTCGGGGAGCAGCGCCGCGGGCGGTTGCCGACGCATTGGGGACTGGGATAGAGTTCCGGTTGCCACTGCCGCGTGAGAATCCGCGACAAACCCTCGGCGATCCTGCTGTAATCACGAGAGCCCCCGTATGCAATCGCGGCATCATCTCACGGCGTGGTGGCGAGCCATGGACCTTGACTCGATCCTCCTTCGCCCGGCTGTGCCCACCCGCGGGACCCCGCCACGATGGACCCTCGCGTGAACGCACCGTCGGAATCCAAAGGGCCACCCTGGCGGCTCTACGTCGCCGCCGCCGTGACCGGTCTGCTCGCCGGACTGATGGGGGCGGCCTTCCATGCCCTGCTCGATCAGGCGGGGGGGCTGCGCTCAGGCGCCCATGGCCTGCTCGACGACGCCCCTGTTCCTGGCTGGCTCGTGCTCATGGTCCTGGGCGCGCTGGTGCTCGTCACTGCCGCCTCTCTGGTGCGGCGCTTCGCCCCGGAGACCGCTGGCAGTGGCGTCCAGGAGGTGGAGGCGATCCTCGCGGGTGACCGAGGTCTGCACTGGCGGCGGGTGTTGCCGGTCAAGTTCGTCGCCGGCGTCCTGGCGGTGGGCTCGGGCTTGGTCCTCGGCCGCGAGGGGCCGACGGTGCACATGGGGGCCGCGCTCGGACAGATGTCGGCCGAGGGCCTGCGGCTTGATCAGCGCCAGCAGCGCGCGTTGGTGGCCGCCGGGGCCGGGGCCGGACTTGCCGCCGCCTTCAATGCCCCGCTCGCCGCCATCGTCTTTGTCACCGAGGAGCTGCGGGAGCATTTCGAGTACGGTTTCGCCACGATTCAGTCGGTGATCTTGGCGAGCTGTCTGGCGGTGGCCGTCAGCGGCTGGCTGCTCGGACTGGGGCCGGTGTTGCCGCTGCCGCCAATCGCGATCCCGCCCGTCTGGTCGCTGCCGTTGTTTGTCGTGCTGGGGGTCGCCGTGGGCGCCCTCGGCGTCGTCTTCAACGCCCTGCTGCTGGGATCGGTCAGGACCTTCAAGGGCCTGCGCGGGCGCTATGGCTATCTGCCCGTGGCGCTCGCCGGGATGGCGCTGGGCGCCCTGATCTGGTTCTTTCCGGACGTGGTTGGCGGCGGGGAGTCCCTGGTCGAGGCGCTGATCCACCATCCCATGGCACTCCTTGCGCTGGTGGCGCTGCTCGCGCTGCGACTCCTGACCACCGTTGGCAGCTACGGTCTCGGGCTGCCCGGCGGTATCTTCGCGCCGCTGCTGGCGCTCGGTACCATCGTCGGCGCTGTTGTCGACGCGCTGGTGAGGGCGCTCGACTCCGGTGCGTTGCCGGTGGACGTATTGGACCCGGGGCTGTTCGCCGTGGCGGCCATGGGGGCCTTGTTCGCCGCCACCGTTCGCGCGCCGCTGACCGGGATCGTCCTGGCCATCGAGCTCACCGGCGCCGAAGATTTGATCCTGCCCGTGATCCTCACCTGCCTCAGCGCCACCTTCGCCGCCGAGGCCCTGGGGGGCCGGCCGATCTACACCCTGTTGCTTGCGCAATCCGGCGGCGCGCCGCCGTTGCCCCGACCCTCGGGCCGCAAACTCGCGGTCGCCGCAGGCCTGGTCACCGCGTTGCTGCTCGCGGCCCCGTTGGCCCTGCTGTTGCAGCCCGAGCGTTCGCCCAATCCGGTGACCGCGGCAGCCGATCTGCCGGCGCCGCCCGTCGATGAGATCGCCCCGGAACCACCACAAGCACAGATTGCCGATGCCGAACAACCTGCGCAGCCGGCCGCGGGCCCGAGCCCCGAACCCGCCCCGCCGGCGGCACCTGAGTCGGGGCATCGTGCCGTGTCGGCCGAGACGCGACCGATCGAGCGGCTCGATGTCCTGGCGCAGACAACGCCGCCGGAGCCGGTCGCGGCGGATCTTGAGCCAGTCCTTTCGTCGACCCAAGAGGCCGCCGCGGCGGAGGCGCCGGCAGTCGGCACGCCGGGGCGCCGCTACGCCCTCCAGGTTGCCAGCTTTCGCCGACTGGACACCGTCGCCAGCGCCGCACGCCGAGCCGGCATACTCGAGCGGAGCCGCACGCTGGAACCGGTGCGGGGCTGGTACCCGCTGTTGTTCGGGGACTACAAGGGCCGCGCCGAGGCCGAGGCCGCCCTCGACGACTTGCCGGAGCAGCTCAGGCGGCAGGGGCCGATAATACGCATGCTCAGTCCCGGCACCAGAACCCTGCCCTTGCGCTAACGCCGTCGCCGGCGTTGTCGCCGCCTAGATGTGTAGTTTCCAGACCTCTTGTAAGACCAGGAACAAGAAGGCCGTCGAACAGCCGAACATCAGCACCCCCGTGATGGCGATCATTGTCCCGAGATGTCGCCAAGGATATTTGAGCAGGATGTCGCCGTAACCCAGCGTCGTGATCGATACGGCCGTGAAGTAGATGCCGTCCGTCACGCTTGGCAACAGCCGCACCCCGCGCAAATACAGGCCCCATGCCGCCGCTTCGATGACGTGGGCTGCGAACAATAAGAAAAAGCAGCCAAGCAGGGCGACCTTGCCGGCATATTGGCCAAACTGCGCCAACATCCATGTCTCGCGACGGGCCAACTCGCCGGCCACATCGATGATGATGATGACGTGAAAAAGGAACAACACCAGCGCCAGCAGTATGGCAAAGATATGGACGCCAACAATCTTGCGGCGGGGAAAAGCGCGCTGTTTGCGAACGTTCGTCCCATCTGACGGGTCTTGACGCCCGAGTTCGCTGTTGGGAGGCGGGGCAGGGTGGTTGTCGGGCTCCCCCTGACCATCGTTGGAGGCAGGCGTCAACCCCGCGTCACTGGATAAAGGGGGCGCTATGGGTGGCGCGGTTGCTTTCTGGCCTGCCTGAGGCAGATAGCGATCGTACGTCTTGCGACGCAGCCAGTGCCAAGCCACCACGGAAATGACGATGGACAAGCCCGTCACCAGCCAGAAGCCAAACGGATTGTGCTCGTCGGGGATGCCACCTACGTTCATCCCGAGCAGGCCGGTAATGAAGCTCAGCGGCAGGAACACCGTGGCGACGATGCTCAGATTGAGGCTGGAACGGGTCATGGTGTCGGAACGTTGCTCCTCGATCTGATCCTCCAGCATCTCCACCCGCGTGCGGCATTCATCCAGGCTGCCCAAGTAGCGGGCCACATGATTCGCCACCCTATTCAGCGTTTCCCGATCGTCGGCGTCCAGCGCCAGGGCGGGATCGGTCGTCATCGGGGCAAGTACCTGCTGCATGCCATTCACTTGCCGCCGGGTGCGGAAGATTCGGCGCCGCAGATCGCTCAGGGTCTGCGGGGGCAGCGCCGTCGTGCCATCGAGTACTGCATCCTCGACGTTATCGATGGCTTGTGTCAGATCGTAGATGACCGCTTCCATCCGGTTGGTGATTGCCGATACCAGGTATCCCAACAGATCCACCGCCGTCACCAGCGTCTTGTCCGACATCAGGTGCGCTCGCAACTGGTCTACGGCGACGATGGTCGCGGATCGCACCGTGACCGCCCGGGCGGAGCCGATCAGCAGCTTCAAGTCGGCGAGGTCGAGGACATCTTCCGTCTGACCGGGCCGCAGCATCTTGATGCTCAGCAACGTGCCGTCCGGCACTTGTTCGTAGTGGTTGAAACGCACCGGCGCCAATAACGCCTGCCTGGTTTGCTCGTTGATCTCCGGCCAGGCCATCAGCCATTCGCGGTCGGCGTCGACGGCCAGGTCAACGTCGAACCAGGTGACACGGCCAGGCGCGTTGGTGGCCGAGGCGTTGCCGGGACCGAAGCGGGTGATCTGAGGCATGGCGGGATGTCTTCGGTTCGATGGGGGAGGGGACTGAGGGGTCCGCTAAGGATCGGTTCAGAAACAAGTGGCGCAGACGCCCGCTCGCTGAACCTTTTGATTGGCCATTTCGTGGTTGCGTCTGCACCACTTGTTTCTTAACCTCGCCTAAAGGGTAAGTAGACGAACCGGTTGTCTTTGACTCGTTGATTAGGGCATGTTGCCCTTGCCCCGAAGCAGCGCGCCCGGGTTGCGCTCGAGGTAGTCGGCAAGCACGCGCACCCCGCGGGCGGCGCGTGCCACCTCCTGCAGGGCATTGCGCAACGCGATCTGGCCCGGGGCATCAGGCCCGACCAAGGTGGCATCGGCGTTGTTCAACACCGCGTCGGCGGAGGCCAGGGCGCGCCGGAGCTCGACGAGACCGGAACTGAGCTCCGGGATGACGCCGCTGTCGATCTGCTCCACCGCCTTGTCGATGTCCTTGACGGCCTTGTCGATGGTCGCCAGGACCTGCTTGATCTCGTTGCCGATGGCCGCGAACGGGATGGTGTCGACCTTGTCCAGAATCCCCGTCAGCTTGTCCTCGAGATTGGGCAGGGTGCTGGGGACGGTCGGGATCACCGGCGTCGGTACGTTCCAGTCGATCTTGATCTCGGGGGCATCCTGCACGTAGTCGAAGGCGACGTAGAGTTGTCCGGTGATCAGGCTGCCGCTGCGCAATTGGCCGCGCAGTCCGCGCGCTTCGATGAGCCGTTGAAGAAAGGCGTGGCTCAGCCGCTCGTCGCCGATCAGCTTTGCCGTCTTGTCGGCCTGCCCGGTCCGCACCAGTTCGACCAGCCGCTCCGGATAGGCGACAATCTCGACGCGACCCCGCAGCAGCAGGTTCTCGGGGTCCATCTCAAAGCCGACGTCGGTGACCTCGCCGGCATTCAGACCGAGCAGCGTCACCGGGGCGCCAACCGAAAGGCCGCGCAGGGAATCTTCGAAATAGAGCACATAGTGTCGCGCGATGGCCTCCGGTTGCTTCATCGCGGTGGCCCGGTCCGCATAGAGGACGAATGCGCTGTCGGCGTCGGCGGGCTCGCCCGCGTTGAGGAAGGTCGGCGTCTCGAAGGCAACCCCGCCGATCAGCAGCGACACCAGGGACTGGGTGCGCACGTCGATCCCCTCCGCGCCGAGGGAGACGTCCAGGCCGCTGGCGTTCCAAAAGCGTGTCTCCGTGCTGATGAAACCATCGAAGGGGGCGTTGACGAAGATCCGGAAGCTGACGGACTTTCCGTCGGCGGCAAGCTTCGAGGCAATGACCTGGCCGACCTGCAGACGACGAAAATACAGCGGTGAACCGATCACCAGCGAGCCCATGTCTGCGGCCGTCAGTTCAAATTGCCTGCCCGGCTCGTCAATGGTGATCACCGGCGGCTTCTCGAGCCCGACAAAGCGACGGTGGCCCTGCGTGGATTTGCCCATTTCGAAGCCGATATAGTTGCCGGACAACAACGTACCCAGACCGGACACACCGCTCAGCGTGACCTGCGGCTGCACGACCCAGAACTTGGCATCCTTCACCATCAGGTCCTCGGCATGCTTGTCGATCTTCGCCGTGACCAGGACCTTGGAGAAGTTGTCGTGCAGCTCCACCGCGGAGACCTCGCCGATCTTCACCTCCTTATATTTAATGAAGGTCTTGCCGGCCTCCACCCCCTCGGCGGAGCTGAACAGGATGGTGATGGTCGGTCCCTCGTTCATGATCCGATGCACCGCGATGCCGACCGCGACCAAGGCTGCAAACAAGGGAATGACCCAGACCGCCGAGACCCGACCACGCCGTTTCGGCGTCAGGGTTGCGCGGGGCAGGTGTTGGCCGTCGATGACTTCAGCCAAGGCTGGACTCCTGTTGCGGACGGTTCTCGGTTGATGGGGATGGTTCAGCGCCCGCATCCCAAATCAGGCGCGGATCGAAGGTGCCCGCCGCGATCATGGTCAGTATCACCACGGCGGCGAAAAACACCACGCCAGGGCCGGGGTGCACGGACATCAGCGGGTCCAGCTGCACCAGCGCGACGGTGAAGGTGTCCACGAAGACATCGAGCATCGACCAGCGGCCCACCAGTTCCACCATGCGGTAGAGCCGGGTTCGCTCCCTGCTGCCCTGCACCGAGCGGCGTTGTACCGTGATCAGCAGATAACTCAACGCGACCAGCTTACCGAGCGGGACCATGACGCTGGCGATCAAGACCACCAGCCCCAGCGGCCAGGACCCGGAGGTAAACAGGAACATCACGCCGCCCATGATGGTGTCGTACGCGGTCGAGCCGAGGGTGGTGGTGCCGAGCACGGGCAGCATGTTTGCCGGGATGTAGCAGATGGCGGCGGCGATGACCAGCGCCCAGGTCCGCTCGACGGAGCGGTGACGGCGCGCTTCCAGCGCGCTGCCGCAGCGGGGCAAAACCGGGCTCGTCCGCGCTGGCCGGTTGCGACAGCAGGCCGCAGGTCTCGCAGGACAGCAGTCCCGCCTGGATCGCGGTGACGGGGGCTGCGGTCATGAAGCGGACCGTTCGGGCGGGGGCTCGCCGGTGTTGGGCGCCGAGTTGCCGAACACGGCCTGGGCTTGCTCGGAGGTGGGTTCGCGTTCGGGAGCGGGGCCGGTTTCCGGATCAGGCGCGTGCCAGGCCACCCTCGCCCACAGCGCCTCGGAATCGATGCTGCTCAGGATCGCGGGGAACAGCAGCATCAATACACCCACGGCAACCATGCCGATGCCGGCCTCCACCTTGGCCAACTCCGCGATCTTGATCAGCGCCACCAGGATGCCGAGCATCATCACCTCGGTCATCGCCCAGGGCCGCGCACGCTCCGCCCAGCGCAGCATGCCGCCGACCCAGCTCGGCGCCGGCGGTCGGCGCACCGCGAGCAGCACGATCAGCAGGGAAAACAGGTAGCCGGCAGGGGCGATGACCGCGCAGAAGGCCACGATCACGGCGGTCAGCTCCTGCCCCTCGACCCACATCTGGTAGGCACCGCCGATGATCGTCGTGCTCGCATGCCGACCGACGACAGACAGCCCCATCAGCGGCTCGGTATTGGCTACGACCAAGACCAGCAACGCCGCAATGGTGAGCGCGAGCGGGCGTGCGATCGGATCGGCCGGACGGGTTGCGAGCGTGCAGCCACACCGAGCACAGCTCGCCTTGTGGCCGGTTGGAAGCTCGGGGAGCCTGCAGTAGGTCGCACTCGTGGCAGACGATAGGCGTGATCTCGCCACCGTGTTGGCGTTGCTCAGGCATGCCGCGACCCGGTCAGCCAGCCGCCGGTGAAAGGTACCAAGATTGCAGAAACCACGTTGAGGACAGCGGGGCTCGATGGCTATGGCGTCGGACTCCTCGGCAACGGCAACGCCACGCCTGTTGCTGAAGCCGAGTCAGTCGAAGGCTGTTCGCGCCGCATTCTACGCCACCGGGCCCGAACTGACATCGCCGGTGCGTGCAGTTGGCGGGAAATGGTCAGTCGGCAGCCCGGCAATTGGGTTCCGATGGCGCAGCCTCATCTCTCGGATATCGAACTGACTAGCCTCACCCTGGAGTCGACCCTGATGAGATTGATGCAACTCGGCCTCGCATTGTTGCTGTTGTTGCTGCCGGCGGCGTTGTCGCAGGCGAGCTGTCGCCTGAAACCCGACCACTTCCGGGTCAGGAAGCCGCCACCCTGAAAGACGCCGTACACAACTTCAAGCAGGCCAACGAGGAACTCGAAGAGTACCTGGAACACGACAGCTTCCAACGTGCAGACATCGCGCACATCCACGAGCTGACCTACACGCTCGAGAACGCCCTCGCCAAGATGCAAGCCGAGCTTGGGGCCTTGGCAACCACCTTGGAGGAGGTACACCTTGCCTCTGAGAAGGGTGATGCCGACGTCATCTTCGAGTCTGGACGCGCGTATCTGTCGGTCGCCGATCAATTCGCCGATTAGCCGCGGCCCAGCGCTCCAGGCCGAGCGGAATCGCCCGGCGGTCGGCAATCGAGCGGGGCTCGATCAACGACCGCCGCGGGATCAGGGCGGGTCAGTGAGCCTGATGCCTACTGCTCGCCGCCGATCATGGTCTCCTGCATGGGCTCGCCGCGCACGGCGTCCATCTCGATCTCGGCATCTTCTTCAGATCTGGAGGGGCTGGCCCCAATGCCAT
>CALOBA010000053.1:0-45500 GCA_942491465.1 uncultured Gammaproteobacteria bacterium
TGCAGACCGAGCTGGCGGCGCTGGATGCCGCGCTGGATCGGCAGCGGGCCGCGCTCGGGCGGCACTGGCCGGACCCGCGCATGGCCGACGCGGTGCGCGAGCGATCCGCCCCCTGGATGACCCCGCAATGGCGCGATGCCCGCGAGACGGTCTTCCTCGCCGCGCTGGACCTGCACCGTGCATACGGCCCAGGGCAAGGAGGCGCGGCTGGTGATCATCGTGCTGGGCGGCAACCCTAGCAAGCCGGGTGCCAAGGCCTGGGCGGCGCAGACGCCGAACCTGCTGAATGTGGCCGTGAGCCGAGCGAAAGAGCGCCTGTACGTGGTCGGAGACCGCACCGCCTGGGCAAGACAGCCGTACTTTCGCACCCTCGTGGAGCAGATCCCGGTGCGTGACGACGCCGACCTGCCGATGTCGATCAGTGCCCTATCCGCAGCGGGTCGTCGTGCTCGCCGATGATCCTAGAAGAGCAGTTGACCGCTCGTGATCTGGGCAAGGAGCGCGCCCGCCGGATCAGCCGCGAGATGCGGGCCGACTCGGTGGCGCCCTGGGGATCTCGCGGGCGGCCCTACCCCGCCGGAGGTCGCGCAGGCGCTCGGGTGCCGGTTCACGAACCGGGCCAAGGCACGCTGCGGAGCGGCGCTCAGTCAAGGTTCAGAAACAAGTGGTGCAGACGCAACCACGAAATGGCCAATCAAAAGATTCAGCGAGCGGGCGTCTGCGCCACTTGTTTCTGAACCGATCCTCAGGAGAACGGCGACTCCGGGCGGTATTCGCGCATCGCGGGGTAGACGCGATGGGATACGCGCAGCAGGGCCTCGGTCAGGCAGTCGTCGTTGATCGCGCAGGCATCGCAGCGCGGGCATGCCGGCAGGCGAACATGCCGGAACACCAGAGCTGGGTCGGCCAAGTCCCGGCAGACCTGGTCGACGGTCTCCTGCGGCAGCCCCAACCCACGTAGTTGGCCGCAGGCATCGGTGGCGGAGATGTCTTTTGCCCGCAGCTTCAGGTAGTGATCAATGCCGCGGTAATAGGGATTGTCGTCGCTTCGGCTGGCCAGGAACTCGCTGAAGGCGCTCGACGCATCGGCGAATCGGCCGACGCGATAGTAGAGCTGCGTGCGCAGGAAGGAGACCGGGATCTGCGACCAGACCGAGCCGTCCTTCAGCTTCAGGCTCAGCAGATCGGTGACCGGCAGTTGCTGCGGCAGCGACTTGAGCGCCGTTGCAACATGGAGCAACTCCTCGGGCGCCAGCTGATCGATGCGGCAGATCGGCTCCTCCACCTGGTCCCAAGCGATCATCTCGAAGGTCGAGTGGCGGCGGATGGCCGGGGCATTCTTGCGGCCCATGACCGAGACCTCGGGCACATAGATAAACACGGACGGAAAGCCGAGATAACCGACGGGGCGAACATAGACCGCCCGACCGAGGCCATGGAACAGATCGATCAGCCGGGAGACCTCTTCGGCATAGGACGTTCGGGTGCGAAAAGCCTGCGGATCGAAGGCATAGCTCGGCGTCTCGCCGAACAGGCTGATCGGGAACAGGCCGGTGTTGTCCCTGGTGAATTGGGCGAAGATCGCCTGACGCATATTCAGCGCCGTCTCTTCTTCCGTTCGAAAGCACTCCAGCTCTTCGGTCGGCACCTGGAGCATGCAGGCATCGAAGGTCGCCTCATCCGGGATGCCCTGCATGATCTCCGTCAGGCAGCGGCTCAGGGCGACTTGCAGCGAGGTGTCGCAGCCGACGTTCAATCGATAGGTGTTGTTGCTGCGATTGCGGATGATCATGCCGATGACCGGGATGCCGGTCCCGGCGGAGAAGTCCTTGACCACCACCTGATACTTGCCGCTGGCCTCCAGTGTGCGCATCAGTGCGTATTCCTGCTCGAATTGACGTAGATACGCATCCGGCACATCGGGGGGCGTCATGCGCCCGTAAAACACCCGGGCCGCGCCCCAGCGCTCCATCAGCTCGCAGATCGCCTGATAGGTGGCCTCGTGCACGGAGTTGCCGGCGGCCATGCCGTTGGAGCCCACGGCCATCAGCAGCAGATTCAGCGGAAGATGGACCTGCTCCCGTGTCTGCGAGCAGAAGAACGGGACACCGACGGTGCCATCCGCGTTGTGTGCCTCGAGCCGTTGAAAATAGGCATCGATGAAGTCGTCTCGGTGCTCACCGGTCCAGCGGATCAGGTCGGACAGGATGGGCTCGGGCAAACGCAGAAACGCGTCCTTCGACAACAGGGCCTCGTCCGGTGCGTAATGGAAATCGAACCGCTCATGCAGCGTCGCGAGCATGGTGCGGGAGTAGCTTGCATAGAGTCCGTTCTGCAGGCGCTCGATAAACTCGGCATAGGCGCTGGCCCTGGCGTAGGCTGCGGTCCTGCCCTTGCCGTGGGCCTTGAAGCCGCCCTTGGACGGGTCGAGCTGCACCGAAACGGAGAAGATCTCGGGGAACGGATTGGTATGCCCGGTCTCGGTCGGCAGCAGGTCATGGCGATCGAGGATGCCTTGGATACGCGCCACGGTGTCTTCAGCGGCGCACTCTTTATAGGGACGATCCAGCGCGGCAAACATGATTTGAATAGCGGTCGAATGATCAAGAAAACGGCGCCTGCCGGGCTCGGCCGACAGGCGCCTGTTGGTGCAACGGGGCTTGTGCCCCTACCCGTTCAGTCGGTCGCCGGTCACACCAGCGGCCGCCCGAGATCGCCGGGCCCGTAGTAGAGCTGCTGGCGCTGCTGGAACGGCAGTTGCTGGGGCTGGAGCTGCTGCACCTGCTGCACCTGCTGCTGAACCTGTTGCGGCACCTGCTGCTGAACCTGTTGCGGGATTGGCGGTGACATCATCGCCGGCGATGCGGCCTGCGCCTGCGGCTGCGCATCCATCGTCGACACGCGTGAGACCGGCATCAGGCCACCCTGTTGAACCGCTTGCGGAATCGACTGCTGCTGGACTCCCGCCGCGTAGAGTTGCTGCGGATCAATCAACTGCCAATTGACTGCCTGGGGCTGGGCCTGGGGCTGGTACTGGTACTGGGGCTGGTACTGGGGTTGTGGCTGCATCTGCGGAGCGGGGTTCGGGTAGAATTGCATCTGTCGCCTCCGGGTGTTTACGCTCAAACGCCTACTTGAGAATCTGCGGACCCATCTTTACCCTCTCGGGCCGCTTGAGAGAGCTTCTCCAACTGCGAATCGACACCGGCAAGCTGCTCTTGGAGCAGCGTGCGATAGGCATCAAGTGCCTGAATACTCTGCATCAGCTGCTGCTTCTGCATGGTCAGGAAGGCCTTGTCGACCTCCCGCTGCACCTCGGCGCTGGGGGCCATGCCGACGGCGGGGCCGCCCATCGGCATCTGCGCCATCTGCGGCATCTGCGGGGCCATCCCGATACCGGGGACGGGCCCCGGCGGAAACGGCAGCGGATTCGGGTACATGGACATGGTGTGCTCCGCGATGGATTGCCGCGCTGTGGAAGGCAGCGCAGCAGCGATAACTGCGTGGGCGGAACCGGTCCGAATGTGATTGAGGGGATGGACCGCCCGTGGCTCCTGCGTGTGCGACCCGGGCGTGCGAAGCGGAATCGCTCGCGACGCCATTTCTTATCATTATGGCTTTGGAGTATAGCCAACCAACCTCAGACTTCCAGCTTCAAGCCCCCCCAAGACGAGCGCATACCGACGGATAGGCGATCCAATCCGCCCTGAGCGTTCAGGTTGGCGCGGGACAGGACGTAGCCTGTCGAAATCCGTTGATCCAGCCGACCATGCTCCGCCTGAAATTTGGCTTCTCGCCTACGGGGCGATTGCCGGAAGAAGCACTCACTGGTAGACCGCTTGCCTGCGGCAGGCCGGCTGAGGCTCGGTGTCCGGGCAGCCTTTTCGGCGCGTCGGGGACGATCTCTACTTTTTGCGCTGGCACCCAAGCGGAGCAGGATAGGCGCAGCGCAGAGGCGCGATGGGCGCGAGCGCGCAGCGATAGCGGTGCCGCCCGGGCGACGGCCAATCTGTGAACAAGCACAACGGCCCCGGCCCGCTTGATGATGCCGGCACCCCTTACGAGGTCAGTGCGGTAAAATCGGGGTTTTCCCATCCGTATTGCCGGTTGCGAAGCTTGCTGTGGCGCCGCATGCTTGGCCCGCAACGAGCCCGGAGCCATTGATATGAGCAGCAATACCCCCCTCGGTAACCCCGGAGCGTCGGCAGCCGATATCCAGGAGACCATCGTCAGGCTCTCCGACGACATCGGCAAGATGGCCGACCGCATCGGTCAGATGGCGGACCGCATTGGCGACATGGCCGATCGCATCCTGGAAACCCAGCGCATTCAGAGCGAGAACCTACGCCTGTTCCAGGAGAACAGCCTTGAGATGACGCGGGTGCTGAACGTCCATCTCGAGAGCAGCCAGGCCCTGATGACCAAGGTGATCGCTACGCGGCCCTTGAGCATCCGGAGTTTGCCGACGAAGCCCTCGCGCAGGCCAACTGCCCAACGACGCCAAACGCCTGCCGCCAGGTGATCGAAGAGCACAAGCCCAGCGTGATCCAAATGATCGGTGGCGACCCTGGCGACGCAAGCGTGCCCGTTGGCGCGCACCGCCGGGGCGATTGGAAACTGCTGGCTCTGCCCTTGCGGTGCGGCGGCATCGTTGCCGGAAGCGTCAGCGTATTGACACCCGAGGCGGGTGGGTTCGGGCCAGCTGAGGTCAAGCTGTTGGAACACATGGTGCGTGTCCTGGGCGACGGCCTGAGCGCCGCACGTCAGCGCGCGGTCGCGCGCCACGGGATAGGCCAATTGCGCGAGGAGGAGATCCTGTGCGACGAGCGCAGACGCGTCGCGCAGACGCTGCACGATCACATCGGTCAATCGTTGCAGGCGATCCATCTCGGCCTCAGGCGGCTACAGGGCGAATCGTCGACGCCCTCGCGCAGCAGCCGCGAAGTGATCGAACAGCTTGTCGATGAGTCGGCGGCGGCGCTGGAGCAGGTGCGAGAGATCAGCCATCGGCTGGCGCCGTTAAGCCTGCAGAGACGCGACTTCGTCGAGGCGGTTCGCAGTCATTGCGCCGATGCCGAGCACGCCTACGCGACGCCGGTGCGTTTCCACCATCGCGGTCGTTGTCAAGCGGTCGCTGAGCGCGTCTCCGAGCAGTGTTACATGGCATTTCGAGAGGCCCTCGGCAACGCGCTCAAGCACGCCGGAGCCGACCGCATCGATGTGCTGCTCAAGTTCCGCGACGATGCTGGAATGACCATCGCCGTGCTCGACAACGGCTGCGGCTTCGAGCTCTCGACGACGACGCTTTGCAGCGACGGACTCGGTCTGCTATCGATTCAGGCGCGCGCGGCAAGCGTCGGCGCACGCGTGCGAGTCCGCAGCCGATCCGGTCGCGGCACCCTGGTGCGAATCGATACCTGGCCTAGCAGTTCGCCCGCCTGATGTGCATTAGTGCCATCATCGCCGACGATCATGCGCTGCTGCGTCAGGGCTTGGCCGCCCTGCTGCGAGAGTCTTCGGATATCGAACTCCTGGGCGAGGCATCAGACGGGGAGGATGCCTGGCGCCTGATTACGCTGCACCATCCCCAGGTCGCGATCCTGGACCTCAGCATGCCGAAGGTCAGCGGCATCGATGTCGCTCTGCAAGTCCGCGCTGCGGCGATCGACACTGAGACGGTGCTGTTGACCATGTACAGCGAGCCGGCCACGGCGATCTACGCAGAGGCCGCCGGGATTGCCGGCTTTGTTGCCAAGACCAGCTCATTCGACGATCTGGTGCTGGCCGTGCGCACCGTCGCGGGTGGCGGCACCTTCGTCTCGCCGGCTGTGCGCAAGCGGCTGCGCACGATGCGCCAAGGCGGCGCGCCGCCAAGCGTCCCATCCCCGCGCGAACTGGAGGTCCTGCGCCTGATGGCCGCCGGCCACACGGCAAAGGAGATCGGCCGATTGCTCGGCATCAGCCCACGCACCGTCGATACCCATCGCTGGCGTGCGATGGATAAGCTCCACCTCGACTCCACCGCCGAGCTGATCCGCTGGACCGTCGAGTCCGGACTGATGCGCTGAGATCGCGCCCGCCGACGGGCGGTCGGCACAGTCCAGGCTGCCGCGATCGGGGAACACCCCGTCGGTGAAATCACCGACGCCGGCGTCCCGCATCGACGCGATGGCGCGCCCGCCCCCTAGCGCTATCCTGCGACTGTCCGCTGAACAAGGCGCTGGCGCCGACCGGCTCGCGTCGGCGCGCACCATCGCCCACGCCCTCACGACCCCTGGAGAGAGACCATGACAGTCAGGCGTACCTGGACGGGAAAAGACATCATCGATCACGCGATGCCCCATGTTGGAGAGCAGTACGTGCTCGGGGCAAGAGCGCCACTGACCAACCCCAACTGGCGCGGACCTTGGGACTGCGCCGAGCTGGCGAGCTGGTGCGCCTTTCAGGCCTACGGGGTCGTCTTCGGTTGCTACGGCAGCAGCCCTCGCAAGGCGGACGCCTACTCCGGCAAGTGGTACGAGGATGCTCGCGACGAGGGCACCCTGATCACATCGCGGGAGGCCATGGACATGCCCGGCGCCATTATCGGACGTCGGCCCAAACGCAGTGGAGGCAGACTGATCAGGATGGGGCACATCGCAATCTCGTTGGGCGGCGGCCGCACCGTCGAGGCGCGCGGCAAGCGCTACGGCGTCGTGACCACCGAGCACGCCTCCGCCCGGCGCTGGGACTTCGGCGCGCTGATCCCGGGTGCGGCATATGATGGCGGCGTCGTCGTTCCGGGTGGCGGTGATCGCATCCTGAGGGTGGCATCGCCCTTCATGCGGGGCGAGGACGTGCGCGCGGTACAGGACAGGCTGCTGGCGATTGGGATCAATCCCGGCACGATCGACGGCATCTATGGCGAGGACACCGAGACAGCGGTGCTCGCCTTCCAGACCCAAGAGGGCATCACCGTCGATGGCGAGGTCGGCGCCGATACCGCCGAGGCACTCGAGCTGGGCTGGCCGATCGGCTCCGGCGGCGGGACCGACGGCACGGGCACCGGCACGGGCACGGGCAGCAGCCCGCGCACGTACAGGGTCCAGCCCGGAGACACCCTGTCCAAGATCGCCAACAGGCTCGAGGTCGACCTGGATGCGCTGGTGGAGGCCAATCCGCAGATCGGCAACATTGATCTCATCCACGTCGGTGACCTGCTGACAATCCCCGGCGAGAGCAGCAGCTATCGGCCGGGAACCGGCGGCCCGGCGTTGGACCCGCGCACCCTCGAGGTCTTGGCCAAGACCATCTATGGCGAGGCCCGCAGCGAGCCGCTGGAGGGCCAGCATGCGATCGGTTACGTGGTCTTGAACCGCGTCGCGACACAGAGCTGGTACGGCCACGACGTGATCTCGGTCTGCTTGAAGAACTGGCAGTTCTCGGTCTGGAATAGGGGCACTCCGAGCCGGCGCATGCTCGACGGCATGTCGGCTGCCGACCCGCGCCTGCAGCCGCAGATGCAGGCGGCGCGAGACGTACTGACAGGCACGGCCACCAACGCCATCGGCGGGGCCACGCACTACTACGCCGACTACATCCGCGCGCCGTCTTGGACCGAAGGCGCCACCCGCGTGACCAAGATCGGCCACCACATCTTCTTCAAGGACGTCGACTAAGCCCCGCCTGCACCGATCCGCGTGCCGTCGAGGAATACACGCGGGTCGGTGATCGCCTAGAAAATCCGCACCATCGCTGGACGACCGATCCGGGCCGGGCTGGGCCGATCGCCGATCGGTCTGGCGCGCATGATCCCCGTCGGTATCGGCGACGGGACGATTCACCACTGGAGCCCTTGGATGAGCATACCCGTCTCGACCGTCCTCTTCGCCATTCGCGCCGGAGTCAAGCTCTACGGTGCCGGACGCCGCGCCTTCGCCGACGCCACCAAAGACAAGGTGTTGCAGCTTCCGCTCCCCAAATCGGATGCCAGTGCGCCGGATGCGGCCTTGTTCTGGTTCACCTCCAGTCCAGTCGGCAAACAGGCGGTCGAGGAGATCGGCGACAGCAGCCGGCTCGCCGCGCTGGTGAAAGCCGCTGCATTGACGCCGGACGAGGAACAGGAGCTGGTTGAGATCTACCGGGCCGTCCGCCCGCTCTATATCCCCGAAGACGCCGTCGCACTTGCGCCCGGCGAGCAGACCTGGGATGTCGCGACCCTCGGCGCCGTCCTGACGATTCGGCAATGGTCCAAAGAGGCGCCGGCCGATCATCCCTCGCCGCTGCAAACGGTGGCGGGCGCACTGGTCGAGATCGCCGTCGACTACTTCGTCAGCACCCCCGGCGCGGTGGATGAGCAGCGCCCGGAGGGGCGTGCGATCAAGGCGTTTCTGGAGGCGATCGACGACACCAGCTTCAGTGAGACGCCACTGCCGCTGATCGCACCCGGGCTCTTTGTCGCCCTGCTCGACAGCGTTTCCGCGCACCCCGACCTGATTGCCGGCGGACCGAAGGAAGCGCGGTTTGTCGGCGAGGTCACCACGAGCCTGTCTACGTCCATCACCGCCGTGTTGGACGCCGATGGCATGACCGAGGCCGGCAAGACCGAGCTATTGGAGCAGCGCTGGCCGGAGTTGCTCGCGCGTGCCTTCTTCGAGGGTGGCGCGCAGACCATCCTGGCGCATCCGACGACCTATCTGGGTGCCAAGGCCGGGGCGGAGAGCACGGTCGTCGGCGAGCTGATCTCCACCTTCACCGGGCTGGTGCTGACCGAGGACAGCCTGGACCTGCGTGCGGTGCTTTCGAGCGACGGCCTTGAGACCATGGTCCGCGCCGCACTGACGGCAGTTGCCGACAACCCGGGCGTGATCGATCTCGGCGAGGGCAACGAGGGCTTCGAGCAGGTCATGGTGCAGGTGATTGCGGCGCTGCCGTCGCGCGATCACCTGTTCGCGGTGGATCTCCTCCCCGAGCTCGTGGCGCTGGTGTTGGAGAAGACATCGGCAAACCTGCCGCTGATCCTGGCACACGACGGCAAGGACCCGCGCAAGAATCTGGTGATCGTCGCGACGGCCTCGCTGCTGAGCGCCCTGTCGGACAGCAGCGAGCAGCGCTGGGAGCCACCCCTGTCCCAGTCCCAGGTCCTTGCCATCGTCGAGGCCGCGCTCGCAGAGGTGGTGAGCAATCCTGCCTGGCTCGTGCGCGACATCGCCGGCGACGACCCGGTCCTGAATATCGCGCTGAATGCCGCGCTGGCGTCCCTGGCGAAGGTGGGTGACGAGCACCTCAGCGGCGAGCTGATGGTGCGCACCTTACAGACGTCGATCGCCGCCGTTGGCGCCAACCTGATCCTCGTGAAGGCCTTGCCGACTCCCGCCCAACCCGGGGCCGAGATTGCATTGACGCAGGTGCTTGATCTCGTCTTCGATCAACTCTTGCACAAGCCCCGGTCGGCGGAGATCAAATGGCGCCTGGCCAGTGCCGGCGCGCTGTCTGCGGTGATCGAGACCGCACTCGATGCGCTGGTGCGCCACGACCCGAGCGAAGCCCACATCGAAGTCCTGCAGCAAGGCATTGAAGAGCTGGTGGCTGGCGGCATCGCCCTTGATCAGCTCGCCGACATCCTCGAACAGCGCCTCGCCGCCTAACCAGCAACGGAGACCACCTCATGCCTAGCAAGCACCATTCGAAAAGCCGCCTCTGGCTTACCATCGTCTTGGTCCAGCTGCTGCTCGCCGGCTGCTCGACCGCGACGCTGCGCGAGGCGCAGCAACACTTCTCCGCGGGCGCCAGTGCGGAGAACGGCCAAACGATCGCCGCGCTGATGCGCTACGAGCTTGGCACCACCGAGGTCGCGATCCAGCAGGCCGAAACCGAATACCGGTTGGCCTGCGACATCGTAGACGAGGCAATCACCCAAAAGGGCGAGACGCTGCGTGCGGATCGGCTGCTCGGCACCGCCGAGATGCTCCGCGTCTACAGCAGGTGGCGTCTGCTTGCCCTGGAGGGGGGTGAATCCGACGTCGGCACCGGCGCTTGCCGCCTCGACTATGATGCCGTGTCGAATGCGTCGAGGCAGATCAGGACGCAACACGACCAAGGGCAGATCAGTCTCGGCGCAAGGGATGCCGCGATGGCGGACGCTATGCCCGGGTTTCTTGATCTGGAGCGGGCCCGCAATGCGGCTGCGGCCGGCGATTGGACTGCGGCAAACGAACGCTTCTGCAGCGCAATTCGCATCCAGGATAAGGCGGCACGCGCAGCACCGAGTGACCATAGCGTGCGCACCTACCTATACCTGGCCCAGATCCAAGGGATCGGGTCTTGGCAGAGCGCGGTCCGACGATTGTCGACCGATGTACCGACCCGCAATCGAAGGTTCGGCGAGATTCGAGCGTTTGCGGGGCCTGCGGTCTGTGGCCTGAGCAAGGCCGCGAAAGCCCGGGAGCCCAGCGGCAAGGGAGCGCTGACGACACTGATGCGCAATCAGCTCGTCAGTGTGGGGCTCGACACCGGCTTTGACTGCGCTTCGTCCTTGGACCTGCCGGCGACCTGTCCGGACAAGTCGCGTTAAGGCGATCGCCCGAAGGGGCTCGGCAACCGGTGCGGATTGTATCGCTTGCCACAGGCGGGGGGCCTGCGCCTTCAGCTCCTCGTCACGCTCGATGATGAGCGGGGCGAGGACGGTCTAAGACCCGCGGGAGCGGTGTTGCGAGGTGAGGGCCAAAAAAATCTGCCCGCCGGCGGTTGATCGCTCGCGGTGGCTTCGCTACCGTCTGCGCCAACAGCCGCAATCACCGAGGGCACGCTTGATGAATGAACGCACCGACGACCTACGAACCGTCCGCCTGCACAACGGCGTGGTGATGCCGACACTGGCCTTCGGCACCGCCTTCGGCGACTGGGTGGGCGCCACCGACTTCCAGGGCTTCCTGCCCGAGCAGGCATGGCGGGCGGTCTCCCTGGCGCTCGACAACGGCTACCGGGCCTTCGACGGTGCCCGCGCCTACGGCACCGAGCGCATCGTCGGTACGCTGCTGGGACAACGCTTCGCCAGCGGTGAGCTGACGCGCGAGGCGCTGTTCATCACCACCAAGCTGGCGCACCCAGCGGCGCCGCCGCATGTGAACATCTCCCACCGGCGCACCTGGGACGCGGACAAGGTGGAGGACATCGCCCAGCGGGTGCGCGACGATATGGCCGACACCTTGGACGACCTGGGCCTCGGCTACGTCGATCTGCTGCTGATGCACTGGCCCGGCGGCTTCGGCGCCTGCACCAGCCCCGATCCGGAGTTCCCGCGCAAGGCCCGCGCGATCATCTGGCGCACCTTCTGCGAGCTGGCCGACAAGGGCGCCGCGCGCGCCATCGGTGTGTCCAACTTCACCATCGACCACCTGCGCCAGCTGATGGAGGACGTGGCCGAGCCCGAGCGCCGGCCCACGGTCAACCAGGTCGAGATCCACCCGTACTGCCGCGACCCGAGGCTGGAGACCTTCTGCCGCGAGCAGGGTATCGTCGTCACCGCCTACGCCCCGTTCGCCAGCGGCGCCTTCGGCCTGCTGCATGACCCGGCACTGGCCGCCATCGCCGAGCGCCATGGCAAGACCATCGGCCAGATCGTGTTGCGCTGGCATGTGCAGAGCGGTCGCACCGCGCTGCCGAAGACCTCCAAGGCGCAGCGCATGGCCGAGAACCGCGCCATCTACGACTTCGCCCTCAGCGACGAGGAGCTGCGGGTGATCGATGCGCTGGGCGCCGGCGAGGCGCGGCGCACCTGCCCGGACCCGTCGAGCGTGATCTAACGCGCCGTTTCCACCTTGGCTGCCGTCGAGCCGGACCGTGACGGGCGTTGGCGGTTGCCTGCGCTGATGCGCGAGCATTTGCTCAAGGACCTGGACGCGGCGCTGCGCGGTGAGCTGGAGGCATTCCTGTTCGACTGGTGCGATGCGCGTTGTCAGCCGATCAGCAATCCCTCGCGTTCGCATTTCAGGTCGGTCATGGCAGGTCTTTTCGGGGTGACGAGTGAAGGTACGCGCTAGCCTACACCCGGCATCCAGGGTGAATGCGTGACAGGGCATCCGGGCGTGCCGTCGGCAGGGGTTGGGCGAGGATATGGGCCGAGCTGCGGGCGCAGTTCCTCCGGCAGGGCGTAGTGCCGGCTTGCCGAGGTCAACGGGCATCGGAAGTCGAGCCTGACCGCCGTCAGCATCAGGTCGACCTCGGCGTTGGGACCGTCGGGATCGTACAGGCGATCGCCGAGGACCGGCAGGCCGATGCCGGCGAGATGGCGGCGGATCTGATGCTTGCGACCGGTCTCGATACGCACCTCCAGCAGGGAGTGCTCCGGGTCGTTGCGGGTCTGGAGCAGCCGCAGGTGTGAGACGGCGGTGCGCGCATCAAGGGGGGTGTCGATGCGCAGCTCGCGGCACCCCGCCGGCAGCCGACCGCGCACCACGACCTGGTAGCGTTTTTCGATGGCGCGCTCTCGAAACAGCGCGCTCAGGGCCGCCGCGGCACGCTTGCCGTGGGCCAACAGCATCAGCCCGCTCGCGGCGCGATCCAGCCGGTGGATGGTGAACGCGGGCCGTTGCGGGCTCAGGCGCAGCTCGGCCCAACGCCCGAGGGTGGTGTGATCGCCCCAGCGCGAGCCCTGGGAGCGCATGCCGTAGGGCTTGTGCCAGACCGTGTAGTCGCCCTCATCGGCGAGCAGCAACGGTGGCGGCGGTTGCTCGGCCAAGACCTGCGAGTCGTAGTAGAGGTGCAGCCGGTCGCCGAGGCGCAGCTCACCGGCGTGACGGCGCAGGCGGCGGGTGCCGCGACCGCGACTGAGCCAGACTGCACCCTTGGCCATGGCGTCCTTGACGCTCGACTGCGCGAGCCCGGCGGCCGATGCCAGCAGTGCCGACGGCTTGGCGCGCAACCTGGCGGCGTCGATCTCGAGATGGATCTCCCGCCCACCGGGCGCCGTTTCAGCGCCGGTGCAATCTTGCGTGTGTGACGACATCCCGATAGGGGCCGATCAGCAGCGTTTGATGACGCGGCTACATGGCCATCTCCAGGTCGTCCTGCACGGCATCGACGCCGGCCTGGGCGCATTCCTCATCGGTCTCGCCGGCGGGGGCACCGCTGACGCCGACGCCGCCGACCAGGGAGCCGCCGACCTCGATGGTGACGCCGCCGGCGGACATGACCAGGAAGTCCTGGCGACCGACGGCGGTGTCGGCGCGGGGCTCAAGCGCCGAGGTGGCGGCGTTGAAGTTGGCGGCGGTGTAGGCCTTCTTGTAGCTGATGGGGATCGTAATGGGGGCGGCGATGGTGTCGCGCAGCTGGGCCTGGATGACGCCGTCGCGGTCGACGACGGTGACGCCGATCTGGATGCCCTTCTCGCGGCAGGCGTCGATGGCGCCCTGGGCGATGCTCTGGGCGGTCTGCAGCGACAGGCGCTTGACCGAGACCATCATCGGGTCTTCGGCCAGGGCCGGGGTGGCCAGGCCGAGGGCGGTGGTGGCGATAAGGGCGCGGGTGATCCGACGCATGGGGCTCCTCCGGTGGTGGTTTGGACGGGTATGAACGATCAGCTTGGGGTCTCGTGGCCAAGCCCCTTCATGGTGGCGACCGGGGCAGGACTTCAAGCCGGCGCAAGACGCACGGCATCCAGCATGCGTCTCGCGTGGTTCCCGGCAAGGCGCTTTGATGCGGAATGGTCGTTCCGCAACGGGGCCGCCGGTCGCCCTGGTGGGCGACACGCCGACCGGGCGGACCGAGGGGCAGCCGGGGGGTCAGCGGGGGCTGTAGTTGGTCTCAACGTAGTCTTGGACCATGGTCATGAAGCGCTCGGCGAGGCCGGCGCCCTTGAGCGTGGTGACCTTTTGGCCGTCGATGTAGACCGGGGCCGAGGGCTGCTCGCCGTTGCCGGGGAGGCTGATGCCGATGTTGGCGTGCTTGCTCTCGCCGGGGCCGTTGACGACGCAGCCCATGACGGCGACCTGCATGGCCTCGACGCCGGGGCGGGTCTCGCGCCAGACCGGCATCTGCTCGCGCAGGTAGTTCTGGATGTCTTGGGCCAGCTCCTGGAACAGGGTGCTGGTGGTGCGCCCGCAGCCGGGGCAGGCGGTGACCATGGGGGCGAACTGGCGCAGACCCATGGTCTGCAGGATCTCCTGGGCGACGATGACCTCACGGGTGCGCGACTCACCGGGGGCCGGGGTCAGCGAGATGCGGATGGTGTCGCCGATGCCCTGCTGGAGCAGCACGCCGACGGCGGCGGTGGAGGCGACGATGCCCTTGGAGCCCATGCCGGCCTCGGTCAGCCCCAGGTGCAGGGCATGGTCGCCGCGCTCGGCGAGCATCTGGTAGACGCGGATCAGGTCCTGCACGCCGCTCATCTTGCACGACAGGATGATGTGGTCGCGCGGCAGGCCCAACGCTTCGGCGCGCAGGGCGCTGCCAACGGCGGACTCGACCATGGCCTCGTGCATGATCTGGTCGGCCTCCTTGGGCTCGGGGAGCTTGGCGTTGGCGTCCATCATGCGCACCACCAGGTCCGGGTCGAGGCTGCCCCAGTTGACGCCGATGCGCACCGGGCGGTCGTAGCGGCAGGCGATCTCGATCATGGTGGCAAACTGGCTGTCACGCTTCTCGCCGCGGCCGACGTTGCCCGGATTGATGCGGTATTTCGCCAGGGCCTCGGCGCAGGCGGGGTAGTCGGCGAGCAGGCGGTGGCCGTTGAAGTGGAAGTCGCCGATCAGCGGGACGTCGATGCCCATGCCTTCAAGGCGCTCGCGGATGCGCGGCACGGCATCGGCGGCGGACTCGTTGTTGACGGTGATGCGGACCATCTCGGAGCCGGCCCGGGCCAGGTCGGCGCACTGACCGACCGTGGATTCGATGTCGGCGGTGTCGGTGTTGGTCATGGACTGGACGCGGATCGGCTCGCCGCCGCCGACGCGGATCTTGCCGATGCGCACGGCAACGGTGTGCTTGCGCTGGATGGGGGAATCGCTCATGGGTGACCTCTCAATCTAATCAAATGCGTTGCCGTTGTCGTCGTCGAGCATCCACAGGCCGCCGCCGCGGCGAACAGGCCTGACGCCCGAGTGTCGACCGGGGCCGACGACAATGATAGGGCAGACGGGCATGATCACGCCAAGGGCCGGCGCAGGCAATCGATCGCCCGTGCCCCAGGCGGCATCTGTTCACGGGGAGCATCCCCGAAAATCTCGACCTCGCCCTAGCTTGAGGCGCGCGGAAAGCGCATCCGGAATCGGCTGCCGGCGGCGCCGGTCTCCTCCAGGCTCAGGGTGCCGCCCAAGCTCTTGACGATACCCAGGGAGACCGACAGACCCAGCCCCGTCCCCTGACCGACCGGCTTGGTGGTGAAGAACGGATCGAAGATCCGCCGCTGCACGCCGGCGGGCACCCCTTGGCCGCTGTCGGCGACGTCAAGCCAGACCGCTTGCGCATTGCTGCCGGCGCTGACGCGTATCCAGTGCCCCGACGGCCTCGCCGAGTCGCCCTCTACGTCCTGCACGCTGCCGACGGCATCGCGCGCATTGATCATCAGGTTGAGACACACCTGCTGAAGCTGGTCACCGTCGGCGAGAATCCGCGGCAGCCCGTCATCCAGCGCATCGTCGAGGACGATGTGGCGCATGCGCAGATCGGCCTCCACCAGCTCCATGGCGCGGCGGGCGGTCTCGGCCAGGTCCACCGGGTCCAGACCCGACTCGCGGCGAGAGCGGGCATAGTTGAGCAGCCGCGAGACGATCTCCTTGATGCGTCCGAGCTCCCGCTCGGCCTTGCCGAGGGCCTTGGCCACCTTGCCGTCGCTCCGCTCCTCGGCATATTGCAGGTAGTTGAGGACGCCCATCAGCGGGTTGTTGATCTCATGGGTCAGACCGGCCACCAGGGTGCCCAGCGAGCTCAGCTTCTCGTTCTGGATCATGGCCGCCTGGGCCGCCTCCAGCGCCGCAGTGCGCTCGCGCACCCGCACCTCAAGGCGTTCATTGCTCTCGCGCAGGGCCTGCTCGGCGCGGCGCTGCTCGGTGACGTCGATACCGACGGCGATCAGATAGTGGGGCTCGCCCGCATCATCGCGGATCAGCTCGTCGTACCAGGAGATGTCGCGCAGGGTGCCGTCGCGGGTCAGGATCTGATTGACGTTGCCGGTGGTGCGGTGGGTGGCGATGGCGGTGGCGAAGATGCGATGGACCTGCTCGCGCTCGGGCGGCGGCACACAGGTGTCGATCCAGTTGCGACCGACCAGCTCCCCGGGCGACCAGCCCGTGAGCTTTTCCAGATAAGGGTTGCAGTTGATGACCCGCGCCGCCGGGTCCAGCACCAGGATCAGCGCCTGGGCGGCGTTGACCACGGCCTCGATGAACGCCTTCTCCTCCTTCAGCGCCTGCTCGGCGGCCCGCACCTCGGTGACGTCGCGGGTCGAGCCCCGCAGACCGGCGTAACGGCCGTCGTCGGTAAACATGGGGTGATCGACCCGGCGCAGCCAGCGCTCCGCACCATCGGCACGGCGGATGCGGTACTCCAGCTCCCGGGCACGACCGGTCTCGGTGATGCCCGCCATGTGCGCCTGCCACTGCGTGCGGTCGGCGGGGTGGACGATGCGCCCCAACAGCCGCGCGTTGCGCAGGAAGTCCTGCAGCGCGTGCCCGGTGATCCGTTCACAGGCCGGTGAGCTGTAGCGCAGCCTGCCGTCGGCGTCGATCCAGGTCTCCCAGTCGTAGGTGTAGTCGGCGATGTTGCGATAGCGCGCCTCGGCCTCGCGCAGGGCCTGCTCGACGCGCTTGCGGGCGTCGATGTCGTGAATCTGGCTGACCAAGTAGCGCGGCTCGCCGGCCTCGTCGCGCACCAACGAGACCGACAGCAGCACCCAAATCTGAGCACGGTCCTTGCGCAGATAGCGCTTCTCCAGCTGGTAGCAGGGGATCTCGCCGCGACGCAGCCGCTCGAACAGGGCCAGATCGGCGTTGAGGTCTTCGGGGTGGGTGATGGTCTGAAAATCCGTCGCCAGCAGGGCGTCGCGATCGTAGCCGGTGATCCGGCACAGGGCCTCGTTGACCTTCAGCCAGCGCCCGTCCATGCCCACCAGCGCCATCCCCTGGGGGGCAGTCTCGAAGGCGCCGCGGAAGCGCGACTCACTCTCGGCCAGCTCGCGGGTGCGCTCCTTGAGGACGCGCTCCAGGTCGCGGCTGAGCGCGCGCAGCTCGCTGACCGCCTCGCGCTGATCGGTAATGTCGATATGGACACCGAAGATGCGCACCGGCCGCCCGTGCTCGCCGATCACCGCGATCCCCCGCGCCAGGATCTGACGCCAGCCGCCGTCTCGATGACGGAGCCGAAAGGTCTCCTGCCAGACCGCCGCCGGGTCGTCGATGAAGGCGTGCAGATGCGACATCACCTGATCCTGGTCCTCGGGGTGGATCAGTCCCGCCCAGGTATCGAAATGATTCGCCAGCTCCGCGTCCCGATAGCCGAGCTGGGCCTTCCAGCTCGGCGACAGCCACAGCGTTTGTGCCGCAAGGTCCCAGTCCCAAATCCCGTCCAGGGTCGACTCCGCCAGCAGCCGAAAGCGCTGCTCACTGCGCTGGAGCTGGTCCTGGGCCGCCTGCTCGGCGCTGCGGTCGCTGAGACTGGCCAGGACAACGGCGATCTTGCCGTCGACATCGCGCTCACAGGCCACCGTCAGGTGGGTGTGCAGGACATGGCCGTCCTTGCGCAGGAAGCGCTTGTTCAACGCATAGGCATCGGTCTCGCCGGCGAGCATGCACTCGAACTGCGCCATGTCCGCCTGCAGATCATCGGGGTGGGTCAAGTCCGCCCAAGTGGTCTGCTTGAGCTCGGGCTCGGTGTAGCCGAGCATCTCGCACAGCCGCGGATTGGCCTGCAGCCAGCCCTTCTCCGGGGAGGTCAGCGCCATCCCGATGTTGGCGTGCTCGAAATAGCGCTGGTAGAGGTCGGGGCTGGTCACGTTGCTGCTCCCATCGATCATTCGGCGGACAGTATACGTCCTTGCAGCCGGGCGAGGCCCGAGGTTCAGCATTGTGCCGAGCCCCACATCGCCGGACAATGCACCCGCGCCGGCAGTGACGTCGGCGGTATGCTGATCCATCACATCAACCCACCCGACACAAGAGGACCCGCCCATGGCCAACGAGGGGTATCACGAGCCCATCGCCGAGCTCAGCGACGAGACCCGCGACATGCACCGCGCCATCGTCTCGCTCATGGAGGAGTTGGAAGCGGTCGACTGGTACAACCAGCGCGCGGACGCCTGCAAGGATGCGGACCTGTCCGCCATCCTGGCCCATAACCGCGACGAAGAGAAGGAGCACGCGGCCATGCTGCTGGAGTGGATTCGCCGCCGCGACCCGAGCTTCGACAAGGAGCTGAAGGACTATCTGTTCACCGACAAGCCCATCGGCCATCACTGATCGGCGTTTGCCGAGCACCCGCGCCGGCGGCCCCGCCCACGGAGCCGACCGGCCCTGGCTTGCGCCGAGCCGCAGACCGCCGGTCCCGAGCGGGCTTGGCGCCGCCGGCGCTTTGTGGCATCGTCCATGCTCGACGTCGAAGCCGCTCCAGGAGCCAAACCGCTGGCGAAGGCGGCTTCCCGGTGGCACCGGCCATTTTTTTGGCCACTGTTTCGGAGACCGAGACCATGGCGGATTTCCACCAAGAACCGCAGATTACGACGTTGCACGCCCTCTATGAGGCGTTCGACAAGGAGAACTATCTCGCCAATCTGGAGCGCAAGCTCGAAGACCACGCCCGCCACGACCACATCAGTCTGCTGCTGCCGTCGCTGCACAGCGAGATGAGCAACGCCGGCGTGCTTGATCGCATCATCGAGCGCATCGGCGAGGTGCGCTATCTCTCCAGCGTCGTCGTCGCCCTGGGTGGCGCACCCGACGAGGCGCAGTTCCGCGAGGCCCAGGCCTATTTCGGTCGGCTATCGCGCCCGCACTGCGACGTGCGCGTGGTCTGGATCGACGGACCGCGTATCCAGGGCCTGCTGAAAGAGATGTCCGAGCGCGAGATCCCCACCGGCGTGCAGGGCAAGGGCCAGTCGGTTTGGGTGGCCTTGGGCTATCTGTTCGCCCGCGACCAAGCCAACATCATCGCCCTGCACGACTGCGACATCGTCACCTACAGCCGCATCCTGCTCGGCCGGCTGATCGAGCCGGTGGCCAACCCGAACAACGACTTCCAGTTCTGCAAGGGCTACTACGCCCGCATTTCACCCACCGAGCACACGCTCAAAGGCCGCGTCACCCGGCTGTTCGTGACCCCGTTCGTCGATACCCTGTCGCGCCTGATGAACGCGCAGCAGATACCGGAGCTGCAGCGCTTCTTCGACTATCACCGCAGCTTCAAGTACCCGCTGGCCGGTGAATTCTGCTTCACCTCGGACCTGGCCCGCGGGCTCAACGTCGCCTATGACTGGGGCCTGGAGGTGGCGACGCTCTCCCAGGTCTACGACCAGCTCACCCGCCGCCAGGTGGCCCAGGTGGATCTGGCGCCGAACTACGAACACAAGCACCAGGAACTCTCGCCGGACGACACCAACAAGGGCCTGCACCGGATGGTGGTCGACATCGCCAAGTTCTACCTCACCTACATGCGCTCCCATGGGGTACCCCTCGACGACGCCTATGTCGACATGCTGCTGCACACGTACTACCAGAACGCGCTCAAGTACATCCGCAAATACAGCTACGACGCCGACGTCAACAACCTGCGTTTCGACCTCTACGAGGAGGAGTGCGCGGCCAGCCACTTCCGCGGCTTCCTGTGGGATGCCTGGATGCAGAGCAAGGGACCGCAGGAGGCGAAGCTGATCCCGTCCTGGAACCGCGTCGCCTACACCTTCCCCGAGATCTACGACCGACTGCGCGATGCCGTCGAGGCGGACAACGCCCCGGCCTGACAGGGTTTGCCCCATCGCGGGGCGCGCGCCAATACCCCTATCCGCGCTATGCTTGTGCTGTCGCCGTCGGCCGGGCCACAGGCCCCGGCCGACGGCGACATCCAATGCGCGCAACCGCGCCGACCGTTTTGCAGATCTAACGATAGGAGTCTCAGACGTGTCCGAAGACGCTTCGACGACCACTGCCCCCGGCCCCAGCATAACCAGCAAGCTGCTCTGGGGGCTGCCCTACATCGTCATCTACGCCATCGCCATCTGGCTGATCGCACTCACCAACAGAGACCCGGGCTCCGCCCAAGGGCACTGGGAATGGTTCATCCCGGTGGTCGCCCTGGTCTCGATCATCGGCGGCTGGAAGAGCATGGACCGAGCCGGCAACAACTTCCTGGTCTACCTGTTTAAGCAGGCCCTGCACTGGGGAGCGCTGATGTTTGTGCTCACCATGCTGTTCCTGCCGGACGTCAACCATTTCCTTAATGCCGAGAGCAATGGCTTCGTGGTCATCTACCTGCTCGGCCTGACCGCGCTTCTCTCCGGCATCTACTTCGACTGGAAGATGGCCCTGTTCGGCATCTTCCTGATCGGCTCCGGCGTCGGCATCGCCTATCTCCAAGACAACGCGATGCTCATTACCAGCGTAGGCGTCGGCCTGTTCGCAATCCTGATCACGGTGCTGATACGCAGCCGCAAGTGAGCTTGAGCGCACCCGCCGGGTGGCGGGTGCGTCGCCGCAGACCCCGGAAGCCGGGGACTGCGAGTTCTGCCGATAGCCGCCGATTCGCCCCGAATAGTCGGGATTCCTGCATCCGCCGGCGGCGGCAGCGGAGGCCATTTCCGAGCAGGCCGGCGCTCCCTCGGCCGCGGCCGTCAGGCTTCAGAGCATCCCCAATGCCAGCAGCGCCTCCTCCGACATATTCTCCTGACTCCAGGGCGGGTCCCAGACCAGATCGACCTCCACGTCACCGACGCCGTCGACACGCAAGACGGCATCCTTGACCATGACCGGCATCATGCCCGCTACCGGGCAGGCCGGGGCGGTGAGGGTCATGTCGATATGGATATCGGCGTTTTGGGCGATGTCGATGGTGTAGATCAGGCCCAGGTCGTAGATGTTGACCGGGATCTCCGGGTCGTGGACGGTGCGCAGGGAGTCGATGATGGGCTGGCGCAGGGACTCGGGGTCGAAGCTGGGCGCATGCTCCACATGCGGGTGTGGCGGCACCGCGTCTTCATCGTGCTTGTCGCCGTAGCCGGCGAAACGCGCAAGTCTGTTCATGGGCAAGGTTTCCTAGATTGTCGCCTGCTCCAGCCGCTGTCCGACCTGCTCGGCGACGTGCTCGCGCAGCGTCTCGACGCCGAGGGCGTCGATGATCTCGCCGGCGAAGCCGAGGCAGAGCATACGCCGGGCAAGCGGCGCGGCGATGCCGCGGGAGCGCAGATAAAACAGCATCTCCGGCTCGATCTGGCCGATGGTGGTGCCGTGGCTGCACTTCACATCGTCGGCGTAGATCTCCAGTTGGGGCTTGGTGTCGATCTCGGCGCTGGTTGACAGGATCAGGTTGCGGTTGGACATGGCCGCATCGGTGCGCTGGGCGTCCCGAGCCACAAACACGCGACCGTCGAACACCGCCCGCCCCTTGCCGTAGAGGATGCCCTTGAAGTTCTCGCGGCTGGCACAGTCGGGCAGCGCGTGGTTGACATCCATGTGATAGTCGATCAACTGCTTGTCGCCGGCCAGATAGAGCCCGGCCAGGTCGCACTCGGCGTGGCTGTCGGCGAAGCGGACCGCCAAGTCGGTGCGTGCCCAGCTGCCGCCCAAGCCGATGTTGACGCTATGGTAGCGGCTGCCGCGGCCCTGGCTCAGAAAGAGGCTGCTGATGTGGAAGGCGTCGGCGGCCTCCAGTTGGACACGCTGATGCCTGAGGATGGCATCCTGCCCCAGCACGATCTCCAGCACGGCGTTTGTGCAGTAGCGCGCGCTGTCACCGATGCCGACGTAGCGCTCGATGATCTGCGCTTGGGCGCCGTCACCGAGGCTGATCAGGTGCCGCGGCTGGGCCAAGGGCGGCGGGCCATCGCCGGCCCCGGTGCCGATGTGGATCAGCTCGATGGGGCGCTCGATGATGGCGCCAGGCTCCAGCAGCAGGACCATGCCGTCGTCGAAGCCGGCGGTGTTCAGCGCGGCGAAGACCTGACTGGCCTCTACCTCGGCGGCGATGCGCGTCAACGTCGGCGCCAGGGCGTCCGGGTCCTGCTGCAGGGCCTCGCGCAGGCTGCCGCAGCGCACCCCCGCGGGCAGCGTGCCGATGGCGGACAGCTCCGGGGCGAAGCGACCGTTGACCAGCACCAACCGATGGCTGTCGAGACCGGGAATCAGGCAGCCGTCGATGGCGGCGCGCTCCGGTCGCGTCGCCGCATCGCGTTGCGGCGCGAACCCCTGCTCCAGCAGGGGGCGCAGCGCGGTGTAGCGCCAGCTCTCGGACTTTGAGGTCGGCAGGCCCTGGGCGCGGGCGCGGGCGGCGGCTCGGGTGCGGGCATCGGCGAGCCAGGCGATGTCGCTGCCGGGCCCGGCGGCGGCCAGCCAGGCGTCGAACGGCCCGGCGGCCTGCGTGGCGGGGGTGGCCGCCGCGCTCACGCCGCCTCTCCGTCGGCGATCCAGCCGTAGCCCTTCTCCTCCAGTTCCAAGGCCAGTTCCTTGCCGCCGGAGCGGATGATCTGGCCCTTGGAGAGGACGTGGACGTGGTCGGGCTCGATGTAGTCGAGCAGACGTTGGTAGTGGGTGACGACGATGATGGAGCGCTCCGGGCTGCGCAGGGCATTGACGCCCTCGGCGACGATGCGCAGGGCATCGATGTCGAGGCCGGAGTCGGTCTCGTCGAGGATGGCCAGCTTGGGCTCCAGCAGCGCCATCTGGAAGATCTCGTTGCGCTTCTTCTCACCGCCGGAGAAGCCGAAGTTCACCGGGCGCTTGAGCAGCGAGTCGTCCAGGTGCAGGACCTTGAGCTTCGACTTCATCAGTCGCAGGAACGAGACCGCATCCAGCTCATCCTCGCCGCGGGCGACGCGGATGGCGTTCAACGCCGACTTGAGGAAGTAGGTGTTGTTCACACCCGGTAGCTCCACCGGATATTGGAAGGCCAGGAACAGGCCCAGTCGGGCGCGCTCCTCGGGCTCCAGCTCCAGCAGGTCCTGGCCCTCGAACATCGCCGAGCCGCCGGTCACCTCGTAGCCTTCGCGCCCGGACAGGACGTGGGCGAAGGTGCTCTTGCCGGAGCCGTTCGGCCCCATGATGGCGTGGATCTCACCGGGACCGATCTCCAGATTCAGCCCCTTCAGGATCTCTTTCTCTCCAACGTTGGCCCGCAGGCCCTTCACAGACAACATGACGCGCTCCAAATAATTCGTAAAGAACCCGGTTACTCGCCTAGACCCCGGATTCACTGTGCATGGATTCGAACAGCCCCCGCAATCAGCCCACCGCCCCTTCCAGGCTGATGCTGAGCAGCTTTTGCGCCTCCACGGCGAACTCCATCGGTAGTTCGTTGAAGACCTCCTTGCAGAAGCCGTTGACGATCATCGACACGGCGTCCTCTTCGCTCAGGCCTCGGGAGCGGCAGTAGAAGAGCTGGTCGTCGCCGATCTTCGACGTGGTCGCCTCGTGCTCCATCTGCGCACTCGGGTTCTTGACCTCGATGTACGGGAAGGTGTGGGCGGCGGAGCGGTCGCCGATCAGCAGTGAGTCGCACTGGGTGTGGTTGCGCGCCCCCTCCGCCCGGCCGGCGATGCGCACCAGCCCGCGATAGGACTGCTGACCGTTCTGCGCCGAAATGCCCTTGGAGACGATGGTCGACTTGGTGTTGCGACCCAGGTGGATCATCTTGGTGCCGGTGTCGGCCTGCTGGCGGCCCTTGGTCACGGCCACCGAGTAGAATTCGCCCACGGAGTCGTCGCCGCGCAGGATGCAGCTGGGATACTTCCAGGTGATGGCCGAGCCGGTCTCGACCTGGGTCCAGGAGATCTTCGAGCGCGCCCCGCGGCAGTCGCCGCGCTTGGTGACGAAGTTGTAGATGCCGCCGCGGCCCTCGGCGTCGCCGGGGTACCAGTTTTGGACGGTGGAATATTTGATTTCCGCCCCCTCCATGGCGATCAGCTCGACAACGGCCGCATGCAGCTGGTTCTCATCGCGCTGCGGTGCCGTGCAACCCTCCAGGTAACTGACGTAGCTACCCTCGTCGGCCACGATCAGCGTGCGCTCGAACTGGCCGGTGTTGCGGGCGTTGATGCGGAAGTAGGTGCTGAGTTCCATCGGGCAGCGGGTGTTCTTCGGCACGTAGACGAAGGTCCCATCGGTGTAGACCGCGGAGTTGAGCCCGGCATAGTAGTTGTCGGTCGGCGGTACGACGCTGCCCAGATACTGTTTGACCAGGTCCGGGTAATCCTGCACCGCCTCCGAGATGGAGCAGAAGATGACGCCGGCCTCGGCCAGCTTGTCACGAAAGGTGGTCGCCACCGAGACACTGTCGAAGACGGCATCGACGGCCACGCCGGCCAGGGCCTTCTGTTCTTCAATCGGGATGCCGAGCTTCTCGTAAGTCTCCAGCAGCAAAGGATCCACCTCGTCGAGGCTCTGGGGACCGTCTTCGGGGCGTTTCGGCGCGGAGAAGTAGGAGATCGACTGGAAATCGATCTTCGGGTAATGGACGGCGGCCCACTCGGGCTCGACCATCTTCAGCCACTTGCGGTAGGCGTCAAGGCGCCAATCCAGCGTCCAGGCCGGCTCGCCCTTGCGCTCGGAGATGTGGCGGATGACGTCTTCGTCGAGCCCCGGCGGCAGGGTGTCGGACTCGACGTCGGTGACGAAGCCGTGTTCGTACTCGGACGCGACGATGTGGTCGTATTCTGCGGCTGCGCTCATGCGGCGGCTCCAATTTCTGAGTGCTTTACTCGGTTATTTGCTGCTGCCAATTCCGGTTTCAAGCAACCTGAGGGGTCGACTCGCGGCGGGAACCGGTCAAGCGTTGGTAAACTTCGCGGCAGCATCGCTGAGCAGTTACGTCGCAACGGGCCGCGGAACTTTCAAGTGTAACCCAGATACCGCGAGCACTTCGAGTCTGAAGGGTTTTTCGGGCCCGGCTCGTGGTGGGTCACAGCGACCGGTTTCCCCAACCCGACATCGGCTACACTGCATGCCATGAGTGCCCGCCGATCCGCCCCCGCCGTCCCCGCCATCCCAAAGCCGCCGAAGTCCCTGCTGCGCGCCGTCGGCCGTGCCATCGCCGACTACCGGATGATCCGCGACGGCGATCGCATCCTGCTCGGCGTCTCCGGCGGCAAGGACTCGCTGTCGCTGCTGGCCGTCCTCGCCCACCTGCGTACCTACGCCCCGGTGCACTTCGACCTGGCGGTGCTGACCGTCGACCCGCAGGTGCCGGGCTTCGAGCCCGAGCCGCTGAAGACCTACTACCACCGCCTCGGGCTCGTCTGGCACTACGAGCGCCAGCCGATCATGGAGCAGGCCAAGGACCGCATGGACGGCGACTCGTTCTGCGCCTACTGCGCGCGGATGAAGCGCGGCATCATGTACCGGCTCTGCCGCGAGCACGGCTACAACGTGCTGGCCCTCGCCCAGCACCTGGACGACCTGGCCGAGAGCCTGCTGATGTCGTTGTTCCACAACGGCCAGCTGCGCACCATGAAGGCCCACTACCGCAACGACGCCGGCGACGTGCGCATCATCCGCCCGCTGGCCTACTGCCGCGAGCGCCAGACCGCCGCCTTTGCGGAAACGGCGGGCCTGCCGGTCGTCCCCGACAGTTGCCCGGCCTGCTTCCAGATGCCGACCCGGCGCGAGCATGCCAAGGCGCTGCTGGCCCGCGAGGAGGCGGACAACCCGCACCTGTTCGCGAACATGCTCCGGGCCATGCGACCGCTGCTGACCGAGGGGCCGCCACCGGTCGAGACCGATACCTAACCCAAGCAAGCATCGTCGGGCCTCAGACCTCGCGCGAGGCCTCGCGCAGCGCCCGCGCCGTGGTCAGCAGCACGTCGCGCAGCGGTGACGGCAGCTCGGAGTAGATCATCATCAGCTCGCGCATGGACTCCGGGAAAGACTGAAACAGCGGGTCGCGGTCGACGTGCTGCTCGTCGAGCCAGCCGGGGCGGGCGTCGAGCAGGCGCTCCACGCGGCGGGCCAGCTCGTCGGTGATCGGCAGGAAGGGATTGTCCAGGTGCTCGCGCAGGCGCTTGCGCGAGATGCGCAGCCGGCGCACGGCCGCGTCGAGCCGGTCCGGGTCGGTGTCGATGCCGTCGAAGGCGTGGGTCAGGTTCTGGTGGCGGATGGCCTGCAGGTCGCGCTCGCTCGGGCGGATCGGGCCTTGACCGAAGGTCAGCCAGCAGGCCGATACGCCGGTGGCCTCGGCGATGAGCAGGATGTCGTCCGGGCTCGGCGTGGAGATGCCGGCCTCGTAGTTGCCGAGCCGCGACGGCTTCCAGCCGGGGATCAGCGCCAGCAGCCGCGCCTGGGTCGACAGGTCGGCCATCTTGCGCGCCAGCTTGATGCGACCGGCGATGGTGGTGATGTGCATAGGGCTTGCTCATGGGTGCTCGATAACCGCTGACGACACGTCGGGGTTCGGCGGGCTTGCGTCATGAGTTTACAAGAAACTTGAAATCACCGTTGACAAGCTTGTTTTTCGCGCTAGACTACGCAGCCAATCGAGGCCCACCCGGGTCACGCAGACGTTTCTGAACATCTCAGTCAAGTAGCGAGGTCACCGCTTTCATGCCCGTCTTCCAACCCATCCCAAACGCCATATGCCCTGCCCTCCCAGGCAGAGGCAATGGCGATGAGTCGACCTAGCGACGGGCCTTGACACGAGCCGGCACGCACCAGCGTGCACGTTCGGAGGGTCGTCCGCGACCCTCCGGACAGGAACCAAGACCCTGACCGGAGCCATCCGGTCAGGGTTTTTTCGTTTCAGGACCGATCAACCATCCATCCGGGCGGCGAGGAACGCCCCCGGCACCAGTCTCCAGCGCATCCGGCGCGTGGCCAGCGCCTTGGGGCTCCGAGCCCCGGTGGCGGGCGCGAGCGGCCTGTGCTCTGCACTCGGCCGTCCTTGCGGTCCGTACCCGTCGCGGGCTGGATGTTGGAGAGGACCGACGTTGTAGCTCAACTGGTTAGAGCAACTGCCTCATAAGCAGTCGGAAGCGGGTTCGAATCCCGCCAATGTCTCCAGGCGACTGTCCGTCGCCCTTAGGACCGCCGGGTATCGCCCGCGGCCCATGGCGCCGGCGCGGGGCGAACCGATCTTTTCAACCTTCAATGTCAACCAACCCTCGGATCAACCGCAACACCATGCCGAACGACTAGCCCGACGACGGCCGAGCCCCCGGCCCGCCCCGTCGTCTCGCAGACAGGAGCTGAAACAATGACCATGATCGGAATCAAGCGACAGGTGGTGGCCCAGCACGAGCGCGCGCTGGTGCTGCACAACGGGGTGCTCAGCCGCATCCTGGGCGCCGGCGTCCACCGCTGGCTGGACCCGTTCGGACGCATCGAGGTGGAGTCGGTCCTGCAGAACCTGGTGCAGATCAGGGCGGATTGAGGTCCGATCTGGAGCAAGAAACCGCGGGGACGCCGGGGACGCCGAGGGCGACGAAACGCGCTCGCGGCGGCCTTCGGCGGGCTCCGCGGCCCACCCTGGTCAACCCGAAAAAATGCAATTGAACAGCAACGTTGCGCAGATTCATCTGCGCTCATCAACTTTGAATCCGGGAGGTCATACGAATGAAGCCCAAAGGCAATCCCGTCGCGCGCTCGCCACTGCTGCGCAAGGGCGGACCACACCAACGCGCCATCTCCGGTGAGCGCGCCCGAGCCCGGCTGGCGCTGCGCCGGCAGGTCGACGCCTGTCTCGACCCGCCATCCCAATCCCAGCGGGCGCCAGGTTCACGTCCACCGAAGCCGGCAACTGCGGCGGGTCGGGTGGATCAGCGAAGCACATCCACGGCTCCCGTCCACGACGGATGCGCTTCGCTGATCCACCCGCGAAGCCCTGTTCGGCGACTACCCCGTGTCTCTGCGTCCCTGCGGTGAGTCTTCACCGTGTAAACCACAAGGAATCAATCCCATGCCCATCCAGCGCGTCCTGACCGATGGCCGCGTCCCGGTCAAGATCTACACCGACGACGTCTCGGAGAACGCCCTGAGGCAGCTCGTCAACGTGTCCCAGCTGCCGTTCATCCACCACCATATCGCCGCCATGCCCGATGTGCATTGGGGCATGGGTGCGACCATCGGCTCGGTGATCCCCACCGTCGGCGCCATCGTGCCGGCCGCCGTCGGTGTGGATATCGGCTGCGGCATGAGCGCACTGCGCCTGTCGCTGACTGCGGATCGGCTGCCGGATTCGCTGGCCCGGGTGCGCGCCGCCATCGAGCAGGCCGTGCCGGTGGGCATGGCCGGTCACGGCGACGATGCCTGGTGCAACGACGGCCTGGAGCGGGTCGCGCCGGGGCTTACGCCCATCCTGGACAAGCATCCGAAGATCAGCGCGCGCTGGCAGAGCCAGCTCGGCAGCCTCGGTGGCGGCAACCACTTCATCGAGCTGTGCCTGGACGAGGCCGACCGGGTCTGGATCATGCTGCACTCGGGCTCCCGCGGCATCGGCAACCGCATCGGCCAGTACTTCATCGCCAAGGCCCAGCGCGAGATGGAGCGCTGGCATATCCGGCTGCCGGACAAGAACCTGGCCTATCTGCCCGAGGAGAGCACGCTGTTCGAGGACTACATGGAGGCGGTCGGCTGGGCCCAGGACTATGCGTTGGAGAACCGCCGTCAGATGCTGCGGCTGATCCTGGAGGCCCTGCGCCGCGAGCTGCCGCGCTACGAGATCACCGACGAGGCCATCGAGTGCCACCACAACTACGTCGCCCGCGAGCACCACTACGGCAAGGACGTCTACCTGACCCGCAAGGGGGCGATCCGCGCCCGCGAGGGCGACCTCGGCATCATCCCCGGCAGCATGGGCGCGCGCTCCTACATCGTCCGCGGCAAGGGCGCCGCCAACGCCTTCTGCTCCTGCTCCCACGGCGCCGGTCGCCGCATGAGCCGCGGCGAGGCGACGCGGCGCTTCACCCGCAAGGACCTGGAGCGCCAGACCGAGGGGGTCGAGTGCCGTAAGGACAAGGGCGTCATCGACGAGATCCCGGCGGCCTACAAGGACATCGACACCGTCATGGCCCACCAGAGCGATCTGGTGGAGGTGGTGCATACCCTCAAGCAGGTGTTGACCGTCAAGGGCTGAGGCCCATCCGCGTTGCAGGGTGGAATCGACTACAGGCGCTTGACGTAGACCTGGGAATTGCGCCGGTAGTTGTACAACGCCTGCTTGGCCATCGGCAGGGTCTGCGGGGAGGCGGGCTCGAAGCCGCGCTCGCGGAACCAGTGGGCGGTCTGGGTGGTGAGGACGAACAGCCGGCTGACGCCTTGGTCGCGGGCCAGGGTCTCGACGTGCTTGAGCAGGCGGTCACCGCGACCGCCGCGGCGATAGCCGGGGTGGACGGCGAGACAGCCCATCTCGGCCATGTCGTCCTCGGGGAACGGATAGAGGGCGGCACAGGCGGTGACGGTGCCGTCGCGGACGATGATGTGAAAGTGGTTGACCTCGGTCTCCAGCCGCTCGCGTGAGCGACGTACCAGCACCTCGGCCTCTTCCAGCGGTCCGAGCAGGGCCAGGATGCCGGGGACGTCGCCGAGCCGGGCCGCACGCGGTTCTTCCAGCGCCCGGTCGGTGATCAGCGTGCCGGCGCCGTCACGGGTAAACAGCTCGCGCAGCAGTGCGCCGTCGCGCTGTCGGCTGATCAGATGGGTGCGCGGGATGCCGCTGCGGCAGGCGTCGAGTCCGGCGCGCAGCGTCGCGGTCATGTCTTCGGACAGGTGGCTGTCGGAGCCGCCGAGCAGGTCCTCGATATCGGTCGGCAACAGGTGGGTGAGCGGGGGGCCGCCGGGTGCATGCAGTCCCTCGCCCTCGATCAGGAAGATCAGCTTGTCGGCACCGAGGGCAATGGCCGCGCTGCGGGCGACATCGGCCGCGGTCAGGTTGAACACCTCGCCGGTTGGGGAGTAGCCCACCGGCGGGATGAGCACGACGGCGCCGTCGTCCAGCCGCTCGCGCAGGGATTTGTGATCGATCCGCCGCACGGCGCCGGTATGGCCGTAGTCGACGCCGTCGAGCACGCCGAGGGGACGGGCGACGACGAAGTTGCCCGAGGCGACCGGGATCTGCACGCCGGCCATGGGCGAGTTGGCCAGCCCCAGGGACAGCAGCGCCTCGATCTCCAGCCGAGTGGCGCCGGCGGCATCCTTGACCGAGGCCAGCGCCGGCGCATCGGTGACCCGCAAGCCGTTGACGTAGCGCATCTCGGCACCGCGCATGGCCAGCCGTTCTTCGATCTGCGGGCGGGCACCATGGACCAGCACGAGCCGAATGCCGAGTCCGTGCAACAGCGCGATGTCGTGCACGAGCCCGGGGAAGCCCCGGTCGGCCACCGCCTCGCCCCCGAAGACGATGACAAAGGTCCGACCTCGGTGGGCATGCACGTAGGGGGTGAACTGCCGGAACCAGGCGGCGACCGGGTCCGTGCCGGCCGGCTGTCCGCCCTCAACGCTGCCCGGCGGCTGCGGCCTGCCGGGGGCAGGCGCCTCGCTGTTGTCGTCCAACGTCATTGCCTCATCGGGGTCGGAGCGCACTGCGAACGAGCCGGCAGCCGCCACGACGCGCCTCAGCGATCGCTCATCGCCGCCCGGGGACGGCCGCTGCCGTCGCGGGCCTGGATGGCGTCGGCCAGGATGCGCGCCGCCTCCTCGGCCAGGATGCGGTCGATGACATCCTGCTGCGCCTCAAGCGCCTCCTCATCGATGTCATCGGCGTCTTCGTCCACGGGCTCGATGCCGCGGGAGCGCAGGAACCGCGCCTTCTCGTCCTTGAGCACACGGTCGCGCCGATCGGCCTCGGCCTGGCGGGTGCGTTCGCGCAGCGAGACCTGTTGTTGGGCGTCGATCTCGCTGAGGATGCGACCGCGGGCGGTCAGCATCTGGAACCCGTCGTCGCGGGCGACCCGGGCAGCGGAGCGCGAGCGCAACTGATCGACGTCGGTGCCGCCGAAGCGGCTGTAGCGCGCGGGGCGAATGCGGTCCCAAGGCAGTGCGTTCTCCAGTGAGCGCTCGCCATGCTCGATGTCGCCCATGCCGAGGTCGAAGCGGATGTCCGGCTCGACCCCCTTGAGCTGGGTACTGCCGCCACTGATGCGGAAGAACTCGGCCATGGTCAGGCGCAGCCGCCCGAGGCTGGTCTCCTCCCCCGGGACGTAGCGATTGAGGTCGATCAGCGTCTGCACCGTGCCCTTGCCGAAGGTGGGCTCGCCGATGATGATGCCGCGGCCGTAGTCCTGGATGGCGCCGGCGAAGATCTCGGAGGCCGATGCACTGTTGCGGTCCACCAGCACCGCGAGCGGCCCGGTGTAGACCAGGTCCGGGTCCGGGTCGACCTCGACCTCGACCTTGCCGAACGAATCCTTGACCTGCACCACCGGCCCTTCGTCGATGAACAGCCCGGTCAGGGACGTGGCCTCGGTCAGCGAGCCGCCGCCGTTGCTGCGCAGGTCGATGACCAGGCCGTTGATGCGTTTGCCGCGCAGCCCCTTGATCAGCCGGCGCACATCGCGGGTGGTGCTGCGAAAGTCCTGCGTCCCTTCGGACTCGGCCTGGAAGTCGCGATAGAAGGCCGGGATCTGGATGACGCCGATGCGCAGCCCCGAGGCGTTTTCGAGGTCGTCGATGACATAGGACTTGGCCGCCTGGTCTTCGAGCTTGATCTCGTTGCGCACCAGCGAGACCTCGCGGGTGCGACCCGAGGAGATCTCGGACTTCGGGATGATCTGCAGCCGCACCACCGAGCCTTTGGGACCGCGGATCTTGTCCACCACATCCTGCAGGCGCCAGCCGACCACGTCCTCTATCTCGCCGTCGATGCCTTGGGCGACGCCGACGATCTGGTCGCCGGAGTGGATCTGGCCGGATTGGCGTGCAGGGCCACCGGCGATGGTGCGCTGGATGGTGGTGTACTCGTTCTCGGAGCTGAGCACGGCGCCGATGCCCTCCAGCGACAGGCGCATGCTGATGTCGAAGTTCTCCGACGTGCTCGGCGACATGTAGCTGGTGTGGGGCTCGAGGGTGCGCGTGTAGGCATTGACGAAGGCCTGGTAGACATCATCGGCATCGAACTGATGGATGCGCCGGCGCAGGCCCTCGTAGCGCTTGGTCAGCTGCTCGCGGATCTCTTTGTCGGACTTGTCGGCAAGGCGCAGGGCCAGAAAATCGTTCTTGACGCGCTTGCGCCAGATCTCGTCCAGCTCGGACTCGGTCCGCGCCCAGGCCACGTCCTCGCGGTCGAAGCGGTATTGTTCGGCGCGGCGGAAGTCGAATGGGCGCTCGAGCATATCCAGCGCGTAGCGCACCCGGCTGTCCACGCGCATCCGATAGACGCGGAAGATGTCGAAGGCCGCGTCGAGGCGGCCCTTGCGCAGGCTGTCGTCGAGACTGTCGGCCCCGCGGGCGAAGCGGTCGATGTCGCGCTGCAGGAAGAACAACCGATTCGGGTCCAGATCCTCGAAATAGTTGTCCAGCACCTCGGATGCATAGCGGTCGCTGAGGTCGAAGCTGCGATAGTGGAAGCGCTCCAGGACCTTGTTGATCACCAGCATGGTGCGCGCCTGGCGCTTGTCCGGAAACAGCTCCGAGAGGCCGACCTCTACGGTCGTGGCCGTGACCGCCGAGGGCAACAGCGCGAGCAGCAGCAAGACACCGCAGACCAGGATCGGCGTGCGGCGCACTTGACGCACCGCGCCGACCATCGATGGGCGTCCACTGCGGCGCATCCGCCCCCGCAGCAGGTTGTGCGTCGGATGCGGGCCCGCGGACGGGTTTGTCGATAGACCGTTCATATTCAGGCTCTTATATCAGCACGGCGACAGTAAACATCTCAGAGTAGTCGCTCGCGAAAGGAAGTTCAACGACTTAGCACCGATCGTCGATCCAGACCAGGCTCGCCATGCGCCCGGTGGTGCCGTCGCGACGATAGGAATAGAAGCGCCGCGCATCCGCATAGGTACACAGGCGCCCGCCGCTGGCCTGCGCAACCCCGGCCGCCGCAAGCCGCAGCCGCGCCAGTCGCGGGAGATCGGCCAGCCAGCGCCCGCTGGGGCTTGGCCGAAACGCGGCGGCGGCGCCGTTGCCGGCCCCGGCCATCAGCTGAGCGCGCACCTCGTCGCCGACCTCGAAGGCGTCGGGACCGATGGCCGGTCCGAGCCAGGCCCGGAGTCGCCGCGGCGCCACCGCCAGCCGCTCCAGCGTTGCCTCGATCACCCCATCGGCCAGGCCACGCCAGCCGGCGTGGACCGCCGCGACCCGCTCCCCGCGGTCGTCGCTGAGCAGCACCGGCAGACAATCGGCGGTCAGCACCGCACAGACCCGGCCCGGCTCGGTGGCGATGACGGCATCGGCGACACAGGGCTCGGTGGCGGCGGCATCGGCCACATCGCAGCCGTGGACCTGCCTCAGCCAGCAGGGCTCCGCGGGCAGCCGCAGCGCTGCGGCCAGGATGCGCCGATTCTCGGCCACCGCCCGCGGATCATCGCCGACGTGGTCGCCGAGATTCAGCCCCGCATAGGCGCCGCTGCTGACGCCGCCGGCACGCGTCGTTACCGCCGCCCGCACCCGCTCCGGGACATCCCAGTGGGGGATGATCGGCGCGATTCGATGCACGTTCATACCATGCCTCCGTGAGCCGCCAGGTCGCCGCGCAACAGCCCGAGCAACGCCTCCAGGTCGTCGGGCACCGGCGCCTCCCAGGCCAGCTCCCGGCCGCTTTGCGGATGCGTGAGCGCCAGGCGCCGCGCGTGCAGCCCCTGGCGAGGAAACTCGCGCAGCGCCCGCGCCAAGGCCGCATCGGCACCCTTCGGCGGTCTCGGCCGCCCGCCATAGACCGGATCGCCCACCAACGGATAGCCGACATGGCGCATGTGCACGCGAATCTGATGCGTGCGGCCCGTCGACAGCTTCACGGCCAGCAACGTATGGCCGCGATAGCGTTCCAGCGGCCGATAGGCCGACATCGCCGGTCGCCCGCCGGCAACCACGGCCATGCGCTTGCGCTGCACCGGGTGACGACCGATGGGGGCGTCGACGTGGCCCCCGGCCACCGGCTCACCGATCACCAGCGCCAGGTACTCCCGCCCCATGCTGCGCGCCTGCAGCTGGCGCACCAGCGACTGATGGGCCCTCAGCGAGCGCGCCACCACCAGCAGGCCGCTGGTGTCCTTATCCAGCCGGTGCACGATGCCGCCGCGCGGCAGCCGGGCCAGCTCCGGATCATGATGCAGCAGCGCATTCAGCAAGGTCCCGTCCGGGTTTCCGGCCGCCGGATGGACGACCAGCCCCGCCGGCTTGTTCACCACCAGCAAGTGCTCGTCTTCGGCCAGGATATCAAGCGCGATCGGCTGCGCGACACAGCGCTGCTCCAGCTCCAACACCGGCGTGAGCTCGACCTCTTCACCACCGCGCACCCGGTCGCGGCTGCGCCACTGCCGGCCATCGACGCGCGCGTGGCCCTGCTCGATCCACTGCTGGATGCGGCTGCGGGAGAACTCCGGCAGGCGCGCGGCCAAGGCCTGGTCGAGCCGCTGCCCCGACTGCGCCTCGTGCAGACGCAGCGACCGGGTCGGCAGCGCCGCGTCGGAAACCTCCGACCGCATGTCCGCCACCGCTTGGTGGCGTTGCTGATCCAATGTCGCCAATGCAGTTTCGCTATACTGGTGAGCCGAGCTGACGCTTGGCCAACGCTGTGCCACTGAGACCTCCCATGCCTAGGATCGAGAACGAAACCATGCGGATATGCTTGCCTCTGTTACTGATGCTGGTCAGCTTGCTGACGGGCTGCGGCATGTTCGGCGAGGAATATGACGAAACCGAGGGCTGGAGCGCGGATCGACTGTACAACGCGGCAGCGAAAGAGCTGGACAGGGCCAACTACAAAGACGCCATCGAGCTGTACCAAAAACTGGAGACCCGCTACCCGTTCGGCCGCTATGCGATGCAGGCGCAGCTCGATGTCGCCTACGCCCACTATAAGGCGGAGGAGCCCGAGGCGGCCCTGGCCGCGGCGGACCGCTTCATCAAGCTCTACCCGACAAATCCCTACGTGGATTATGCCTTCTATCTGAAGGGCATCGTCAACTACAATCGCAGCGTCGGCTTCCTCGACCGCTTCATCCCCACCGACCCGTCCCAGCGCGATCCGGGCTCGGCCCTGGATGCCTTCGAAGACTTCGCCGAGCTGGTGCGCCGCTTCCCCGACAGCAAGTACGCCGCGGATGCCCGCCAGCGCATGCTCTACCTGCGCAGCAACCTTGCCATGAACGAGGTCAATATCGCCCTCTACTACATGCGCCGCGGCGCCTACATGGCGGCGGTGAACCGCGCCCAAGTGGTGGTGGAGCGCTTCCAGCGCACCAGCGCGGTGGACGATGCGCTTGAGGTCATGGTGGAGGCGTATAAGCGCCTCGGAGAGCAGCAGCTGGCGGCCGACGCCCAACGGGTATTGACCATGAACCGCCAGGCCGGGCGCTTCCTCGACGACGCGGTCAAGCCCAAAGATGTCGGACTCAGCCGCAAGGTTTGGGACTACCTCGGTTTCGACCGCAACTGACCTCCGGGGGAAACGACCGGTACCGACCGCCGCCCGACATCCTTGCGGCGGCGAGGCCCGATCGCTGGAGCGTCAGATTGCCGCCTCGTTCTCTTCGCTGGTGCGGATGCGGACCACGCGATCCACATTGCTGACGAAGATCTTGCCGTCGCCGATCTTGCCCGTTCGGGCGGCCTTGGTAATGGCCTCGACGCAGACGTCGAGCTGGTCGTCGGCGAGCACCAGCTCGATCTTCACCTTGGGCAGGAAGTCGACGACATACTCGGCGCCGCGGTAAAGCTCGGTATGGCCCTTCTGGCGCCCGAAGCCCTTGACCTCGATGGCCGTCATGCCGGTGATGCCGGCACCGGACAGGGCCTCGCGCACGTCGTCGAGCTTGAACGGCTTGATGATGGCTTCAACCTTCTTCATCGGATTCTCCGTTGGTTTGACACCTGATAAACAGCAGGCAGTATAAGAGGCCGTGGTGGCGTTTGCTATCCCGCGGCGCCTGCCGGGGTGGGGCGGCGCGTGCAGACCGGTATCGACCTGCGCAGTACCGACCCGCCCCCGGCGACACCGACGGATAACGGTGGGATGTCAAGCACCGAGCAGGCGGGCGATGGTCGTGCCCAGCTCGGCCGGCGAGCGGGCGGTGGCGACACCGGCATCCTCAAGCGCCTGGTACTTGCCCTCGGCGGTGCCGCTGCCGCCGCTGACGATGGCGCCGGCATGCCCCATGCGCTTGCCCGGGGGGGCGGTGACACCGGCGATATAGGCGGCGACGGGCTTCGACACGGCATCCCGAATAAAGGCCGCCGCCTCCTCCTCGGCGCTGCCGCCGATCTCGCCGACCATCAGCACCCCCTCGGTCTGCTCATCGGCCTCGAACAGGCGCAGGCAGTCGACGAAGTCCAGACCCTGAATCGGATCACCGCCGATACCGATGCAGGTGCTCTGGCCCAGCCCCGCACGACTGGTCTGGTGTACGGCCTCGTAGGTCAACGTGCCCGAGCGTGAGACGATGCCGATACGCCCGCGCTGATGGATACTCCCCGGCATGATGCCGATCTTGCAGGCCCCGGGGCTGATGATACCGGGACAGTTCGGACCGATCAGCACGCTGTCGGTGGCCGCCAGCGCAGCCTTGACCCGCAGCATGTCCAGCACCGGAATCCCCTCGGTGATGCAGACGATGACCTCGATCCCGGCATCGGCGGCCTCGAGGACGGCGTCGGCGGCGAAGGCCGACGGCACATAGATCATGCTCGCGTTGGCCCCGGTCTCGCGGACCGCATCGTGCACGGTATCGAACACGGGCCGATCGAGATGGCGCTGACCGCCCTTGCCGGGGGTCACGCCACCGACCAGATTGGTGCCGTAGGCGATCGCCTGCTCGCTGTGGAAGCTGCCCTGCTTGCCGGTGAAGCCTTGGCAGATGACGCGGGTGTCGGCGTCGACCAGTACACTCATGACGATGCTCCCGATGTGGCGTTGGCGGCGGCGACGACCTGATCGGCCGCCTCGGCAAGACTGGCCGCAGTGCGCACGGCAAGCCCGCTGTCGGCGAGCAGCTTGAGCCCCTGCTCGGCATTCGTGCCCTCGAGGCGCACGACCACCGGGACCTTGACATGCACCTCGCGCACCGCCTGGATGATGCCCTCGGCGATCAGATCGCAGCGCACGATACCGCCGAAGATGTTGACCAGCACGGCGGCGACCTTGGTGTCCGAGAGGATCAGCTTGAACGCCTCGGCCACGCGCTCGGCGGTGGCCGTGCCGCCGACATCGAGGAAGTTCGCCGGCGCCCCGCCATGCAGCTTGATCAGGTCCATGGTGGCCATGGCGAGCCCGGCACCGTTGACCATGCAGCCGATGTTGCCGTCGAGACTGATGTAGCTCAGGTCATGGGCCTTGGCCGCGGCCTCGCGGGCGTCCTCCTGGGTGGGGTCGCGCAGGTCGGCCAGGTCCGGGTGGCGGTAGAGGGCGTTGTCGTCGAGATTGATCTTGGCGTCCAGGGCGATCAGCTCGCCGGTCTCGGTGACCACCAGGGGGTTGATCTCCAGCAGGCTGGCGTCGCACTCAGCGAACAGCCGCGCCAGACCCTGCATCAACCCCTGCAGGGCCTTGATCTGCGCCGGCTCCAGGCCGAGCCCGAAGCCAATGCGCCGGCACTGCCAGGACTGCAGGCCGGCGGCCGGATCGATCTGCGTGAACAGCAGCCGCTCGGGCTCGGTGCGCGCCACCTCCTCGATGTCCATGCCGCCGGCGGCGGAGGCCATGAACACGATGCGGCGCGAGGCACGATCCACCAGCACGCTGAGATAGAGCTCACGGGCGATCGCCGTCGGCGCCTCCACCAGCAGCTGGCCGATCGGCAGGCCGTCGGCGCCGCTCTGCTTGGTCACCAGATTGGTGCCGAGCAGGCGCTCCGCGGTGGCCTCGACCTCATCCGGACCGTCGCAGAGGACGACCCCGCCAGCCTTACCACGACCACCGGCATGCACCTGCGCCTTGACGACGCAGCGCCCGTTGCCCAGCAGCTCGGCGGCTTGACGCGCAGCTTGCGCCGAGGTGGCGACATGCCCCTCCGGCACCGGGATACCGAAACGCGCAAATAGCTGTTTCGACTGATATTCGTGTAGATTCATCCAGCCCCCCTCATCTTGATTTAACCAGTCCGACGCTGCCGGCAGGGAGCACCGAGCAGCCGCGGGCCGGCACCCGAAGCCGAGTATTCTGGGCTAAGTCGGCGAAACTTGCCAAAATAAGACCGAATCAAAGCCCTGACGCCCCGGAGTCTTCATGTCCATCGTGCCCGCTTCGATGCTCGAGCAAACGGCGTCGCGCCATGTCTTCCTGGGCCGCGATGCCCTGTCTTGGCTGTTCCTGTTTCGGCTCATCCTCGTCTCCGCACTGATCCTGCTGTTCTCCATCCCCTCGGCGGTGCCCTGGCTGAGCCTGGCGGGGGACCCGACAATGGCGCGCAACCTGCTGTCGATTCAGGGCATGCTGGTCCTGGTCAGCGGTCTGCTCGTGCTGATGCGCCGGCCCTCGCCGGAGCAACAGGTGGTGCTGGTCGTCTTCGTCGACATCCTCAGCTACACGCTGCTGATGCACCTCAGCGGCGGCCTCAGCACCGGTCTCGGGCTGCTGCCGGCGATCGCGGTCATCACCGGCGCCCTGCTCACCGAGGGCCGCCTGGCGCTGCTGTTCGCATCACTGGCGACCCTGGCCGTGATCGCCGAGCAGATCTACGCCCAGTTGGAGGGCGGGCCGCAGACCGGCAGCTACACCCAGGCCGGGCTGCTGGGGCTGACCTACTTTGCCGTCGCCCTGCTGGCGCATGTGCTCTCCAAGCGCGTGAGCGAGATCGAGCTGCTGGCGGCCCGCCGCAAGGTGGACATCGCCGATCTGGCCAAGCTGAATCAGTACGTCATCCAGAGCCTGTCCATCGGGCTCATCGTCGTCGATGGCGATCGCCGGGTCCTGCTGCTGAACGATGCCGCCCGCAAGCTGTTGACAAGTCCCGATGCGGCGGCCGGGATGTCCCTGGACCACCTGGCCCCGACTTTGGCGAGCTGGTTTGTGGCCCGCCTGACCGACGCCGAGACGGAGCCCGAGGCGCTGACGGTGGGCGATCGCGAGCTGCGGCCCAGCCTGCAGCTGCTCGGCGACACCCGCGCCGGCGGCGCGCTGCTCTATCTGCGCGACAATCGGGAGCTGACGCGCCAGGCGCAGGAGATGAAGCTTGCCTCGCTGGGTCGGCTGACGGCCAGCATCGCCCACAACATCCGCAACCCGCTGTCGTCGGTCAGTCACGCCGCACAGCTGCTCGCCGAGTCCTCCGGCCTGGATTCCGAGGAGCGTCATCTGCTGGCGATCATCCGCCGCAACGCCCAACGCATCGACGAGACCGTCACCAGTGTGCTGGCACTGTCGCGACGCGACCAGGCCGAGCCGCAGACCTTCGACCTGCGCGACTGGCTCAAGGACTTCTACACCGAGTACCGCGACAGCAACCGCATCGATCACGCCCATCTGCGCCTGCGCCTGGCCCGCGAGGCGCTGCCGATCACGGTCGATCCCCGCCACCTGGGACAGATCCTGCGCAACCTCTGCGACAACGCCTTCAAGCACGGCTCCCGGCCCGGCAGCACCGCCCGCATCGAGATCACCGCCCAGCGCGACGCCGAGAGCGGCCACGTCATGGTGAACGTGCTCGACGACGGGCCGGGCATCCCCGCGACCATGGCGCGCGAGGTCTTCGAGCCCTTCTTCACCACCGCCAGTCACGGCACCGGCCTCGGCCTGTACGCGGCCCGCGAGTTCGCCCAAGCCAACGGCATGACGCTGCGCTATGTAGACCGCAACGAGCCCGGCGCCCAATTCCGCCTCGGCTTCCCCGGCTGATCCACGTCATCACGCAGGAAAATCGCCCATGCGCAAGGCCCACGTCCTCATCGTCGATGACGAGACCGATATCCTCGATCTGGTCTCCATCACCTATGCGCGCATGGGCATAGGCACCCACACGGCGGCCACCATCGCCGACGCACACCGGCTGCTGCGCAGCCGTCGGTTCGATTTCTGCATCACCGATATGCGCCTGCCCGACGGCGACGGCACCGATCTGGTGCGCCACATCGCCGAGCACCACCATGAGACCCCGGTGGCGATGATCACCGCCTACGGCAACATGGACTCCGCGGTGGCGGCCATGAAGGCGGGCGCCTTCGACTTCGTCTCCAAGCCCCTGGACCTGCGCGTCCTGCGCGACCTGATCGGCGCCGCCCTGCGCCTGGCGGACCCGGCGGCGATCAGCCCCGACAGCCAGCCGCCCACCACCGGCCTGCTCGGCAACTCGCCGCAGATGCATACCCTGCGCGCCATGATCGGCAAGTTGGCGCGCAATCAGGCACCGGTGTGCATCAGCGGCGAGAGCGGGACGGGCAAGGAGTTGGTCGCCCGCCTGATCCACCAGCAGGGGCCGCGGGCCCAATCCGCCTTCGTGCCGGTCAACTGCGGGGCCATCCCCGCCGAGCTGATGGAAAGCGAGCTGTTCGGCCACCGCCGCGGCAGCTTCACCGGCGCGGTCGCCGACAAGCCGGGCCTGTTTCAAGCCGCCTCCGGCGGCACCCTGTTCCTCGACGAGATCGCCGACATGCCGCTGCCCATGCAGGTCAAGCTGCTGCGCGCGATCCAGCAGAAGGGCGTCCGGCCCGTCGGCAGCGAGCAGGAGGTGGCGGTGGACACACGCATCATCAGCGCCAGCCACCGGGACCTCGCCCACGAGGTCGAGCGCGGCAACTTTCGCCACGACCTGTTCTACCGCATCCACGTCATCGACCTCATCATCCCGCCACTGCGCGAGCGCCGCGAGGACATCGCCGACCTGGCCAAGCACATCCTCAGGCGCATCAGCGACGAGACCGGCGAGGCCCCCGCCGCCCTCTCCGAAGCCGCCGCGCAGGCGCTGATGAGCTATCCGTTTCCCGGCAATGTGCGCGAGCTGGAGAATATCCTGGAACGCGCCACCGCCCTGTGCGACCATCAAGTCCTGCATCTCGAGGACCTGCACCTGCCGCAGGCGGAGCCCCCAGCACTCGACGCCGACGCGCAGGGCGCTCTGCTCGACGACGAGGTCCCGCTGGAGCACAGGCTCGGCGAGATCGAGCGTCAGGCCATCCTCAAGGCCCTCGACGAGACCCGCTGGAACCGCACCGCCGCCGCCAAGCGCCTCGGCATGAGCACCCGCTCGCTGCGCTACCGCATCGCCAAACTCGGCCTCTGAGCCGCGTCGCGTGCGCCACCCGCAGGACCCGAGGTACTGTCACTGACCCCAATGAACGGATGAACGACCCAACCTACGAACGACGCCTGCACGCCCTCGCGCAAGCCGGGGCTGGCCCGCTGCTGCGCGGCAACCTGATGGGACTGGAAAAGGAGGGCCTGCGCGTGGCCGCCGACGGCACCCTCGCCGCCACCGACCATCCCCACGCCTTGGGCGCGGCCCTGACCCACCCGCACATCACCACCGACTTCTCCGAGGCCCTGCTGGAGCTGGTCACCCCGGCATTGGACAACGCCGCCTGCGTGCTCGACCTGCTGCGCGACCTGCACCTGTTCTGCTACCGCCACCTCGGCGACGAGCTGATCTGGGGCGCGAGCATGCCCTGCATCATCGGCGGCGGCGCCGCCGTGCCGCTGGCCCGCTACGGCAGCGCCAACGCCGCCACCATGAAGACCGTCTACCGCCGCGGGCTCGGCAACCGCTACGGGCGGGTCATGCAGACCATCGCCGGCGTGCACTTCAACTTCTCCGTCGCCGAGGGGCTCTGGCCGCTGCTCGCCGACATCGAGGACACCGGCGGCGAGCCCCTCGCCCTGCGCTCCGCGCGCTACATGGGCCTGGTGCGCAACCTGCAACGCCTCGGCTGGCTGGTGCCCTACCTGTTCGGCGCCTCGCCGGCGATCTGCCGCAGCTTCGTCGGCGACGCGCCCACCGATCTGGTGGCCTTCGACGACTGCACCCTGTACATGCCCCATGCCACCTCGCTGCGCATGGGCGACATCGGCTATCAGAACCGCCAAGAGGAAGGCACCGGCATGAAGGCCAGCTACGACAGCCTGGACGCCTACATCCGCAGCCTCACCTGGGCCATCCAGACCCCCTGCCCGCAGTACGAGCAGATCGGCGTCAAGGTCGGCGAGCGCTGGGAGCAGCTCAACGACCACGTCCTGCAGATCGAGAACGAGTACTACAGCACCGTCCGCCCGAAGCAGCTCACCGACTGGATGGAGCGACCGACGCTCGCCCTGCGCCGCCGCGGCATCGCCTACGTGGAGCTGCGCTCGCTGGACGTGAACGCCTTCCATCCGCTCGGCGTCGACGCCGAGCAGATGCGCTTCCTCGGCTGCCTGATGCTCTACTGCCTGCTCTGCGAGAGCCCGCGCATCGACGCCCGCGAGCGCCGCCTCATCGACGGCAACGAGGTCCTCGCCGCCCACCGCGGACGCGAGCCCGGCCTGCGCCTGGAGCACGTCCGCCATGGGCCGGTCCCGCTCGCCGACTGGGCCGGCTCGGTGCTGACGCAGACGCTGGGCATCGCCGAGCTGCTCGACGGCGGCAGCGACGGACCGCACAGCGCCGCCGTGCGCGCCCAGCAGGCCAAGGTCGCCGACCCCGACCTGACCCCATCGGCGCAGATGCTCCAGGCCATGCACGAGCACAACGAAGGCTTCGCCGCCCTCGCCCGCCGCCTCAGCGAGCAGCACCGCGACTGGTACCGCGCCCAATCACTCGACCCCGGTCGCAACGCCTGGCTGCAGGGCCTGGCCGAGCGCTCCCACCGCCGCCAGGCCCGCATCGAGGCCGCCGACGACATGGACTTCGACGAATTCATGCGCCGCTACTTCGCCCAAAGCGAGCACCGGCCCGTGGACCTGCACCCACCCGACTGAGCGCAACGCCGCCGCCGGCGCGATGTCAATCTGCCAATCAACGCCTTGCCTGCGGCTGGCGTTGCTCCCACGGCCGCGGCGCAAGCCTGGCCGTGGAGCCCCGGCCGGCGCGGGCGACGGCATGGAAAAGCGGACAAACAGCCCCCGAACGCGGTAACATTCGCGCCGGCTGGCGGCCCTCCCGCGAGCCGACACGCGCGGGTGGCGGAACTGGTAGACGCGCTGGATTTAGGTTCCAGTGGAGCAATCCGTGGGGGTTCGAGTCCCCCCCTGCGCACCACATGACACTGCCCAACCACCAATGGGCCTTTCGGCCACGCTTTCGGCTGGAAGGCTAAAGCCGCAGCAGCCGAAACCGCCGCCCGCCGGGGCTGTGTTGCTCGCGCTCTCCGATCCGCTCGGCCAGCGGCGGTTGCGCGCTGGCCGAGCGGAGCAGGCTACGAACAGCTCACCACACAAACCGCACCAGCCCGATGCAGACCAGGGCGTGGGTGCGCAGCTTGAGCTTGTCCCCGTAGAGACCTTGCAGCGTCTTGCGGTAGCCAGCGAGCTGGCCCTGCGCATCGGTCAGTAGCTGCGCCACCTCGGGTCTGGCGCGCAGCTCCTCGCGCGGCATGGCGGCCAGCGCCGCACTGTCGAGGCCCGGCAGGTCGCTGACCTTCAGGTGTTTGAATTCGATCACATGGTCCAGCAGGGCGTATTGGCGCCGGTCCGGGCGCACGATCAGCGACAGGTCGCAGTAGCCCCGCGCGATGGCGGTCTCCGAGTCCATGATGTAGGCGAGGTCGTTGAACAGCGTGATCAGGAACGCGGTCTTCACCACCAGTTCGTTGGACCAGCGCAGATCGCGGTTATCGAACACCGGCAGATAGCGTTGCTCGATGAAGTCGCATAGCGGTGCCAACTCGCCCGCGGTATAGAAGCGCTCGCTGACAGCGCGTCGCTCGCGGTCCAGGTCGTAGCCGGGCAGCAATGCCTCCTGGATGCGTTCGATGTAGAGCTTGCGCACCACCAGGTTGGGAATGCTCAGCTGCAGATTGCCCAGCGGGTCGCGTCCGCTGTAGGTAAGCACGCCGAAGAAATAGAGCAGGGAGGCGAGGAAGCCGTGGGTCTGGGGTGCGCGGAGCATGCGCTCCACGCCAAAGCGCTGTTCCATGTCGTCGATGACGATGGGGTGGGCGGAATCCAGGGCTGCGCTGACCAATGCTTCGCCATGGGGCAGCCGGGCGATGTATTCGATGCGGTTGCGATCCATAGCGAGGTTGTTGTCCAGCATTGCCCGCGGATAGGCGCACCGCTCGGCCAGATGCTTGAAGAAATACAGGGCCAGGGTCGGGTTGTAGATCTGCCCGCCCGCCGGCTCCAGCGAGAAGTTGTAGCCGTTGTAGAAGGTGCGCATCAAGTCCAGCGCCTCTTCGACCCGTTCCGGGGGCAAGTCGCAGTCGGCGATGACCTGATCGAGAACGGTGCGGCACTCCGCCTCGTGGAAGCCACAGAGATCGGCGTACTCCGGCTCTCTGGAAATATCTTCGACCACGTTGTAGCCGCTGGTGATGTCCGCCAGCACCACCGGCGAGACGCCGGTGATAAAGACCCGATCCAGGCCGCGTCCCTCGGCCGCGTCCTTGACCGCCTTGAACAGGGTCTTGATCGTGCCCTCGCCGCCGACCAGTTCCCGATAGCGACCTTCGCCCTGGTGGTGGCTGACCAGCACCTCGTTGGCGAAGTTGTCGTATTCGTCGATCAGCAGGTAGAGCCGGTGGGGTGTTTGGGAGATGGCGGCCAGCAGTGATCGAAAAGAGGAGATGGCGTTGTCTTCTCGAACCTGGACCTTTGCCGGGATCAAATCCCGGTATTTCCCGGCCGTGGCCTGGATCTCGCTGTTGATGTGCTGGTGCAGGGCGAGACGGATGGCCTCGGCATCCCCCATCGGGTCCACCAGAGAGAAGTTCCATTTCATGACGAAGTAGCTGTTGCGGCGCGCGGTGGGGGCCTGACCGATCTTCAGATGCCCAAACAGCTGCTCGAACTGGTCCGCCTTGGTCAGGTCGTAGTAGTTCTCCAGCGTCGACAGCCACAGGGACTTGCCGAAACGGCGCGGGCGCAACAGCAGAAGTTGCCGGCCTGCCGCCTCAATGGCGCCGATGCGATCGGTGCGGTCGATGTAGAGATAGCCTTCTTCGGCGATGGCCTGGAAGTTGGCGAGACCGTAGGGAAAGCGCATGCTGCTGACTCGTTCGAGTGGAGAGACTGCGAGCATTGTCCGACCATCGGCAAGCGCACCGCAACACCGCGTGGTCGCGCTACCTGCCAACGAGCACCGCATTGGGCTGTGCAGAGGGTGAGCCGATCCTGAGCGCAGAGAC
>CALOBA010000054.1:0-34842 GCA_942491465.1 uncultured Gammaproteobacteria bacterium
CGCATCGCCCAGCTGGTCGCGCGCGCCGCGTGCGATCTGCTCCACCACGACCCCCATGCCCGCATCGACCTGTTCGCGGTAGGCTTGCGCGACCTCAATGTTGGCATACAGTGCCCGGTAGCGTGTCCCCCTGCCGGTCCAGATACTCCGCGAGTGCATAGACAGCCAGGTGGTCTTGCCGGTCTCGCAGCGCAAGCAGCAAGGACGTACTTCTTTTGCTCGATCAGCCCCGGCACCTACGCCAGATTCCAGCGCTGCAGGGGTGGCAAGCAATGAGTGTTTTCGCCACTAACCGGGCCCCTCGGTGGTGAAAAATCGCATCGGCTTGCTCCTGGAAGATCCGCGGCGGCCAGCGGGAAGATGAGACCTCCATTGTAGGCCGGGCCGAGGTACAAAGCCTAACGGGACGGGGCTCCCAAACGAACGCTGTGCACTGCCAAACCCACTTGCCCAACTGCCAGCGCTGGGCTTAGTGTGCGCATCGATCGCTATCAGCATAGCTTTGCGACCTGGGCATAATCGGCAACCATACTCAGACGTTGAGGCGTTCGCACCGCAGTTTGCCCGCTGCGCCCCGACAATCCTGCTTTCTCCCGTTAACGCTAGGATCAGCCATCCCCACGCCCATGCAGGAGACCATACTCCACATCGCCTGCGGCGCATCGGCGCTTGCCGAACTCGCCGCCGAAGCAGCCGTGCTGGACGCCGACGAGCGGGCGCGGGCGGCGCGCCTGCGCTTCGACGCGGATCGCGAGCTGTACCGCGCCGCGCACGTGCTGCTGCGGCGCGCGCTGTCGCTGGCGGTGCCGCTGGCGCCGGCTCAGTGGCGCTTCGTGCGCGGCCCCCATGGCCGCCCTGAGATCGACACCGCCGCCTGCCCCGATGCCGCCGGGCTGCGTTTCAACCTGACCCACACCCGTGGTTTGGTGTGCTGCGCGCTGGCCTGGGAGTTGCCGGTGGGGATCGACGCCGAGTGCCACCGGCCGATGCAGGACGCGCGCGCCATCGCCGAGCGCTTCTTTGCCGCCGAGGAGTCCGCGGCCGTGATTGCCTCAGGCGCGCCCGGCTCGCCCGCCGAGGCGACCACCTTCCGTGCCTTGTGGACGCTGAAGGAGGCCTACATCAAGGCCCTGGGGCGCGGCCTGTCGATGGGGCTTGACGGCTTCGCGTTCCGGCTCGTGGGCGGGCCGCCTGCGCGTATCGAGCTGCGCACCGGTGAGGACGTCGCGCATCCCGCCTCGCACTGGTGTTGTCTGTTGCTGCGGATCGACGACGACCTCTGCACGCTGGCCGCGGCGGTGCCGGGTGTCGGGGGCATGCGCTTTCAGGTGGTTCTGCATGCCGGTGCCGATGCGGCGGACTTGACGCTGGCAGCGATCACGCCGGGCTCCACATTGCTGCCGGTTCAGATGGCGCCGACACCCATGATCCCGGCGACCGGTCCCGAGGGTTGACCCCGACGCCCGCGCCCTGCTGAGGAAGTCTTCCGGCTGCTTCTGAGCGCTCAGGCTCGGCATGTCTTGACTGGACCCGTTCGGCCTAGTGGCCCTGCTCCAAGCGCGGTGCTCGAGGTCGCGGGGGTCGACCACCCTGAGCACGGGGATGGCGCGGGTGCCCGGCGCAACACAGACAGTCGCGCCGGGTTTGCGGGCTAGGCAGGTGCGCTCGCCGCTTCGGCTGGGGCGTCGTCCTTCTTGCGCAGCAGCTTCGCGACAGCATAGTAGCCGCCGATTCCAAGCAACGCACCGCCGACGATAGTCAAGCCGACGGGATGGGCCAAGGCAAAGGCTTTGATCCCGGTGGTGGCTGCTGTGACCGAACCCGAGGCAATCGTAGGGGCTTCTATAGGCATCACGGACTCCAACATTTACGAGGGACGAGACAGGTACAATGCGGCCATGCGGCGGCAATAACACCGCCCTGGACCATGCGCTATCGCAAGCGCCTTCCCTATCGGCCACGCGCACAAAGATAGAGTAGATTACGCTGGAACGATAGAGTAGATAACGGCGGATACGAGACCTATGGATATGAGACCTATGGATACGAGACCTATGCAGAGAAGCGTGCCAAAGCACCCTGTCATCCGGCAACGGATCAGCGCCCGGACGATCGGCGTTCATCGCAGCGCTCTCCCGCCCGAACTGCGCGCGCTGACCAGCCGAGCAGGGGCAGCCGGGGCCTACCTGCGCAGGCACCAGATCCCCGAACAGGTGCGGATTGCGGGATCGGATGGGACGCCGCGGGTGCTGTCGCGGGACCAGGCATGGACGCTCGCGGACAGGGCCGGTCTCGCGCTCGAATCGAGCCTGCTTTCGGGCACGGCAGGCCGGGTGGCGGGCTTCTTTTCGGCGACCGGGCAAGGCGTCTACGCCGACTATGGACGGCCGACGTTGGACTTCTCCGGCTTCTTTGTCGACCAGCTGAATCGCATGGCGGCCGGCGACGCCGGACGGGCCGCCAGCGCACTCCAGTTCGGGCCGGTCTTGATCGCGCTGGACACCGCCGGCGCAGCCGGTCTTACCGCGCTCGGCCACTGGGCTCGGGGTACCGACCTGACCGACCCTGTCGTCGTGGCCGATGTTGCGTCTACCGGGGCCTACGAGGGAAGCTCGGCCTGGGCAAGCGCTAAGCTAGGCGTTGTGGCGGGTGTCAAGGCCATGGGCCTCACCGCTGCGTTGACCGTTCCAGGTGCGCCAGCCGCATCCATCCTGGTGGGGGTGACCATTGGCGCCGCGGCGGCCATCGTCGCCAAGCGCTTGGTCAACGGCCTGAAAAACATCGCCGTCGACGCCGCCAGTTCGACAGCGGGGTCGCCGGTTCAAAACGCAAGCGCCGAGCGCTATTGCGTGTGAGAAGCCATCGCGCTCGGCGTGAGTTTCGTGCTGGGTTTCGTTCCTCAACCCAGCCTACGAGGATTGCTTGCCCAGTATTCGGCGCCATGCCAATTTGGCGTCATATTGTATTGAGCTTCGTAATCTTGAGAAAAAGCACGGTCCGTCGAGGTCTAGGATAAAGGCGCCCCTTCGGTTACCGGTCAGCTCGGGACATCAACGCGGCGGACTGTAGGGCGGCGGGAAAACGCCGAGATTCGGGATCAGCCAGTGACTGAGGAGACATCTCCCGGGTCGACGTTGTCGGCATTCAGAGTCGCCGGCGATTCACCGGCATGATGGCGCAACGCGGTGGGGGTCATGCCGTAGTGCTCCTTGATGGCGCGGGTCAGGTCGCCGGTGGTGCGAAAGCCGATCTCGCGGGCGATGGTCTTGATCGGCATGCAGGTCCGCTGTAGCAGTTGGCGCGCACGGAGCATCCGCAACTCCCGGATGTAGCCGAACACGGTGGTGCCGAACAGGGTGCGGAAGCCCTTGGATAGCTTGGGCTGATTGGTGCCGACGGCAGCGGCGAGTTCGCTGAGGAGTGGTGGGTCCGCGAGCCGACGGATGATCATCTCGCGGGCCTCGAACAGCCGGGCGACCTCTTGGCGCGGCAGGTCGTGCCGATCAAGGTCGACGGCGCCTATCTCGTCGATATCACCAAACTGGTCGCGATACTGGCGTACATGCGATTCGAGTGTGTCGAGCAGGCTCTGCTGGCGCAGGTGCAGGCTCAGGCGCGCGCACAGTTCCGACGTGGAAACCGGCTTGGTCAGGTAATCACTGGCGCCCAGACCAAAGCCCTGGACCTTGCTGTTCACGTCGTCGCGCCCGGTCAATAGCAGCACAGGGATGGAGCGGGTCAGCTCAGTGGCCTTGAGTATCCGCAGCACCTGCATGCCGTCGATGTCCGGCAGCCCCAGATCGAGTAGCACGGCATTGGGGCGGGTGCTGCGTGCCAGGTCCAACGCCGCTTCGCCGGTCTCGGCGATGCTGACGCCAAAGCCATAGCCGCGCAGGTGGCCGACGTAGAGGTCGCGGCCGTCGGTATCGTCCTCGACGATGAGCAGATGGGCCGGCTCAGGCCCACTGCCCTGCTCCGGCTTCAAGCCAGCCAGTTCGTCGATACGCGGCTGCGTGGCTTGCTCATCAATGAGGGGATAGCTGAGTATGGTCACGTCAAAACACCTGCTCTTTTTGTCTTAGCACGCCTGCACCGCCCTCAGACCTGGCTCCCGTCGGCGGTCTCGTGCAGACCATCTGGGTACGCCGGATTGATCCGGCTCCTGGGGGGGCCACTTCAGTCGCATGTGTCGCGCCTTCACGCCGGACTGAAGTCCGCCGCCAGAGGTGCCGACTAAAGTCGGCGGACCCGGAAGCCCGGTGGCCAGAACGACGATCGAGGCCGGGAGGTTGACCGGCACGGCCTCAGCGCGCAAATAGAGGTCATCAGCGACCGGGTATCGCCTGTCGTGCTTCAGTCACCCGAGGCCATCTCGTAGAAAAAAGTCGGCTTGTCGGCAAAGATAGTGGCTTCTAAGCCAGGGCGCAACCGGCTGAGGGAGCAACCTTCTATGGCTCAGTGTTTCCGTCCGGCTTCGATGAGGTGCCGGGGGATGCGGGCGACGCGGCGGGCTCAGCGCCGAGGAAGATGGGCACGGAGAGATCTTGGCCGGCGCCGATGACCACGGTCTTGGGGTTCTCCGACGTGGCCAACTCCCGCGTCGCGGTGATGCCCTTGTGCGCCAACAGGCGCTCGGTCAGGGTCTCGTCGACGATGCCCTGATAGTCGCGGATGCCGGTCGCCTCAATGCGCACGCGCTCGGCCTCCTGCACGGCGATCTCGCGGCGGAAGACGTAGGACAGCAGCAATTGCTGCTGCACTAGCTTGTCCTCAATGGCACGGCGCACGGTCTCGGGCAGTTGGATGCGGCGGATGATGATGTCCTCCACCTCGACGAAATTGCTGCCGATCTCTTCCATGGCCTGGAGCATGGCGCGGGTCAGCAGCCCGCCCTCATTGGTGTAGATCTGCTCGGCGGTGGCATTGCCGAGTTGCTTGCGCAGCACCGACTCGGTCTGTGGAATGACGACCCGGGTCAGATAGTCCGGGCCGACGCGCTGGTGCAGCTTGCCGAGCAGGTCGCGCTCGGGGCGGTAGCGGATGGCCAGTTTCAGCTCAAGACGCATCCCCTCCACCGACAGCACGTCGAGGCTATGCTCGACCACTTGCTTGCGCACCTCATAGATGATCAAGCGATCCAGCGGGCTGATGATGTTCAGCCCATCGCCGCGCACCGAGTCGATCTGGGTACCGCTGAAGCGACTCCAGTGCACGCCGGCCTCGCCAGGATGGATGACGATGAAGATGCGATCCCAGAACAGGACCAGCACCAACAGCAGGATCTGCAGCCCAATCGTCATGAAGGGGCCGCGGCGCAGTAGCCAGCGGCGCAGTTCGCGCCGGGCCTCGCCCGGCTCTGCTCTGCTCGGGTGCGCCCTGCTCGGGGATGGTCTGGTTTGGCATCGGTCGGCGTCAGACCGCAGCGGGAGCCAGTTGCGGACGACGCGCCAGCTCGGCGCGCAGTTGGTGCTTGAGCTTGGACCATCGCAGGTCGTCGAAGGTGCCGCCGGCCTCGAAGTGCCTGATCAGCACCTGGCCATGGGCATAGGTCAGGGCCGCGGCCAGGGTGGACAGCGCGCCAGCGCCAGCGAGCGAGCCAAACACCGGCACCACCTTCAGCAGCGACAGCCCCAGGCCGGTGGCCGCGACCGGCAGGCTGCCCATCACCAAGGCAATGACGGTGCGACGGTAGACGGCGCGAAACGGGACGCCGTAGTGGTCGGCCAGACGTGCGGCCAGGTTCATCTGCAGATCCACCAGGGCAAAGGCATCGAACAGCGGGAACGGCAGCAGCCCAATGGACAGGCCAGCGATGCTGTAGCCCTTGACGATCCCTTCCGCCGCGGTGCGGCCCTCGGCAGCGCGGGCCAGGGCCAAACGGGTCTTGGCACTAAAGGGGACGGACTCGAACGGTGCAGCAGGGTTCTGGCGTGACTTCATCGGATAGCCTTTGGTATCGAAAGGGTGCGGATTATCCAGTTAACCGCGACGGAGGATCTCATAGGCCTTGCGGATGCGTGCGCTTTGGGCGCTGGCCTCGGCGAGCTGCTCCGACGACAGGCCCAGATAGCCCAGCCGGTCCGGATGGTGACGCCCGATCTCGCGCCGGTAGGCCTGCTTGATCTCGGCTGCCGTTGCAAAGGGCGTCACCTTGAGCGTGGCCCGGGCCTCTTCCACCGACATCGACGCCCGAGGCGCCAGGTGACCGCTCCCGAATGCACGGCGTCCTTCGGCAAAGGCATGCAGTCGCGCCGGCGAGAGGCCGATGCGCCGCGCGATGTCCTCCAGCAGCTGGCGCTGCGCCGGGGTGGGCTCGCCGCGCTGCTCGGCGGCGTCGAGCAACGACCACAGCAGCAAATAGTGCACATCAAAGCGGCGGTGAAAGATGCGGCGAAATTGATTGACCACGGCGGTGAGTGGAAAATCCGCGCGCAGTCCATCGTCGAACAGCGCCCGTGCCTCGGCCCAAACGGGCTGCGGCAGTTCCAACCGGCGGATGCAATCATCCCGCGCCTCGGCCAGGGCCACGGCCGACAGCTCGCCAGCGCGGGCCAATGCACCGGCCAGTGACAGCTCCGCCGCGCGCAGCGCGTCGCGTTGGCGCGGACTGATCCGCAGTGCATCAGACCGCAGCCAGGTCCGCGCCAGCCCGTCGATCTCCCGGTCCAGGACGTGGCCCATGCCCGCGGCGATCAGGCCGGCGGCAGGGCCGCCAATCAGGGTGCCGAGCAGGCCCGCCGAGGCCTTGCCCCACCAGGATCGATAGCGGATGCCAGTGCTGGTGCTGGTGCTAGTCATTCGGCAATCACCCAGCGGCCAGGGAGCGCCCGCAGGGCGAACGCGATCGACGTCCCGGCCACAATGGCAAGGGCCAAGACCACGGCCAGTCCAAACGCCTGCGTCATCAGTCCAGACAGAACGCCAGCGGCGAGCAGCCCCTCGGGACCAAACAGCCCGGGCGCGAGCGCGCCGCTGATCCCGCCAACGGCAAACACCAGCGCCAGATCCGCGGCGGGGCCGAACCGCCGCCGCGCCGCTGAGCTGGACAAGGCATAGATGGCGCCGGTCACTAGGCCGAGCAACAGCATCGGCACCAGCCCTGCCAGGGCATAGCCGGCGGAGGCCGCGAGCACGCCAGCGAGCAGCCCACCGGGCAGCCGCTGCTCCCAGCTGCGCTCGTCGGACCGTAACAGGCCGACCAGCACGACCGCGGCGGCGGCCCCGGCCGCGGCGGCGGCGCTGGCCAGAGCCAGCCACGGCACAGTGCCCCTGTCCGCTCCCGTCGCCACCACCGAGACCAGCCAGGCGGCCCAGAGCATCAGGGTGCCGACAGCGATCAGCGCGCCGCCAGCATCCGCACCCGAATCCGCGCTTGCTCCGAGCGAAGCCGTCCGGCCAGCCGGCCCAAGCCCCCGCGCCAAGGCCAGCGAGCCGACGCCAGCGAGCGCGGCCAGGCCAATGGCGTCACCAGCATCGCTGAGTCCCGCGACGGCCAGCCATCCGATCGGACTGTCCACGGCATCACCAACCCCGAAGGCGATCAGCGTCCAATGGCCCACCAGGGGGTAGAGGAGCGCCCCCATGACGAGTGCCGCCAGCAGACAGGCGCCAGGGCTCAGCCGTCCGGCGACGGCGGAGCAGAACAGCAGCGACGCGGCACCGGCCAGCGGCAACTGCATACTGAGCTGGCGCAGCGGCTCGCTCAGGACCTGATCGGTACCGACCTGGAGCAGATCGGGCAGGACCTCCAGTGGCATGCCGATCAGGCCGAGCCAACTCGGGCCGAACATCAGCCCGAAACCCATCAACACATAGCCGACGCCGCCGGCCAGCCAGGGCACCAGCCCGCAGTCGATGGTGTCCATGCGGGCATCTGCGCCGAGCCCTACGCCGAGATAGAGAATCACGCCGATTGGAAAGGCAAGCCCCAGGACCAAAGCCAGCAGCAGGCCGGAGTCATCCCGCGCGCCGGCTGCCGCATCGACGGCCACCTCGGCGCTCGCCTCAATACCGCCTTGCGGTGGGGCCGACCGGCCACGACCAAGGGCGTCCAGGCGCTCACTCAGGGCCGCAAGCTCCTCGCCCGAGTTGTCGATCCCCATCAAGGTCTCGAACAGCTTCAAGCCGTTATCCTCCAGCCGGACCTCGTGCTGCTTGAGTTGCTCGTCGGCGCGCCCGAGCCCGTCGGCCAGCCCGTCCACGCGCACGCGCAACGGATCGATGCCGGCAAGCCCGGCAGTGATGCGTTTATCCAGGTCTTCGAGCGCCTTGCGATTGGCGTCGATGGCCGTTTGCAGCAGTTTCAACTGCTCAACGGTGCCACCGAGCCGCGGTTCGATGGTACCGAACTGCTGCTCGATGCCCTGAAGCCGGTCTAAGGTTGCTTGGCGTACCTCGTCCAGTGCGGTCTTGAGCGCGGCCGCCTCTGCCTCTGTCGCGGCCTCTGCCTCCGCCCCCGCCGCAGCCTGCGCCTGTGCTTGTGCCTCTGACAATGCCTGCTCCAGGGTCTCGCGCACGCCATCGGCGAGTCCGCTGGCCGTGGTATAGCCACGCTGACCGAGCAGCGATTTGGCGCGCTTCATGTCGGCATCATCGACCAGATCCTGGAGGCCGGCCTCCTCCGCCTCGGCAATGATCGCCTCGGCGGCCGCGATGGCGGCCTCGGCCTCGGCGCGCGTGGTCGCCTGGGCCAGGTCGGCACCGGCCAGCAACAGTAGCACTGTGATCAAGCACCCTCGACAACATCGGATCAGCCAGCCGCGGCGACCATCGGCATTGACCGGCCGCACGGCCAGGCTCATCGCCCGCCCCCTGGCTTATTAGGACGCGGACGCGGCGCCGGATCAGATGCCAGCAAGAACAGAAATCCCATTGCTGGCGTAAACAGGAGCGACGACCAGAGATAGCCCCAGTAGCCCCATTTGCGCCGACGACCCAGGTAGGCGATCAGGATGCAGCCGCCGATATAGGCCGCGGCGATGATCAGGTAATGCATCATAGTGACGGTGACCCCTCGCGGGCATCTTGGGTTGTTGCGGATGCCGGGTCCAGGTCTGGGTTCGACTCCGGGCTCGGCTCTGGGTCCGGCTCTGGGTCCGGCTCTGGGTCCGGCTCTGGGTCCGGCTCTGGGTCCGGCTCTGGGTCCGGCTCTGGGTCCGGCTCTGGGCTCTGGGCTCGGCTCGGGGCTCTGTGCTAGGCTGCTCGGCGCTGGACTTGGCTCGATCACCGAGGAGAACAGCACGAGTTCCTCGGGTTCGGGACGCCTGCCAATCGCCTGCAGCGCCTGCAGATCGACCCGAATGGTCGGCAGATTCACCAGCATACGATTGAGCTCGCCGACCCGCAGCCCATTGAGCAGCCCATTGAAGCGCAGCGCCACGGCAGGGTCGTCGAGATCGATGCCCGCGGCCACCAGGGCCAGGGTCAGCCCAAGATCGGCCTCCAGCGTATCGGCTAGCGTGAAGCTCGGCACCTGGAAATCGCGCAGGGCGCGATTCAACCGGCGCACCAGCGCTGGCTCCAGCGGCAGATCCGCGGGTATGAGCAACGCGTCGGCCTCGATGGCCAGGCGGCTCCAGCAACCGATAGCGGCGCGTTGCCGCTGGTCTTCTGCAAGTGGCGCCGTCGGGTCCGGCGGCTCCGCTTGATCTGATGGTGCTATCGGGCCTGGCGGCTGCGTTTGATCCTGGTCCGCCGACGCGCTCGCCGCTGCCATGCCCTGCCCGACGGGCAGCTCACAAGGCACGATCTCGAAGTCGCGGACGGCGGCAACGCCGCGCGCCAGGCTGATCATGGCGCTGCCGTCAGCGTCAGCCGGCACCACCAGACCGAGTCGGCGAAAGCTGAACAGGTCCTGCGCCAGGGCAAGCCAGATTTGATCGCGCCGAGATCGATCGAGCTGGCGCTCAGACAGGCCCGCCAGATCGAAGGGATCAGACCCTTCGACGCTGCTCGGGACAGGCCCGTCGGCGCCGCTCAGGGCGGGCTCTGCGGCTTGGCTCGGGGCAGGTGCCTCAGCTTGGCTCAAGGCAGGCCCTTCAGCTTGGCTCGGGGCCATCTCGTTGGTGCTCGCGACCCCGGCATCGGCAGCTAGCAGCTCTGGCGGCGCCGCTGCGTTCGCCGCCGCCTGCCCCGAGCCGGGATCAGGTGGCGCAGGGGTCACTGCCTGCTCGCTCAATTGCTCGCGAAAGGTCTGTGTGAGCTCGGAGGTCAATGCCTGCTCGCGTAGTCGCTCGCGGAAGGTCTGCAACTGGTAGGGAATCGTCACCCCAGGCATGGCCCACCAGCGCCCAAAGCGCAGCACCTGGAAGCGATAGCGCTTGCCGTACAGATTACCGCTGGGATCGAAGGCGTAGATCCCCGTCAGTCCGGCCCAGGGCGGTCCGTAGTGGGCCGACGTGGACAGCACCTGGGGAGCGGTGTTGCCAGCGCGGGTGATGATGTCGGCCAACAGGCCCATGGAGTCGTAGCCCTGGGCGGCATTCTGGTTCGGTGCCGAGGCGAACGCCTGGGCGAAGGCGGCAATGAAGCGGGCATTGCGCGGACTGGGGTCGTCGATGTTGTAGACCACCGGCACGATGGTGCGCTCACCAGCGGTCCCGGCAAGCTCGGACAAGGGACCGAAGTTGAGCCGATCGGAGCCGATAACCGGTGCATCGACCCCGAGTTCGCGCAACTGTGAAAGGATACGGGCGCCAGCATCGGTCTCAGCGGACAGGTAGACGGCATCATAGTCCAGGCCGGCCAGTTGGCCGAGCAGACCCCGGTAGTTTTGCTCGTCACCGAAGAATGAGCCGCGGAAGACGATGTCGATGCCCTCCGCCCGGGCCGCGTCCTCGAACAGGAAGGCAACCTCGCGAGCGTAGTCGCCGCGGTCGTGCAGCACGACCATGCGCCGGTAGCCGAACAGCCGTGCCAGGCTGGCGGACTGGCGCGCCATGGCGGTGTTGTCCGGCAGCATGCGCAGCACGAATTTAAAACCGTGCAAGGTGAGCTGCTCGCGGGTCGCGAACGGCGGCATGAACAAGACCTCGCCAGCGTTATAACCGACCGAGGCGGGAATCGCGACCGCGGAGTCGCGATGGCCAAGTACGGCGCTGATGCGCGGGTCGTCCGCAATCCGCCACACGGTCCCGCGAACCTGCTCAAAGTCGTCGCCGCCTGGCATCACCCTGAGCGTCAGCTCACGGCCGAGCAGGCCGCCAACCTCGGCGGCGACCTCATCGAAGGCGAGGCGAACCCCGTCCAGATAGCCAGGCAGTGTCTGGTCATCAATGACGGCGACGACGATGCGGCCCTCGGCACGGTCGGCATAGGCGGTCCGATCGGCCGCCGCGCTGTCAAAGGAGCGCCCGCAGCCGGCGAGCAGCATGCTGCCGACCAGCATCATGCCGAGCAGCATTCTGCCGAGCAGGATCAGTCTGAGACCATGCGTCCTTTTCACAAGCCGTTACTCCGCTGACGGCAGCGGCAATGGCGCACCGGGAATGATCGGCAGTCCACCCTCGGCGGCCCCCAGGATCACGACGCGGCTGTTCGACGCGGTCGCCAGCTCCTTGCTCGCCGTGATCGCCTCATGGCGCAGCAGCCGGTCAGTGAGGGTGGCGTCGACGGTCGCCTGATAATCGCGGATACCGCGCGCCTCGTCGCGCTTGCGTTCGGCCTCCTCCTCCGCCGTGCGCAGCCGAAAGACATAGGCCTTCAGCTTCGCCTCTTGGGTCTGCTTGTCTTCGATCGCTTCACGCACCGGGTCCGGCAGCCGGAGGGTGCGGATGACGATGTCGTCGGCATCGACGAAATTGCGCCCGACCTCGTCGCGGGCGAGCAGGATGGCCGCATTCAATAGCCCGCCGGCGTTGGTATAGATCTCCTCGGCCGTGCGCAGCGACAGCTCCCGGCGCAGGACCGACTCGGTCTGCGGAACAACGACGCGCTGTGCGTAGTCCGGTCCGATGCGCTGATGCAACAGTGGCAACAGCTCCGGATCAGGAGCATAGCGGATCGCCAACTCCATCTGCACCGGCAGTGCACGGACCGACAGAATCTCGAAGCTGTGCAGCACAACCTGCTTGCGCAGCTCGTAGCGGATCATGCGATCCCAGGGCGGGATGATATGCAGACCCTCGCCGTAGGTCCGGTTCAGCTCCATGCCGGTGAATAGCCGAAACAGGACCCCGCCCTCGCCGGGCTGGATCGAGATAAAGACATTCCGCCAGAGGATCGCCGCCCCCACCAGCACAACCAGCAGGAGCAGCGTTAGCAACAGCAGACGGGGCTTGAGCCAGCGCACCAGTGGCATCGCGCCCTCCTTGCCTTTGCGGGGGCCGGCTGGCTGGGGGCTGGCTTGCTGGGGGCTGGCTGTTTGGGGGCCGGAGTCGGCGAGCGGTGCCGATCCGCTCGCCATGGGCTCGGAATCCATCATCCGCCGGTCGTGCCCTGCTTCGCATCGACGGCCTCGGCGCCACGTTTACGCCAAGGCCGCCAGTCTGCTTTTCCTTCCTTGGTCTTCATCTGGTCCTTCATCTGGTCCTTCAGGCGCTCGGCGAATGCCTTGCCCCGCGCCAGCTCCTGCCGCAGACGTGCGCGCAGTGCCGCTACGTCCGGCGCCAGCAGGTCGCCACCCTGCTCAAAGTGGCTGATAAAGACCGCCCCGAGCGCATAGGTGGTGGCACCGGCGCTCACGGCCACCCCACCGCTGCCGACCAAGGTGCCGATACCGGGGATCAACTTGGCACCGGAACTCAATCCCACCACCGTGAGCACGGGCGTTGCGCCGGCCAGCACGGAGAGGACGATCGACCTGACCCGAGTATCGCTGTAATCCACCGCGTAGATGTCGCAGAGGGCCTTGGTCATTGCCAGATGGTTGCCAACCAGCGCTGCCACGTCGAATACGGGCAGCGGCACCAGACCCAGCGTCATCGACGCCATCACATGGGACTTGATCCTGTTCTCGGCCTTGAGCCGACGCTCGCCGGCAATGGCCGCGACGATCTCCGCTTCGGTGAAACCAATCACTTCATCGGGGTTCTGTTGATCGCCGGAGTCGTCATCGGTCGCAGAGACGGTGTCTGTCGTATCGTTCATGAGCGAACCTCGTACATAGTCGAACCTCGTCAGGGTTGGGTTACGGCGATGCGGCTGATCGACCCCCAGTTGATCGTTCAGTTGATCGCTCGCCGCGCATCAGGGAGCGCCGCCGGACGCCGCATGCAGACTAAATCCAACGTCGCCCGCCTGCCACTACATAGGCTAACGATAATCTGGCAAACATAACACTCTGTTTGGATTTGCTATAGGCGATGGTCGCAAGAGCGACCCTCGGGCTGCACCTGCGCCGACGTTCGTGGCACGTTGCCACCCCGCGAGATGAAGGCTTTGTCTCGTCGTAAGATCGCGGCATGGGCGCCGCCAGACAAACTGTTCGCTTTCCCAAACAACTTGCGCATGACGGCCGTTGCGCTTGCTATGCTTTCGGCGGCCGTGGAGCGTGGGACGCAGTCTAGCTGCGCCACCCCACGATACACCGAGACATGCTTGACCAGCCTGCCTGCTAGCGCTAGCCATGAGCCCGGCCTGCCAGCCCAGTCTATCAGCATGACACTCACCACCTCGACCTGAGCAATTTGGAGTCAGCGATGAGCACAGAACTCACCACCGCAGCGACCGCTGCCCCCGTCGCCAGCAACGGCAGCCTTGCCGCTGTCGGCACCGCCGCCAAGGCCTTCGTCCTCGCGCATCCCGTGAGCCTTTCCATCGCCGGCGGCGTCCTCCTCGGCGCTGGCGCCTACTGGGGTATTCAGCGTCTGATGAGCAAGAAGGACGCGACCGAACAGCCGGCCGGCACTGCTGCGCCTGCCGCCGCCTAACCCCAGCCATCGCCCCAAACCATCGACCGGGGCCATCGACCGGGATCCTAGCCTGAGAATAGGAGCTTGGACGAGGGGCGGCGACACAACCACCCTGCAGACGACGAGGCGATGCGAACCGCCATCAAGGTCGGTCGCACCGCTTCGTCGACCGATGACAGCGCCGCCGTCGACCCCATCGCGCCTAAGCAACTAGGTCCGAGCGGCAACACCCGAACAAGCAGACGCAACGCCGCAGTTGCTGCCCCGTTGGCCCAACCGCCGCTAAACGACAACCTTGATTCCGCAATTCAACGACAAGGCGCCAGATCATGATGCATTGCCCGAGCCACATCCAAGCACTGTCTACCAATCACCGTCCTGCCATCAGCACCAGACCCCGCCGCCCCCCCGCAAGCATGCGTTTGATCGGCGCGACCCTGCTCGTCCTGACGACGACGATCTACGCCCAGCCCAAAGAAGAGCCTGTAGCGGTCGTCGCCGGGAGTTCCGCGGTCGGCGCCGATGCCAGCGGTAGCGAGGCATCCGCCAGGCTTTTCGCCGTCTATGATGTGCCCGACCCCGACGGGCCAAGGGGCTGGAAAGGCAGTGCCCAGGTTGGCTACTTCGCCAGCTCCGGCAACAGCGAGACCAGCAACGTCAATGCCTCCGCACTAGTCGCCTACACCAGCTTCCCGTGGCGACACTATTTCAGCGCCGAAGCCAACTTCGGCGAGAACGACGGCACCAGCAACACCGAGCGTTGGGCGGTGGGCTATAAACCCGAGTATTTCTTCTCACGGCGAACCTTCGCCTTCCTATTCCTCGGCTACGACCACGACAAATTTGCCGACATCGACGCCCGCTATTCCGGGACTGTCGGCATCGGCCACGTCATTTGGCGCAACGACAATAACATCCTCATCGGCGAACTTGGCGCTGGCTACCGTCAGACTAACTACATCAGCGAAGCCGAAGACAACGGCGAAGCCATCGGCCGCATCGCCATCAACTACAGCGGCCGCATCACCCGCACCGTCAACTTCAATCAGAACCTGACCACGCTGCTCGGCAGCCAGAATAACTACTTCGAATCGGTCACAGGCCTGCAGGTCGCCATGACCGACACCCTTGCGATCAGCCTGAACTATACCGTCCAGTCCAACAGCTTCGTGCCACCTGGTTTCGAGAAGACCGACACCTTCACCAGCGTCAATTTGGTCGCGGCCTTTTGACGGTTAACCAATGCCCCCCCAGCCAGCCCAGCCGCCAGCCCGGCGCGACGGTCGCGGCGCCTCGCTGGCCGCGGCATCGCCGCCAGCAGCGCCTGCACGGCGCCGCGCTGCTCAGCCTGTCCTGTCTCGACGACTTTGCCGTTGCCGCACTGACACGTCGCGGCTGGGCCAAGGGCGTCTTGGTGCTGGCGGCGGGGAAGGGCGTCGCCGTAGGCGTTGCCATCGGCGTTGGTGCCGGCATGCTCTGGCGTCACATCGATCAGCGGCGTCATCGCCCGCCGGACTCCGGCGCTTAGGGTGGCTCATTGACGACTGTGGCTTGGCTGGCACAACGAAAGGTCTTGCAGGGATCACGCAAGTGCCTGGAAAGCCCGCGCGCTTCGGTATCTTTTCCTTCTCTGGCTTGAGACCTGGTACGTCGTTTCACCCTATTTTGTGCTGAACGCGCAAAATAGGGTGAAACGAGGTACTAGCCTCATTCATTCGACAGGGGTTATGAAAGTAATCGCTTTGCCTGCCGAAACCGCGCCAGCGTCCGGCCGTCGCCTGATGCACCCACAAAAACGATGGTCAAGACCGTGGAGCAACGGCCCATGACCTAATCCCCACTGACATCGAAGACACGCGACCCTCGTGGTCTGGAGATCGTCCTCAGCGGCCCGATCGGCCCCAAACGCCTGGCCGACGACACCCGCATCGTCGATGCCGACGACCGATACCGCACCCTGACCCCGTCCATCGCGTTCTCCACCTTCAACGAAGTCCTGTTCTGCATCCTCGACCGTCGCGATCCCAGTCGACAGATCGACGCCGTCCTCTGCGAATACGATGATCGCGGCCTGCCGCTCGCCTGGCGCGTCTACCCCTGGACCCAGCCGCAAGACCTCGGCGAACGCCTCCAAGCCCGCGGCGCAACCGAACCTTTACCCTTCTTGGCATCTCTAATCTTGGCGCCAGTTTCAAATCGCAAACTTCCGCGGTTATTGCTTGCGGGGCTCCTCCGGCGTTGGAATGCGCATTGCCTGAAAGCCTGTGAAGTGCTGAGTGCTGCTCGATGAAGCTGACCAGGCCCATCAGCCGCAGCGAGTCCATGTGGCCGTGTTCGATGAGGTCCTAGGCGTCGTCGAATTCCGCCGGCGCCTCGCCGTCGAAGCATTCGGCGACGATCTGGCCGCGCAGGGTCTCTTGGATGGTCATGGGGTCTCCGTGGGTGGTCGGGCGGCGCGCTCGGCGGCGTCGCCGATGCGTTGCGTCGCTGAGGATGGGGCCTGGTCGATCTCGCCGTCGGCCGGCGGCGCCTTGCCGCCCTGGTGGCGGGCCAGCGGCAGGATGCTGTTGGCGAGTCCGGCCAGGGTGCCGGTGTAGAACAGGGCCATGCTCACCGGCAGCGTGAAATGCAGCAGGTAGATACCGGCGATGTTGATCACGCCGGGGACGATGCTCAGCGCCATGTTGCCGCGCATGGTGCCCTCGAGTTCGTCGCAGGTCTGAAACAGCGTGCGCATGGGCGCCAGGGTGCCGTCCATGAAGATCACCTGGGCGGTGTCGGTGGCGGCGCTGGAGGCGCCCTTGAGCGAGATGGACACCTGGGCGGACTTGAGCGCGACGGCGTCGTTGATGCCGTCGCCGACGAAGCAGACGAAGCGGCCTTCGTCGCGCAGCCGGCGGATGTGGTCGGCCTTGTGCTCGGGCAGGGTGTCGGCAAAGTATTGGTCGACGCCCAGCCGGCCGGCGACCTGACGAGTGGGGGCCTCGTGGTCGCCGGAGACGATGCAGGTCTGGATGCCGCGGCCGTGCAGCCAATCGATCAGCGCCCCGGCCTCGGGGCGGATGGTTGGGGCCAGCTCCAGCATGCCGGCGACGGCGTCGTCGACGCCGATGCAGACCAGCGAGTGCCCAAGCTCGCGGGCGCCCTCCTCCACCGCCTCCGCGCCCGCTGGCGGCTTGAGCCCTTCGCGGCGCATGAAGCGCAGGCTGCCGACGCGCACCAGGCGGCCTTCGATCCGAACGCGGATACCGAAGCCGACCTGGTAGGTCGCGGCGTCGGGCACCGACGGCTCAAGGCCGCGCGCCTGGGCCTGCGCCAGGATGGCCCGCGCCACCGGGTGGGTCTGGCGGTGCTCGGCACCGGCGGCGAGGCGCAACAGGGCGTCCTCGTCCAGGGCGCCGAAGCGATGCACCCGGCACAACGTCGGCTCCTCCAGCGTCAGCGTGCCGGTCTTGTCAAAGACGACGGTGTCGACCTGCCCCAGGGCCTCGAGCACGCGCCCGTCCTTGATCAGGATGCCGCGCCGGGACAGGACTTGGAGGTAATTCAGCAGGCTGATGGGCGCCAGCGCGATCATCCGGTAGCCGAGCCCGGACCAGAGCACGCCCAGACCGGCGGCCGGTCCCAGGATCGGCATCGTCGCCAGGCCCGCCGCCAGCTCCAGCGGCACCAGCCGATCGGCGATGCGCCGCCCGCGCAGCACCAGCTCGTCGGTATAGCCCTGCGTATTCTCCAGCAGCCGGCCGATGCCGGCGGCGACGGTGGCCTCGCCGGCGGTCTCCACCCGCACCGCCAGGCGCCCGGCCAACACCAGGGTGGCAGCAAGCACGGGCTCCCCAGGGCCGCGGTCCACCGGCTGGCTCTCGCCGGTGAGCAGGTGCTGATCGACGCTGGCGGCGCCTTCCGCCACGGTGCCGTCCACCGGGATGACCTCCCCGGCATGGACCACCACGAGGTCGCCGGGCTTGAGGCGCTCAAAGGCGACTTGGGTCTCCACGCCGTTGTGCGCCACCCAAACCGTCGCCGGATGGCCTGAGAAGGCGTCCGTCAGCCGCCGGTGGGAGCCCGACTCCGCGCGCAGGATCAGCTTCGAGACCAGGCCCGCGCCGAAGGCGCCGATGGCGGCCGGGATCAGATAGCCGGTGAGCAGCATACCCACGACCACCAGCAGCGACGCCGTGTGCGCCGTGATCACCCGGCCGCGGCGCAGGTCCGCTCCAATCACGCCGAAAAGCTCCCGGGCGATCAGCAGCACGGCCGCGCTGCCGGCGAGGTAGAACAGCGGCGAGACCGGCGCCAGCAAGCCCAGGCCGATGGCGCCAGCGGCGAGGCCGGTGCTGGTGGGCCCGGTGTTGGCACGGTCGCCTGGCTCAGCGGGTCCGGCGGGGTCCAGGCCCTGCTGGAGCCGCGCGCGGTCGTCACCCCGCAACGCCGCGCCCAGCTCCCGCGCCAGGCTCAGCGGCGCGAAGCTGCGGCGGGCCGGTCGGGGCGCCAGCGTATCCTCGGCGGCACTGCTCGTGGCGATGACAAGCTGGCGAGCGCGCCGGCGTCTTGAGTTGGCTCGGAGCATCGTCGGAGTCAGAGGTCGGTTTGGGCGGCCCCGGGTGAGGTGCCAGTACAAGCGACGACGCTGCCGTGCCGATAACCCGGGGATGGCGTCACGAAGCGGCGGCGGACGGCGGCTGACGCGCTGCCCACGCACTGCGGGTCATCTCCACCCACAGCATGTCCGCGAGGCTGCCGTCGGGCATGGGCCAAGCCGCGGGCAGGCGCTCGCGAACCCAAAAGCCGAGCCGGCGGCCGAGGTTGATCGCGGCATGGTTGTCGCTCAGCTGCGCCGCCCACAGCCGTTCGGCACCCAAGCGTCCGAAGGCGTAGTCCACCGCCGCCGTGATTGCAGGTCGGCCATAGCCGCGCCGTCGCTCCGCCGGATCGACAATCGTAACGCCGATCTCGTAGGAGCCGAGCGCCGGGTTGCCGCCCTTGAACGCCACATAACCGATGGGCATCGGCCGCGACGGCACGTGGATGCCCAGCAGAACGGGCGGGGTCGGCTTGGACTCCGGCAGCACATGGAGCGAGATGGCCTCGACGAAGGCCGCCACCTGCGCGGGGTCGTCGGCATCGAAGGGGCGGCTCCAGCACATGCTCTCCAGCAGCGCCGGATCCGTCGCCTGGCGGATGAGCTGGCGCAGGCCCACGTCGTCCAGCGCCGCCAGGGTGGTTGCTTCGGGTCCGCGATTGCGTCGATGGGGCATGGTGGTCACCGGACAGCGGTCTATGCGGGGGCGGGGTCGGGGTCGGGGTCGTGATCGGCGTGGAGATCGGCGTCGGCGTCGCTCGGTGCAGTGGCCGCGGCGTCAGCGCATGACACGCAGCACCCCGTTCCAGGTCTTGGACGCGTTGTAGCCGAACAGGTCCTGGTACCAGGTGTCGATGCGGCAGCGGTCGTCGTGCTCGATGAGCCAGGTGCGCAGGTCCTTGATCTTCCGGCGTACCTGATCGAGCACCTGCTGGTCCGGCCAATCGCTCCAGACATCCAGCACGTCGGTGTTGGTGTCCTCGACGATCAGGTAGTCGCCGCGGCGTAGACCATGCCGGTCCAGATGATCGAGCACCGCTGGCAGATCGAGGTGATGCGCGTCTTCGATCACGAGCCAGGGATGCGGTAACTCGGCCAGCAGCGCCGTGGGCAGCAGGTCGGCCAAGCGGTTGCAGTCGCCGGTGAGGCAGCGCACGGCGGGGTGGTTGCGTACGGCGGGGTCGACGATGCCCGGATCGCGCTCGATGGTGAGCACCGGCGCCTTGTCGCCTTGGCCGACGACCCCGTTCAGCGCCAGCAGGTCCGCATACCAGAGCGCGGCGCCGCCGCGGCCGGTGCCGAGCTCGATGACGGTGCGGATCTGCTGCTCCGCAATCAGCTGCGGCAGCATGGCCAGCTCGAACGGCCCCTTGTCCATGGTCACGCCGCGCCAGCGCACGTCGGCCCAGCGCTCGGTGGTGGGCCGGGCGGCGGCGGCGGGGATGTCGCTGCACGCCTCGCGGACCGTGATCGGCACCCAGCGGGGCTCGCCGCCGGCGGCCTGCCAGGCGATGACATAGAGCGGCTGGTCGCCGTAGACGCGGGATTCCAGCCCGTCCAGGACCTCGCCGTCCAGGCCCGCCAGGGTGGTCGTAAGCGCCGCGACCACGGCTTCGCGGGCGGTGAACACCAGCACCCCGCCCGGGGCCAGATGGCCGGCGAGGCGGCACAGCTCGGCGCTCCCGCAGTGACCGGCCGCGAAGATGCCGGTGGCGACGATGCCAGCAAAGCGCTCGTCGGCGCCGAGCACGCCGGGGTCGGCGATGGCGCCGACGCGGGTCTCGCGGTAGACACCACGGGCCGCGGCCTGCGCCAGCATGCCGGGCGAGATGTCCAGTGCAATCAGGTGCCGGAAGCCGGCGGCGGCCAAGCCAAGGCCGGCCAGGCCGGTGCCAGCGCCGGCGTCGAGCACCGGAGCGTCGCGGCTGCCCAGCAGCCGGCCGAGCAGACCGACCGCCCATTGCGGAATGCCGTCCCATTCCGAGGCGACGTCGCCGTCGTAGCGCGCGGCCCAGTCGTCGTAGCGCCTGGTCAGCTCGGCCCGATCCGGGGCGGTGCAGATCCAGTCGAGCCAGTCGGGGGCGGTGTCGCTCATGCCGCCTTTTCCGTCGGCTCGGTGCGGTGCAGCAGCACCGGCTCGACGCCGCGGATGGGCCGCATCAGCGCGGTGGGCGCGATGCCGTCGCGCAGGGCTAGCAGCAGCCCAGCGGCCTCCATGTAGCTGGCGACGGTGTAGATGGGCCGCGTCGGGCCGGGCAGGTCGGCGTCGAGCCCGAGCCGCGCCGGGGTCAGGCCGGCGCTGGTGTGGTTGCCGCGCACCAGGATCACCGGGATGCGCCGGTCGAGCGCGACGAAGAAGGGGATGTTGCCCACGGCGGTCTCGGGCATCACCACCGCGCGCACCTGATCGGCGCTGAGGCGTTGCTCGCCGCCCTGGTGCGGTGCCTGTTCCGGCATTGACGCCGGGATCAGCGCAGGCGCGCGCGACAGCCCGCGCACCATGGAGCAGAGGAAGGCGCTGGAGATCAGCTCGGCGCCATCGCGCGGGTCGCCGAGGGTGCCGAAGCAGGTGTGCTCGGCCTCCAGCAACAGCGGCGAGTGGGCCGCGGTGACCGGGAAATAGCTGGTGGCGGTATGGGTGAGGATGGCCTCGGCGGAGCCCCAGGGGTTCGGGATCGGCTCGCCATTGTAGTAGGCCTCGCGCACCGGCTGCGGCACGTCGATGGACGAGACCACGCCGACGGAGCGGGCGCCCGCGGCCTGCACATGCTCCAGGGCGTCGAGCAGCGCGCCCAGGTCGCCGTAGGCGCCGGTGGCATGGCCGTGCTCGGCATAACGGCTCTCGGTGCGGATGCGGCCGGTGAAGACCACCGGGTCGACCTCGATGCCGGCCACCGTGCGCATGGCGTTGACGGCGTTGAGCACGTTGCGCCCGAAGGCCGCCTGCACCGGCTCCTCCACCACCAGGCCCACGCGCCGATGCCCGCCGACGCCCAGATCCAGCTGGCCGAGCAAGAAGCGGCAGAGCAGGTTGCCCTCCAGGTAGCCGACGTTGTCGGCGGCGAAGTAGAGGTCGGAGGCGGTGACGGCGTTGGGGTTGGTGATCAAATGGTCGCAGGTGGCGGCCAGCAGGTTGGTGGCCGGCGTGGCATCGCCGGCGAAGCCGCCGATCTCGGCGCGGATGCCGGTGGGCAGCAGGCTAACGACGACGTTGGGGGCGCCGCTGGGCCGACCCATGGTTGTGCGGGCGAGCGGATCGGCCCGCGGCCCTTGCTCGGCGAGCAGCGACGGCCAGGCCGCATCGCGCACGGTCTCGACCAGCGCGACATCAAACACCAGCTCCTCGCCATCGGCATCGATGCAGATCAAGCGCACCGGCTCGGCATCGCCGAGGGCGGCGCGCAGGCGCGGGGCCAGGTGCCGCCAGCTGCGCTCGGCGGGCGGGCATTGAAGCTTGACGGTGCGGGTCTCGACGGCGACGGGCGGGCCTGCCTGTCGGTGCACGGCTCGGCCTGGGATCGCGTGGCTGGTCGGGTTTGTCATGGGCGGATGGTCCTGATGGCTTCGAATGGGGCGGGGTGGATTGTAGGGGGAATCAGTGTCTGGGGCCGGGTGGCGCACCCTGTGGCTTAGGGGTCGCGATCAAGGGACCGCGGTGCCTCGGCAATCGCGGCCACGGCGTCGAGCGCGGTCTGTACCGCACCCTGCATCGATGCATGGGCAATGGCTAGGTGCTCGCCGGCGAAGAAGACCCGCGGGTTGGCCTCGGGCCAGGGTCGGGCTAGGTGCGGCTGCATCTGGTCGCGCTCACCGGGCGGAAAGAAGGCGTAGGCGCCGAAGGCGATGTCGGCGGCGTCGGCGAGGGCGGCGCGGGGGTCCCAGCACAGATGCGCCAGCGCCTCAATGTCGTCGCCGATGCCCGGATGTAGCCGTTCCAGGTCGCGCAGCACGGCGGTATCGCGGTCGCTCGCGGGCAGATCGGCAAAGGCCGTAGCGGTCTGCTCCCAGCGATAGCCAGCGACGAAGGCCGCCGGCGTCTCGGACAGCCGCGGATCGCGGATGCACCAGGCCGGCTCGCCAGGCCCGCCGGGGCGCGCATTGTCGCCGGGATACCAGCACTGCTGGATGGAGAGGTCGGTGCGGCTGGCACCGCCGGCGATGCCGTCGTCCAGCTCCCAGCGCCGGCGTCGGGCCAGCGCGACGCTGCGCGCGGACGGGCTGTAGGGCAGCCGCTCCAGCGCCGCGGCCTGGGCGGTCGGTGCAGGCGGGTCGAGCGCCAGGGCGGCGACGGCAGGAGCCGGCGCGGCGACCACGGCATAGTCGAAGCGCAGGTCCGCCGGTGCATCCGGGCGGGTGCCGGCGAGTCGCAGCGTCAGGCCGTCCGCTCGGCGCTGGATGCCGGCCACCGGGCAGCCGGTCAGCACCGGTCCGCGCAGCCGCGCCGCCAGCGCTCGGGGCAGCCCGTCCATGCCGTCGACCAGGGTCAGGAACGGGCCCTCGCCCCAGTTCAGGGTATCGATGAGTCCGGCCAGGGCGGATACCCTGCGGTAGTGGTGCATGCCGGTGGCATGGCCGACGATGGCGAAGTCGTGCGGGTCGAGCCGCCGCTCAAACAGCTCGGTGAACGCCAGCCGGTCGAGCGCTTGCAGCCGCTCCGGCAGCCGCGTGGCCGTGAACAGGGCTTGCAGGTCGTCGGCATCGAGGGCCGTCAGGGTCTGGGTGACGATGGCATCAAACAGTGCATCTGGGTCCGTACCGCTGGCGGCAGCGTTGCCGGTCCAGAGGTCAGAGGGCCGGTCCATGCGGCAACGTCGACCGCCGATGTGATAGAGGCCGGCGGGGTTGTCGCTGGTGAACGGGAGCGTGGCGAGCCCGAGGGCATCGACGTAGTGGCGCACACAGCCGTGGTGGGCGCCGATGCGGGTGGCGCCCAGCTCGGCATGGTGCGCGGCATCGAAGCGGTGGGTGTGGATGCGCCCGCCGAGGCGCTCGGTGGCCTCGAACAGCACAATGTCATGGCCGATGCGCTCCAGCTCGTAGGCGGCGACCAGGCCGGCGATGCCGCCGCCGACGATGGCGACGCGCTTGCGCGAGCCCTGTCGGTCGCGCCCCTTCAGATCGCCTGGATGGGCGAACCAGTCGCTAAGCGGCACCCGCGGCGCCTGCAACGGTTTCGGCCCGCCCTGCGCAATCGGAGATCTTGCGTTGCTCATCAGACAACGCCCGCCGACGGCTCGTCCACCACTGACACCAACCGGTCCGGCCCAAGGGCGTCCAGGTGCCAGCTGCCGATCACCTCGCCCGGCAGCAGCGCGGCGGTGCCGGGGGGCATGCGCGGGTCCGGGCGACCGGGGTCCCGCGGGTCCAGCGCATCCAGCTCGGGCGTCTCGGCGGCCACCGGCACGCGGGCGATGCGCCCGAGGGCGTCGGCGACGGGCAGGCAGCGCTCGGGCGCCAGCCAGGCCGCGCGGGGCGATCGCCCGAAGATGCGCTCGGGCATCGCCAGATGCTCGGGGAAGCGGGCCTGGGGCAGGTCGGCGAGGGCCTCGCGAACATGGCGCATGGCACGGGCGGCGCGGGCGAAGTCCTGCTCGTCGTGGGCCGGGGAGAAGACCAGCAGCACCTCGTCGACATTGGCGTACTCGTGGTCCAGCCCGGCGTCGAGCAGCCGCCGCGCCAGGTCGAGGCCATGGGTGCGGTCGCTGCGCAGCACCAGCTTGCGCGGGTCCAGACAGGCGGGATCGCGCGACAGGGCCGGATCGGCCGCCTCGTCCAGGTCCGCGGCGAGGCCGGCGACCCGCTCGGTCAATGCCAGCATGGCCTGATGCAGCGCGCCGCCGGGCAAGCCGGCGTAGAGCGCCGCCTCCACGCTGGCCTGGATCAGGTTGCTGCGGCTGGTGGTGTCGATGAGATCCAGCGCGGCCCGCACCTCGTCGGGCTCCAGCCGCGAGCCGTTCGGCACATGCAGCACGGCCCCCTGCACCAGGGCGCCGGCGTATTTGTGGGCGCTGTGCGATACCAGCGCGCAGGGCAGGTCCAGGGCCGAGGTGGCGGCTTCGCCCCCGCGCAGGCCTCCAGCCAAGGGCAAGCCGCGCAGCTGGGAGCCGTGCACCTCGTCCACCATCAGGTCGATGTCCAGCGCCTGGCAGCGCCGCGCGATGGCGGCCAGGTCCAGCCGCTCGCCGCGGTAGCTCGGCGACGGCAGCAGCATGGCCGGCGGCGGCTCGCCGGCCAGAAAATTCAGCACCTCGCCGGTGGTCGGGCTCGGTCGCAGCGACGGGATGGTCACCGGGGTCAGGTCCGCCAGCACCAGGCCGCGGCTCACGGCCACATGACAATCGCCGGCGATGGCGATGCGCCGGGTGCGCCGGCCCAGCACCAGGCAAGCGGTGAGCAGCCCTTGGGAGGCGCCGTTAGTCAGCAGCAGGCTGGCGCGCACGCCGAGTCGCTCGGCCAGCCGGTCTTCGGCCTCGCGTAGCGTGCCGCGGCGCAGATAGGGCACGTCAAACGGCAGGTGCTCGCCGCAGAGTCCGGCGATCTCGGTCAGGCGGCCCTGGTGCGCCGGGAAGTGGGCGCGTACCGGGGTCGACGACGACGGCGTCTGCAGATGGTCGGCGAGCAGCGGTCGGTTGGCTGGTTCTGGCATCGGTGGGCCTGTGCTTGGGGTGCTTGCGTGGGACGTTGTGGCGCGTCCTTTTCCTGCTCAGCGGCGGCAGCGTTTGCCCGCGTTCGATTGACTTGACTGCTTGACGGCGCCGAATGTCTGAAAATCAGTCAAGTTGCGACGCAGCCTAGGACCGGCGAGGGTCCTCGGGATCCAATGCCATTAAGTAAACGTAGGTTAGCATCCGAGCGGCTGCGCCGAGATCGCGATCTGTTGTGTTATTCAAACTCAACGTTCGCATTGCCAAACATCGCCTTGCCCTGACTCGGGCAATGCGGCAGCTTGATCTACGACCATCTTCAGATTCAACACCGAAACGAGCATTCCATGAGCACAACACGCGGCCTCATCTGGCACGACGGCGAGCTTCAGGACTGGGCGGCGGCACGCACCCACGTCATGAACCACACGCTGAACTATGGCATCGGCGTCATTGAGGGGCTGCGTGCCTATCCCGCCGACGGCGGCAGCGCCCTGTTTCGGCTGCATGACCACACCCGCCGCCTGTTTGACTCGGCCCACATCCTCGGCATCGACGTGCCCTACGGCTTCGACGAACTCATCGCCGCGCAGCGCCAAACGGTCAGGGCCAGCGGACTGTCCGCGGCCTATCTGCGCGTGGTGCTGTACTGCGGCGTCGATGGGCTTGGCCTGCACGCCGACGATGCCAATACCGACGGCGTCGTCGACGACTGGCACAAGGATGCCGCCGGCGGCCTAAAGGCACACTGCTTCATGGCCGCCTGGCACATGGGGCCCTACTTCGGCGCCACCGCGCTGGAGCAAGGGCTGCGCGTGCGGGTGTCGTCGTTCAGCCGCCACCACGTCAACAGCACCCTTTGCCGGGCCAAGGCCACCGGCAATTATCTGAATTCCATGCTGGCCTACCGCGAGGCCACCCGTGACGGCTACGACGAGGCGCTGATGCTCGACCACACCGGCTTTGTCATGGAGGGCAGCGGCGAAAACGTGTTCATCGTGCGCGACGGCGTGCTCTGCACCCCGGAGCTCACCGCAGCGCTGGACGGCATCACCCGCCGCTCCATCATCACCCTGGCCCGCGAAGACGGCATTGAGGTCGTCGAGAAGCCCATCACCCGCGACGAGGTCTACATCGCTGACGAGGCCTTCTTCACCGGCACCGCCGCCGAGGTCACGCCGATCCGCGAGCTGGACGGGCGCGCCATCGGCAGTGGTAGCCGCGGCCCGATCACCGAGCGCCTGCAGGCGCTGTTCTTCGACGCCGCCGAGGGTCGGCTCGCCGGGCATCGCGACTGGCTGACGCGGATCGACGCGGAGGAATGAGCGCCGCCCGCGGTTAGGCGGCTGCCGTTGGCTCGATTGGCTGTCTTTGTTGCGCCGGATACGGCTCAATTACAGACCTCCCGGAAAGCCTAGAAAACCGCCTCGATTTTTGGACAGTCTTGTCGTTGTCGTTGTCGTTGTCGTGCGAATACTCGATCACGATTAACGACAACGACAACGACAACGATAATTGAAATCCGCGGGCATCGGCGAGGCGGATTGTCCAATTATCGACGAGTTCGCAGATATATCAGCTAGTTGGGCGCCTCGAAAATTCCGATTCCGGGAGGTCTGGGTTCGCCGGCCCGAGCCGGGAAGTGGCGCGAACAACGCGCGCTCGGAGAGTCCGGACGTTCATCGTGCGGGCGGCTGTGCGCCCCAGGCGACGGACCCTGCCAGCACCTGCCCGAGCCCGGCGCCCATGCCCCAGCAGGTGCCGGCCACGCGCGCCGATGCCTGCGCCCGGGGTTCGGCGCCGAGGCATTTGCCGGCGGCGTAGAGGTTGTTCATGCCGCGGACCTTGAGCGCGCGAAGCGGGATGTCGTAGCGGGTGCCGGGGGGCAGGTAGTGCATCTGGATGCCCTGTTGCGGGTGCCAGTGCTCGATGGGCCAGCAGCCTTGGCAGACGGCGTCGGGGAAGCGGCGGGCGGCCAGCAGGTCGGCCTCGGTGAGCCGGTATTCGCCGCGGATGCGCCCACCGTCGCGCACGCCCAATTGGCCGATGTGCTGGATGCTCGCGTTGGCGAGGCCCGGCAGGTCGCGCAGCCAGGCCACCAGGGTGTCGACGACCTGGCGCATGTGCGAGGGGTCGAAGGCGTCGCGCTGAAGATTGAATTTCAGATAGGCCTGGTCCGGGGCGATGCCGGTGTCGGGCCACAGCGTCGCGCATTCCTCGGGCAGCTCGCCGGCCGCCGCCGCCGAGCGCATCGCCCGGGCGATGCCCACGCCGCGGGGGAATTGCAGCGCATCGGCGGCGACGTCCTGGAGCACCAGCACCAGGCCGGCCAGGGCCTCGCCGGGCTCGACCAGGGTCGGGTCAAGCCGCCGGACGACCAGCGCATCGCCGGTGGTGTCGACGACGGCGGCGGGGTGCAGCTCGATCGGTTGCTGTCGGCTGCGCAGGCGTACGTGCTGGACCTGGCCGGCTTGGCCGTCTATGGCCTCGACCTCGGTTTCGGTCAGGCATTGAAGGGTCGGCTCGGCGGCGACCCAGTCCATCACCACCTGGCGGTAGACGCCGGGATCGCAGTTGAGCACCTGCACCCCGCCCATGCGGCGCTTGACGGTGTAGGGGTCGGCGCTCCGCAGCCGCTCGGTGAGGACCGTCGGCAGGCCGGGGTTGAGCGGCTCGCCGGCGTCGTCGAACAGCCCGCCGATGGTGTGGATCAGCGCGTTGGCCACGGTGCCGCCGATCTGCCCCTCGCGCTCCACCAGCAGCGTCTCGCGCCCGGTTTGGGCGCAGGCCAGGGCGCAGGCGATGCTGGCGGCGCCGGCGCCGACCACCAAGATCGGCCCCGCGCCCGCGGTGGATGCAACCTCGGTGGTGGCGGCGCTGATCATGCCTGCGCGGCCCCGTCGCCGAGCCCCTGCTGCACATAGCCGGCCATCGCGTCGATGTTGCGGAAGTGCTTCGGCACCAGGTCGTTGATGCCGAACTGTAGCCCATAGTGCTGCTCGATGAAGCTGACCAGGCCCATCAGCCGCAGCGAGTCCATGTGGCCGTGCTCGATGAGGTCGTAGGCGTCGTCGAATTCCGCCGGCGGTTGGCCGTCGAAGCACTCGGCGACGATCTGGCTGCGCAGGGTCTCTTGGATGGTCATGGGGTCTCCGTGGGTTGTCGGGTGCTCGGGTCGGCGTCGGGGCGCTCGGCGGCGTCGCCGATGCGTTGCGTCGCTGAGGATGGGGCGTGGTCGATCTCGCCGTCGGCCGGCGGCGACTCGCCGCCCTGATGGCGGGCCAGCGGCAGGATGCTGTTAGCGAGTCCGGCCACGGTGCCGGTGTAGAACAGGGCCATGCTCACCGGCAGCGTGAAATGCAGCAGGTAGATGCCGGCGATGTTGATCACGCCGGGGACGATGCTCAGCGCCATGTTGCCGCGCATGGTGCCCTCGAGTTCGTCGCAGGTCTGAAACAGCGTGCGCATGGGCGCCAGGGTGCCGTCCATGAAGATCACCTGGGCGGTGTCGGTGGCGGCGCTGGAGGCGCCCTTGAGCGAGATAGACACCTGCGCGGACTTGAGCGCGACGGCGTCGTTGATGCCGTCGCCGACGAAGCAGACGAAGCGACCCTCGTCGCGCAGCCGGCGGATGTGGTCGGCCTTGTCAGGCACCTGGATCACCCCGGTGCTGCAGGCGCTCGGGATGGTGCCGCAGGCGCTCGGGATCGCGCACCTTCTTACCGCTTGGTGTGAAGGCCAGGGCCTGCACCCAGATCAGCTTGGCCGGCACCTTGTGTGCGGCCAGGGACTGGCGGCAATGGGCTTTTAGCTCGTCCGGCGCGGGTCGCGCGGCGCCCTCCGCGGCGACCAGCTGCGCATGCACCGGCTGCCAGGCTTGCTCGGAGCGCGGCGCGAACACGCAGGCCGCCGTCACCGCGGGGTGCTGCTCGAGCACGGCCTCGACCTCCGTAGGGAAGAACTTCATGCCGCCGACGCTGATCACCTCCTTGCTGCGGCCGACGATGTAGAGGAAGCCGTCTTCGTCGAGCCGGCCCAAGTCGCCGGTGTGGAACCAGCCGTCGCCGTCTTGCAGGATCAGCTCGCGGGGGCGGTAGGGGGCATAGTAGGCGTCGAGCATGCCGCTGCCGCGCAGCAGCACCTCGCCGTGGCCCTGTCCGGGGGCGCAGTCGAGGCGCAGCTCGTAGTCCGGCAGCACCGGGCCGACGGCGCCCTGCTTGGCCGGGTCCTGACTCAGGTTGATGGCCGGCAGGCCAAGCTCGATGATGCCGTAGGTCTCGTTCAGGACCCGCCCGAAACGCTGCCGGAAGGCATCGGCGATCTCCCGCGGCAGCGCCGTGGTGGTAACGATTGCGGCACGCAGACCCAAGGGCAGGCCGGCACCGGTATCGTCCTGGGTCATCAGGGCATAGTGGGCGGGGGCGCCGTAGATCAGTGTTGCCTGTTGCTCGTTGGCCGCGGCGAGCAGGGACTCGCCGAAGGCGTTACGCGGCAGCACAATGCCAGCGCCAAAGGTCAGGTAGGCGCAGATCGAGACCGCAAAATGGTAGTCCAGCGACAACAGCCAGAGCACACGGTCCCGCGGGCCGAGCTGCAACCGCTCATTGGCGGCATGGATGCGCGCATGGATGGACTCGTGCGAGAGCACCACGCCCTTGGCGGTGCCCGTGGTGCCGGAGGTGAAGCGGATGAAGGCGGGATTGATGCCGTCGAGCTGCGGCGGTGGCGCTGCGCCGATGCCGGGCCGGGCGAAGATGGCGTTGCGGCCGAGCTTGACCGGCGTGCCAGCGATCAGCGGCGCGCAGGCATCGGCACGCGCCTCAGCGATCACCAAGCCGTCAAGATGCACCGTCTCCAGGATCTCGCGCTGCTCGGCCGAGGTCAGCTCATAAGGCAGCGGGGTAACGCAGGCCCGGCAGCGCCACAGCGCATAGACGAAGGCGATGTAGTCGCCGGTCGCCGCGCCGTTGCTCGGAAAATGCAGGCCGACGTTGTCGCCGGCGCCAACGCCGGCATCGCGCAGCCCTTGCGCCATCGCCTCGACGCCGTCGGCGAAGGCCGCGAAGCTCAGGCAGACGTCCGCTGCCGGACCCAGGATCAGCGGTGTATCGGGCTGGCGCTCGGCCCGCTCGAAGAACCGATCAGCGAGATTCAGGGGCATGGTGGGTCTCCGATGGGCTCGGTGCGCGAGCACCCGCGATCGTCGCCGACGCGTTGGACGCGGCGACGCTCGCGAGCGCGGGTGTTTGCCTCAGGCGGCGGCTGCCTGGGCGCTGCGGGCGCGCACCTCGGCGAGCAGGTCCGCCCACCAGGCGCGCATGGCGCCGATCGCCTGCTCGGCACCGGCCATGGCCTTGGGCGGCTCGATGGTCGGGCGCTCGCCGTCGCGCGGGGCGACCGGGCTGGCCTTGTCGAGGCCGCGGAGAAAGACCCCCAGCTCCTCGCGATGGCTCTGCTCGACGCCGCTCAGATGCCTGTCGTGGAAGTAGACCAGCGGGTCGCCCTTGCTGCCGGCCTTCCGGCGGGCTATGACCTCTTTGGAGACATCGCGGAACACCTCGTGCTCGAAGATGGCCGCGGTCTCGGTCGCGAACATCATGCCCAGCACGACCGATGGATCGCGCAGGCACAGATCGCCAACACCCTCCAGGAAGCGGCTGGTGGAGGGGAATTCCTTGCGCGTCTCCACATCCACGCCGATATTCTTGAGCGCCGCCTTGTACATGACCGCATGGCCGTTCTCCTCGCCGCGGTTGCGCTCCAGCTCCTTGTTGACCGCGTCGGTGTCGAACGCCATGATCACGTCGGCTGCGGCGAGAAACTTGGTGTTGCGATAGGAGAATTGGTAGTGCTCGACCATCAGCCACTACAGGGCATCGGTCGAGCAAGGGGACAGGTCGGCGAGCTTGGCCTTGGCGTCTGTAATGAAGTCTTGGCTGCGGGCATCAATAGCGCTTGCAAGATCCACGGGCATTCCTCGGGCTGATCAGGTTGATGGCCGTCTACGCGGCCGGATGGAGGATTGCCGAGATTGGCGGTGCCACACTGGCTGCCTCGGAACAATAGGGCGAAATTAGCCGAAGACGGCACCATTGCCAACGGCGGTTAGTATACGGATGCGATCAAGGCGCGGCATGCCATTGTGTTGTGTTATCCAAGCTTTCCGTTAGCATTGGCAAACTCGCGCATCTAGGAGGTCACCATCATCACCTAGCGCGCCGTCGGCCAAATCCGGTTGAGCAGATGGGCCAAGAATACCGCCATCCGACTCGCCAATTGCCGTTGTTCGCTCTTGCCCACGTCTTCGATCTCATCGGCGATATGTTCGATATCCAGGGCATCGAAACGCCCGGCTCGCAGCAGCCGTGCCTGTTCGTTGGCTGTGGTCCAGCTCCTCCAGTTGACGCACGGTCACGCCCTCGGCCTTAAGGATGCCGGTGAAACGTGCCAGACGCTTGCGATCGATCTTGCCGCTCAGCGTCAAGGGCATCTGGCTGATACGCCGAATCTCGCGCGGCACCATGTGTGCCGGCAGCTTGGCGCGGGCCGCGGCGGCGATGGAGCTCACCACCGCGTCGAGGTCGTCGTGGGTGCCGTCGAGCTCGACATGGGCAAGCAGAAAGCGCGGCCCGCGGGCGTCGCTGCGCACCGTCACCGCGCAGTGCTTGATGCGCGGGATCTCTTGGAGCGTCGACTCCAGCTCCGAGAGTTCGACCGGGAGGCCGTCGATCTTGACCAGGTCGTCGTTGCGGCCCCGGTACTCGATGTTGCCGTCGTCGAGCCAACGACCGCGGTCGCCGGTACGAAACAGCCGGGCGCCGGGGCGTTGCAATAACGGGTCCGGCAGGAAGCGCTCGTGCCGATCCCACGACGGATGCAGGTCGCCGCGTGCGAGCACGCGCCCGCCGACATAGATCTCCCCAACCTACCCTGCGCCAACCGGTTGTCGCTGATCGTCCACGATGTCGGCGAAGAAGCGGGCCTTGTCCATGCTGGCGTTGAATAGGGCCTCGATAGCCCTTGTGGCCGATCACCTGCGACAATCTACCGCCGCGAGCTGGCCGGGCGCCAGGCCCAAGCCGCTGAATACTTCGGCCGCGAGCCCCGACATCGCCGACCTGGCCGCGGCCGTCGTACCCGCCATCCGCTGCTGGCACGTGGTCGTGCTCCAAGCGGCAGCCTGGTCAAGGACGGGCGCCTGCTGCAGCTGCTCGCCCTGCGCGCCGACTTCCTCGGCCACGCCCTGGCCCATCACCGACCTCGCCGCGCTGCTCGACCGGCACAAGCCGTCGCTCCTCGGCGCCATCGCCGACCGCGACCGGCTGCGACCGCCATTATCGAGCAGGCCCGCCCGCCGCCTGCGCCTCCGGCGTCCTGTTCGAAGACCTGCTCCCCGAGCGCATCCTCCGCGACCTGGGCCAGCTCCCCGACAACCCCGATCAGCCCGGCGGCGCCAGCCTGCCGCTGCTCCTCATTCACCCCCGCCCAGCTCTGGCCACGCCAACATGCGGCCGCCGATTCAGCCACCGCGCCTACGAAACCCTCGGCGGCATCGAGCACGCTCTCTCCCGCCGACGCCGACCGCGTCCTTGATGACCTCAAGCAGGCCGACCACCGGCCAAGACACCGCCGAGCTGGTCCACGAGCGCCCTGATCCGCTACTGGCAGCCCCTGCGCGACTGGATCAGCGAAGACCGGGCGCACCTTCGCGACGCTCTGGCAGGACGGACCTGTGCTCACGCCATGGCCGAGAGCCTGCCGCACCGACCAAGACCCTGGCGCTGCTCGCTGGCCTTCACCCTGGTCCGGCTGCCCTGGTCCTTCGTGGCGCGCGCTTCCTGGTCTGCGTGCCGCTGGCTGCCTACCTGGTCCGGGGTGAGTTCGAGCTTGCTTTGCGCACCCTGTTGCAGCAACGGCGCCTGTCGCTCGCCCTGCTCAACGCCTTCTATCAGAGCGCGCTTTGGCTCGGCGGCTTCTATGTGCTTGGCGCCAGCCTATTCGTGCTGACCACGCTCGGCGGAAAGATCTCGTCCATTGCCGAAGACCGCTCGCAGAAGGGGCTTGCCGACGCCTTCGGCCAGCACCCGCAGACGGTGTGGGTCGATGTCGACGGCGCCGAGCTGGAGATCCCCTTCGAGCAGCTCAAGGCCGGCGATGCCGTGGTGGTGCACGCCGGCGAGATGATCCCGATCGATGGCCAGATCATCCACGGCAGCGCCAGCGTCGATCAGCACCGCCAGCTACCAACTCGCGGTCACCACCAAGGCCGAGCGACTGGCCGATGCGTCACTGCTGCCGACCTTTCTGGTCGCGGGCATCGCCGGGTTGAGCGTTGGCTATACGGCCATGATCGCCATTGCCAGCACCATGCTTGGGATCGGCCTACGCATCAGCGGGCCGATCGCGTTGCTCAACGGCCTCAATCAGGCCGCCCGCGGCAGCATCCTGATCAAAGACGGGCGCTCGCTGGAGCTGTTGCCGTCGATCGACACGGTGGTCTTCGACAAGTCCGGCACCCTGACGCTTGATGAGCAGCAGATGGTGGCCATCCACGCCTTCGGTACGCACGACGACGACGCCCTGCTGCGGCTGGCCGCCGCCGCCGAGCAGCGCCAGTCCCACGTAATGAAACAGACTACCTGCGCTGGCTCGATACCCAAGCGCGTCACCTCCGTTCCGGAGCGATGGATCAACTTGATCGCGTGCATCTGCTCGAGGAGCTAGAGGGCATGAGTCGCAGTGAGCGGGGCCAGTTGCGCAATCGCCTGATCGTCCTCGTCCAGCACCTGCTGAAGATGCGCTTTCAGCCGCAGTGCCGCTCGCGTAGCTGGGAGGTCACCATCATCACCTAACGTGCCGTCGGCCAAAACTCCGGGTCCATGAATTGCTCGAAGGTCCAAGGACAGGTGTCCGGGAAATCGCCTATCCCGGTTTCTTTCGCCGCTTGCGATATTGCATCACCCCATACCACCTCCAACCAGTCAGCATCACTGAGTTTGGCCCGCGCGCGCACTTGTTCGCCCCGGCTGCAACCGCGGACGGGATAACTGGCATCCATGCCGCGCGGCCAATCGCAGCCGCGCCGCGGGCGAGCGTAGTCGCGAGCCCAAAGAACGGACGATCCCGGCGCCGCGCATTGGAACGCGGCTGTCAGCACAGATGCTGGAGAAGCTCATTTGACTAGCGAGTGCACCTTGAGTCTGGGTTGTTTCTTTAATAAGCGCACCTGTTAAGTACGCGAGCTTGGGAATGCTAGCGTGCGGCGGCGCAAATAGGGCACTAGGGTAGCAGGAGAGCAATCGCCCGGAGATCGCTTTCTGTTGTGCTACCCAAACTCTGCGTTCGCATTGCCAAGCTTCGCCTTGCCCCTGTCCGGGCAATGCGGCTCGGCACGAGACCGGGAGTCGGTATCGGCTCGAGAGGTCGAGCGCGCCAGAGGTAGAGGCACGGTGGCTGGGGAGATGATCGACGCCGGTAGCGATGGGAACACTTTGTGGGAGCGGCTTCAAGCCGCGACTCGGCTCGCGCGACGAAAGTCGCGGCTGGAAGCCGCTCCCACGGCTTAACTTAACGGCATTGCGGGGCGGAGAGGCCCCTGCTCTCCCCCTCTGTCAGGATCGATGTCGCCTTGGTACCGGCGGTACGACGGACTGAAGTCCGCCTGCCCCAGGTGCCGACTGAAGTCGGCCTACCCAGGCATGTGCCGCTATAGGATGAAACAATCGCTTAATCTTGCCGGTTGGAACCGCGCCGTAACCTTTAGTGC
>CALOBA010000055.1:0-15075 GCA_942491465.1 uncultured Gammaproteobacteria bacterium
CAACACCTACCTGGCGGATCACTTGCGGTCCTTCCCGGACGAGCTGCTCGCGACCTTCGCGGGAACCGCCCTCGGAAACGACACGGCCATCGGTGCCGTGCTGGACCGGATCGGCGACCAAGCCATGACCGGCATCAGCGCCATCTGGTCCGCCGGCGGCTTCACCGACCCAGGTCCGAGCCTGTTCGCCGCGGTGCTGTTCGTGATCTTCCTGATCTTCGGCGTGGCCGCGGTCATCGCCCTGGCCACGGCCAAGATCGGCCTGTCCCTGGTGGTCGCCGTGGGTCCGCTGATGATCCTGGGTCTGCTGTTCCAGTCGACCCGCGAGTATTTCACCAAGTGGCTGAGCTACGGCATCCAGTTCGCCTTCCTGGCCATGTTCGTCGGCGGCATCGCCGGCATGGCCGATGCCATCGTCGACACCTACATCGACGCCCTCGATGACTCCTCGGAGAACGTCGACCTGGTCGCCCTGATGGCGCCGGCGCTGATGCTGCTCCTGCTGGCGAAGATCTTCGCCGAGCTGCCGAACATGGCCTCGAGCCTGTCCGGTGGCATTGGGCTGTCCATCGGCAACACCGCCTGGCGCGGCATCCAGGGGGCGATGCACCAGGCCGGCGGCAAGCACATCGATGCCTGGCGCGATGCGGCGCGCTGGCGTCGCGTGCGCGGGGCCGAGGCCCTGCACGAGCGCATGGTGGCGACCCGCAAGGCGGCCGTTGACCGGCTGGTGAACGGGGCGCCGAAGGTGTCCCGTGCAGAGAGCAACCGCACCGCTTCCCCTTCCGGCGCCGTCGGCGCCAACCCGGACCTCGACCGCGAGGCCCGCGACCACGTGGAGGCACGTCGTCGTCGGCGTGCCGGAGGATGACATGCCCTACCCGAAGCTTCTCCTGATGGCCTTGCTCGTTCCCTTGCTTGGCGCCTGCTCGACCGTGCCCAAGGCGCCGACGTGCAACGAGTCGGCCTATCGAACCTTGAACCCCGCCCACTATGACCCGGTGAAAGAGAGTACCCGCGCCGATGTCCCGTTCTTCTTCCCCAATGCCTGATCAGTCTGCATCGAGAGCGCCAGGCGCGAAGGCGATGGAACGCTTTCTCGACTGGGACTATGACGCCAACGAGTCGGCCCGCCGGCAGGCGCGCGTTGCCTGGGCGGTCGCGGCCCTGTGCCTGCTTCTGGCGCTTGCGAGTGTCGTCGCGGTCGCCGCGCTAGCGCCGCTGAAGACCGTCGAGCCCGTGTTTGTGCGGGTCGACTCGGCAACCGGCGCCGTCGACGTGTTGCACAACATCGACGAGGAGGTCGGCATCGGTCGCCAGGACCTGCTCGACAAGGGCTATCTGGCCCGCTATGTCCGGGCGCGCGAGGGCTACTTCTTCCCGACGGTCCAGGACCAGTACCGCCGCGTGATGCTGATGTCCGTCGGCGATGCCCGCGCGTCTTACGTGCAGGCGTTCACCAAAGACAACCCCGACGCCCCGGTGAACCTGTACCAGGACGACAAGACCGTCGAGATCGCCATCAAGTCCATCAGCTTCCTGAAGCAGGGGCTGGCCCAGGTCCGCTATGTCGCGGCACTCGGCGACGGCGAGGAGACCCGCCGCCAGCACTGGATCTCCACCATCGCCTACGAGTACGAGCCCGACGCCAGCATCCCGCTCTCGGTGCTGGCCGACAACGCCCTGGGCTTCGCCGTCACCGACTACCACGCCGAGCCGGAGGATGCCCAATGAGCCGGATGTCACTCCTTTATCGATGGGCGGTCTCGATGACGCTGGCCGGGTTCGCCCTGGCCCTGCTCGTGCCGGCCGCTTGCATGGCCGCGACCTATCCGAAGGCCTCCGGCGTCGACGGGCGCCTGCGCTACACCAGCTACAACCCGGATCAGGTCTACAACCTCCAGGCCGCCATCGGCCGGGCCTTGTTCATCCAGTTCGCCGACGGCGAGGAGATGGAGAAGTTCTACACCGGCGACTCGGAGGCCTGGGAGGTCGGCAAGCACGCGAACATGATCGCCATCAAGCCGACCGCGGAGGTCCCGGACACCAACCTGATCGTCAGCACCTCGGCGGGGCGGGTCTACACCTTCGACCTGAGCCTGAACGACCGGGCGCCGATGTACGGCATCCGCTTCTCCTACCCGAACGAGCGGCGCCGGGCATCGGAGACGGCCCGCGCCAAGCAGGACCTCTCCGCGTCCCTGGACCCACATGCCCAGACCCGGAAGAACTATCGCTATGCCGGCGCCGGCTCGCGCGACGTGCAGCCGGCAGAGATCTTCGACAACGGCTCGCACACCTTCATGCGCTTCCCGGAGAACATGACCTTCCCGTCGGTGTTCGCGATCGGTCCCGACGGCGGCGAGACCCTGGTCAACAAGACCGTGCGCGACAACTGGCTGATCCTGCCAAGCGTCGGGCGCCAGTGGCGGTTGCGTTCCGGCCAGGCGGTGATGTGCGTGCGCAATGACGCCTTCGCACCGTCCGGCATCGACAACCCCGGCGAGACCACGAGCCCCGTCATCGAGAGGGCGGCGCGATGAGCAGCATGGATGCGACCCAAGACGGCGGCTTCGAGCAGATCGTCGAGCGCGGCGATGTGCCCATCGCCCGTGCCGCGAGCCCGTTATGGAAGTGGGCCTTCATCGGGACCATGGTCACCCTGGGCGCCGGGGCTCTGGCCGCGGTGATCTATGCCGAGCTGTCCGATCCGGCTCCGGTCGAGGAGGGTGAAGAGCGCCGGTCGCGCCTGCGTTTCAACGTCGGCGACTACGAGGTCCCCGCCTTCGCGCCGCCGACACCGGAGCCGGAACCGGTTCGTGTCGAGGTCCCGGAGCCACCTGGGATGCCCTATGTGCCGGAACTCCCGCCACCGGAGCCGCGCGGCGGGTATCCGATGCCGGAGCTGCCGCCGCCAATCCCGCTTGAGCCGGCGCCGACGGTCGAACCCACCGAGACTCCCGAGGAGATCGCGCGCAAGCGGCGTCTGGCCGCACCGCTTGGTGGTAGCGGCGGATCAGTCAGTTCGGTTGGCAGCGAGGCAGGGGAGGGCGCCGAACGCAACGGCGGAGGCCTCGACCTGTCGGTGACCCGCGCGGCAACCGCGACGGCCCGACGGCTGTCGGACATGACCTTCCTGCTGCCCAAGGGGACCTACATCGGCTGCATCCTGGACACGGCCATCCAGAGCGACCAGGCCGGCATGGTCGGCTGCACCCTGCCGCGGGATGTCTACGGCGCCGATGGGACCGTGGTCCTGTTGGATCGCGGCTCCCAGGTGTTGGGCGAGTATCGCAGCGCGACCCTGAGCTACGGCAAGCGCCGCATCTTCGTGGTCTGGGATCGGGTCCGCACGCCCGAGGGCGTGATCGTGGACATCGCCTCGCCCGGTACCGGACCGCTGGGCCGGGCCGGCATGGGCGGGAAGGTCGACAACCACTATTGGGAACGGGTCGGTATCCCGGTGCTGATGTCGGCGGTGTCCTTCGGCGTGCAGTCCTATGCCCGCGAGCAACTCACCAGCGACCAGTCCAGCTTCATCGAGAGCACCACCACCGACAGCCTGTCCACGGTCCTGGCGGAGTTCGCCAAGATCAAACCGACCCTGCACAAGAACCAGGGCGACCCGATCAACATCCTGGTGGCGCGCGACGTGGACCTTTCGCCGGTCTATCAACTGCGGAGGCGGAACGATGGCCGCTGATACGGCTCGCCATCTGCTCCACGACATCCTCGGGCCGATCCGCCCAATCTTGGCACGTGAGGATGTCACGGACCTGTGCATCAACGGGCCTGGACTCCTGTTCGTGGAGGGTGCCCACGGCTGGGAGCGCATCCCGGCGGACAACCTCACCGGGACCTGGCTGAACGGCTTTGCCAAGGCGGTGGCGAGCTACATGTCCGCGAGCATCAGCGAGCGCTCGCCGATCCTGAGCGGGCATCTGCCGACCGGCGAGCGGATTCAGATCGTCCTGCCGCCCGCGGCCGAGGAGCCGTCGATCACGATTCGCCGGCCGAGTCATGTGACCTTCAACCTGGATGAGCTGGCGGAGAAGGGGGCGTTTGATCTGGTTGCTCCGGCGCTGGAGCGGGAAGAGGGCGGTAGGAAAAGAAGGAGCAGGGCAGGGCGGTTCGGCCGTTCCGGTCGAGACAGTTGGCCATCGTGAATCGGTCCGGTCCCGCTTGGCGGGCTGGTCCGTCGAGGACCAGGCCAGCGTGCTCGGCATTCTGCGCGAGATCGTCGCCCATCGACTGAACGTCATCGTCTCCGGCGCCACGGGCTCGGGCAAGACGACCCTGTCCAAGGCCATGATCGCCGAGATCCCCCTCGACGAGCGGCTGATCGCCATCGAGGACGCGAAGGAACTGCAGTTTCCGCATGCGAACACGGTGCGGCTGTTCTTCAGCCGGGACGGGGCAGGGGTCTCGCCGGTGACGGTGAAGGACCTGCTGGTGTCCTGCCTGCGCATGAAGCCGGACCGGATCATGCTCGCGGAGCTGCGCGACGACGAGACCTATTTCTATCTGCGCAATGTCGGCTCCGGGCATCCGGGGTCGATCACGACCATCCACGCCAACAGCGCCGCGGCGGCCGTCGAGCAGCTGATGCTGATGGTGCGCCAGTCCAGCGCCGGCGCCGGGCTGACGCGCGAGGACATCCGCGGGCTGGTGTTCAACCTGGTCGACGTGATCATCCAGATGGAGCGCAAGCGGGTCACGGAGATCCGGTTTCTGCCGGAGATCTCCCTCCGCGCACAGTGCCAGTGCTGCATTCGATCAGGAGCGGCGTCCGTGCTGAAGCGTCCGACCACGGCCATCAAGTGGGTCATCGCCTTGTCGATCCCGCTGGGGCTGGCGTCCTTCCTGCCCGCGGCCTCTTGGGTCTACGCGGAGCTATGTGACTACAAATTTATGGTCCTGGTCTGGCTGTCCGGGCTTCAGCATGGGCTGCAGCCGGACAACCTGCTGCTGGCCGGGCTCGCGGGCGGGGCCTCGGCCATCGGGATTCCGGCCTTCGTCGCCTTCGCGCTGCTGCCGCCGAAACCGCTGCATGGCTCGGCACGGCTGGCGCGGCCGGGGGAGATCGCGAAGGCCAAGCTCTACAAGGCCGGGCCCATTCGATCCTGCTGGGCCGGCATCGCGGCAAGCTGCTGGCCTTCAACGGCGACCTGCATCCCTTCCTCGCCGCGGCGACCGGTACCGGCAAGGGTGTCGGCTTCGTGGTGCCGAACCTGCTGCACTGGCAGGGCTCGGCCATCGTGCTGGACATCAAGGGGGAGAACTACAGCCTGACCTCCGGGTACCGGGGCAGGGTGCTCGGGCAGCGGGTCTTCCGCTTCGATCCGCTGGAGGAGCGGGGCCGGACCCACGGCTTCAACGTGCTGGACTACGTGCGCGGTGGGGACCTGCGGGTCACCGATGTGCAGACGGTCGCGGCGATCCTGGTCCCGAACGAGAGCCACGATCCCTACTGGGACAACGTCGCCCGGGATCTTGCTGATCGGCCTGACCCTGCTGGTGCTGGAGGCCGGGCCCGCCATGGGCTGGCCGGTGACCATCGGGCAGGTGCATCGGCTGCTGCGCTCGGAGGAGGAGAGCGGGGAGTATCTCCAGGCGCTGCTCGAGGAGCTGGCGGGGCGGGGCATCGAGGTCTCCAGCCTCTGCAAGCGCTATGTGCTGAGCTTCTGCAACGAGCCGGAGAAGCCCCGCGGCTCGATCAAGTCGGCCCTGGCCACCAAGCTGACCCTGTGGGCGAACCCGCTGATCGACCGGGCCACGTCCCACAGCGACTTCGATCTGCGCCGGTTCCGGCGCGAGCCCCAGTCGCTCTATATCGCCATCGCCCCGGACGACCTGCAACGCCTGGCGCCGCTGGTGCGGCTGCTGATCGAGTTCTTCCTCTCCAGCAACACCAAGGCCGGGGAGACGCCGGCGGATGATCCGGGGCTCTCGGTCCCGGTGCTGATGCTGCTCGATGAGTTCCTGAGCCTGGGCCGCGTCGACAAGCTGGTCCATGCGCTGAGCTACGTCCGCGGCTGGGGCATCCGCATCGCCACGGTGATCCAGTCCGAGGCCCAGCTCCAGGCGGTCTACGGCCGCGAGCTGGCGGAGGCCTTCATCGACAACCATCGCGCGCGGGTCTACTACCGCCCGCCGGTGCATCGGCGGGACCTGGCCGAGGCGATCTCCAAGATCGTCGGGCAGAAGACCGTCAACCAGGCGAGCTTCAGCTACGGGGACGGGAGGCGGTCGAAGCAGGTCTCCAAGACCGGACAGGCGATCCTGGATGCCGATGAGATCGCGAACCTCAACGACGACGAGACCATCGTCCTGGTCGAGGGCGTTCGGCCGTTGGTGGGGCAGAAGCTCCGCTACTACCGGGACAAGACCTTCAAGCGGCGGCAGCTCGACGCGCTGCCGTTGCCGGCGCCGCTGGACATCGAGCTCCAGGATGCGCCGAGGGTGACGATCCGGCGCGAGGACGAGGCGGGGGAGGGCGCCGACAACACGGTCGAGCCCGCCGACTCACCCGAGCAAGCCCAACCGAACCGCTACACATCCGCCGGCGAGGTCCGCACGGCCATCGACGAGATCCCGGTCCCCAGGGGCCAGCCCTCGCCCGAGGAGCTGGAGCAGATGGCCGAGGCCCTCGCCGAGATCACCTACTACGCCGACCCCGAGGCCCTGGCGGCATTCGCCGAGGCGGCCTGATCAGTTTCTTTCTTGAAGGAGTCAGACATGAATCGAACCCCCATCGCCCTTGCCCTGTCCGCGAGCCTGCTCGGCGCCGGGCTGGGCGCATCCAGTCCAGCACAAGCCCTGTCCGGCGACCAGGAATCCGCCTGCGGCGCGATCCTGTGCCTGGTCGGCGGCTCCGGTGTCGCCGAGTGCGCGCCCTACCTGGCCCGCTACTTCGCGATCACGGCGCCGAATCCGACGGAGCTGTTCGACCGCCGGCTCGACTTCCTGAACCTGTGCCCCGCAAGTGATCTGCCAGGCGACGTGCGTCCGCTGATCGCCCGCTACGGCGCGACCTGCCAGCCGGCCACCCTGGTCAACTGGCTCAACGCCCAGATCCGCTCCTGCGAGATCCGCGACTGGGACGACTCGGACGACTGCCAGCCGACCGGGAACGAGTGGCGCATGTGCGCGCCGTTCTTCGATCACGGCTACACGACCTACGAGGCGCCAACGCTCCACGAACAGTGTCGCGAGGAGCGCGACGGGGACGGGTATCTGGTGGAGACGTGCTCCTACACCTGGACCGAGGCCGGGGCGCCGGCTCCCTGCCGAGACATCACCAGCCCGAACCGGTACTTGGCCTTTCAGGCCGAACAACCGCGTTTCGATCTGACCGACTGAGGGCAACAAGCATGGAAACCCTCATCAAAGGGCAAACCGACCGTGCGTCGGGATCGAAGGCCGTGGTCAACAAGGAGAGGGTGTCCGCGGCACTTCGAGAACTGGCCGACGAGCATCGCGGCATCCCGCGGTCGGACACGGCACGCCTGCGCGAGGTTCTCGATGATGTCGAGGACGCGCTCTCCGCCGGGCGCCAGTCACAGCGCCGTGCTCGACACGCTTCACAATCAGGGCTTCTCCCTGACGCTCTCCAGCTTCCAGAGCAGGACCTCGGTTAGATCATGGACGTTGTGCAGCATGATGACGTTCGCGACCAAGTCCATGTATTCGCCCCTCGCATGGACATCGCCGCCCACGTCAATTACCGAACGGTAATTGACAAGATTTCGGCAACGGAAGGCCATTGAGCCCTCTGAGCGTGGACTGGCTTTGCGGTGCAGAAGACGTACTACAGGATCGGCGGGGTGTGGCCGCTCTATAAGAACGGAAAATAGTGCGTCCTAATCATGGTCGGTCATGTCAGGCGTCGCCTGACTGTCCGTTGTCGACCCTTATGTCAAGCTTGACATAAGGGTCGGGAGCTGTCGCTAAACGCCAGCCGGAGAACGTCAGCAAAGGCTCAGGAAGCGGACCTCCGCCGATCGGAAGCTGTGTTCGACGGCCTCGCAGGCGCAGGGCCAGCGCATAAAAACCGTCAGCCGAAGATCACCTTAGCGCGGTAGTCGTCGTTCCAAGCGGCCTCGCGGCGTTTTTCCGAGAGGCGCCGTGTGGAGGGCTCCTGTTCGAACAGGTTTATGCACAGATGGCGGATTGCGGTCATGATTGCCGGCGCGTTGCCCTTGCGGGTGCGGCTGGCGTCTTCGTTGAAGACGACATCCAGACGCCAGTGCAGTCGGTTCTCCACGCCCCAGTGGCCGCGCACCGCATGGGCGAAGCGCTTGGCATCGGCGCCGATGGAGTTGATGAACAGGCGCTGCTCGATCGTGTGCTGATCGCCGCTCCAGCACTCGCGCTGCACGAGGCCGATGCTGCGCAGCGCGCTCCAACGCGGCGCGTCGGACAGCGTTCCGAGTTCCTCGGTGATCCAGCACCGGCGCACTTCCAAGCGTCCGTGATCTTTGTCGGTTTCCTCGGTATCGTCGTGCGCGACGTCGGCGAAGCCGCCGGCAAGCGCCGTGGCGAAGAAGTCCTTGACCTCGTCGTGCAGCGTGCCCTGGTTGCCCTTGAGCCCAAGCACGTACTCTCCGCCTTGAGCGACGATCTGCTCGGCGATCTTGGCCTGACAGCCCATGGCATCGATGGTCACGATGCAGCCCTTGAGTTCCAACAGCTCCAGCAGTTTGGGAATGGCCGTGATCTCGTTGGATTTCTCCGCCGTTGCCGCTTGCCCCAGCACCAGCCGGTTGCGGCAGCCCCAAGCACTTACCATGTGCAGCGCGGACTTGCCGCGGCGGCGATCGCGCGAGCCGCGCACCGTCTTGCCGTCGACCGCAAGCAACTCGCCGCCGGTCGCCTCCGACGCAGCCCGCGTCCAGCTCGCGAAGCACTCTTGGAAGGCCTTCGGGGACAGGCCGGAAATCACGTAAGCAATGCAGTCATGCGATGGAATGCCGTCGGCGAACGGGGCGAACTTGCGCAACCATTCGAGCTTCGCCCGACCGAACTGCTCGATGGCCTCCCAGCCGTCGGCGCCGCTGAGCACTGCGCTGACGACCAACAGGAGGATTTCCGGCAGCGGATAGACCTTGTTTCGCTCAATGCGAAAGTCCGGGACTGGGGCAAAATGCTCAAAGATGTTGGCAGACACGAGAAACTCCTAAGTCAGTTTCTCGAAGGATGCCGCAGATACATGTTTAAATGCTAATTTATATGCGCTCGCCCTGCTTCGCGTCGCGGCTGAGCGGCATTCACGCTAAGCCACTCGATATAGTGGAGAAAATATGGCATACGTCGCTAGCAATATCGGTACTATTCCAGGTCAGGGCTTTAACTGGTATATGGTTTTTCTTGAGAGTGCGTTTGAGGATGATCTCAGGAAGGAAATCGAAAACCATTTTGTTGCACTGGGTCAGGAGGCAGGTGAAAAAGTATTAGTTGTCCGTGTTTTTGACGCAAAGAAATTTGGGGAGCCTTTCACTGAAGCAGGAGCGTTATTTGAAGAGCGGTTCGGAATTGAAATTAAATGCCCGGCGCTATTGATTATGAACCGCCCCCCGGAAGACGTCCTTGGCTCGGATGATCGTCTTGAGACAACTAAGGTCATTTCTTTCCCGCTGCGGCCGGTTTACGAAAAGAATCGGACAATCGTTCCTTTTCTCGAGGAGCTTTGCAGAACTTTGGGAAACCCAGAGGCGCTAAAACTTTTGGACGACAAGGATCGAAGAGGTGTCAAAAAGTTTTGGGCATGGTTAACTAAGTACGCGGAAATAAAGCCAAGTGTATGTGGTGTAAGGGTTGACCTGGGCAAAGCCGTGACAGATCTTATTGGAAAAAAAGCATATAGGCTAACGAATGCGTTAGCCGATGCAAAAGGCGCCGTTCATTCCTTGTTCTGCTTTTTGCGTCGGCTGATGCTTGACGTCATGGGGTTTTCCCAAAGGTCGGGTGCATCCCGACCGGTTAGACCCACCCGCCCATAATCATCCGACCCGCCCACCTCATCCGCCTCGCCGGCCTCGTCCAACCCGCCCGAGAGCACGCCGACCAACCGCCCGTCGGCGAGGAACAGCCCCGACCCGCTGCTGCCGCCGTTGGTGGCGCCGCGGGTCCAGCTGACGAGCAGGTAGTGGATTCCGGCCGGGTCCGCGTTGGGGCCGCAGTAGTTGGCTTCGAAGCAGTTGCCGTGACCGGTGACGGTGCCGATGGCGAGGCGCTGGGCGCCGGCGTCCGGGTGGTGCACACCGATGACGGGGCTGCCGAGCGGCGGCAGGTCGGCGGTGGGCTCGACGGCGGTGGCGCCCGCTGGCGGCGGCTGGCGCAGGCGCAGCAGGCTGGTGTCGGTGGTCTTGATGGCCCGGATCAGGTCGGCGCCGCCGCTGACGACGGCCGGGGTCAGGGGCGGGCCGCCGCAGCTGGCGGCGCGCAGGTGGAACCAGGCCTCGATGCTGGAGGCGCGCGGCTGGTCGTTGAGGCAGTGGTGGGCGCTCAGCAGATTGGCCGCGGCGCCGTCGGCCGGGTCCGCTGCCTGGACCATGACGCCGGAGCAGGCGCCGGTGGCGCCGTTGGGGTCGGTGTAGAGGAGCAGCGCGCTGGCGCGGCTCGGCCGGTCGAGGTCGGGCCGGCAGGCTGGGTCGGAGGCCGTATCGGTAATGTTGCCCGCGGCGCCGTCGGCGGGCGCTCCGGGCAGGCGGACGAGGTGCGTGAGCCGGGGCAGCGTGAGGCGGAGCTGATCCGGGTCAGCGGCGCCGGGCGAGAGCCTGATCGCGATCAGCAGGCTGTCGCCGGCGACGAGCGGGGTCCAGAACACGGGCGCGTCCCCGTCGCTCGCCGCGCGTTCGCCGCGCAGGCTGGCGTTGATCAGCGCGCCGGGCAGCGTCCGGGGCTCGGTCGCGCCGGGGGCGCCGACGCTGAGCTGGGCGGCGTCGGGCAGTCCCTGGACCCGCAGTGCGGCGCGCAGGCCGGCGGCACCAGGGGAGGTCAGGCGCAGCCTGGCGACCCGGCCGCCGTCGGCGCTCGGGCGCCAGCGCAGCGGCGCGGTACCTGGGTGCTGATCTGACGGCAGCGGGCGACCGAAGCCGAGATGCGGAGCGCCCTTCGGGCCGGCCTCGCGCAGCTGGTCGGCCTGCTCGTCGGGTGTGAGCGGCGGGAGCGCGATGACGGTGGTCGCGGCGCCGGGGGTCGGTGTCGGTGACTCGGGAGCGGCAGCCGCGACCAGCGGGCCGAGCGTTGCGACAAGGCCGAGCGCTGCGCCTGTCAGGCGGTGGGCGAGCACGCCGCGGCTGCGCGGTCGAGCGGCGCGTCGGTACTCTGCGAGCGGTGTCACCGACCGGGGCGGCGAGACCAGACGCACATGGGCATGCGGCCGATGGCGGTCAGCGGGCGCGGGCACGAGGCGAAAGGGCACGTCGGGTTATTCAGCAGACAGCGGTATGGCACGCGCGATGGGATCGGCGCCCACGATACCTCGTCGCCGCGGGTTGGTAAGCTGGATGATGGCGCACTCATCAACTTGGGCATAGCGCGGCAGCGCGCATCAGGGACCGCCGGCGGTCTCGGATTCCCCTGCGGTGGGCGGCAGCTCGACCTGTCGCAGGCAAAACCAGATCACCTCGGCCAGCTCGGTGTCCAGGATGTCGTTGTGGGCATCGGCCCCTGTCACGATGTCCGAGACGTCGATCGTCAGCACCGTTCTGGGGCCGCGCTCGTCGCGCAGCGCCTGGCCGATGCGCGGCTTCTGGGTCTGCCAGGCAAGGACGGTGAAGGTCTCGGGGTGTCGGCGCATGTAGGCCAGCCCGTTGGGGCCACCGGCATGCTTGGACCAGAAGGCGCTCGGGTTCGCCCGGTCGTGGTTGGACGAGGTCAGCACGATCCGCGTCGGCAGGGAGGCATAGTCGGCATAGGGTGCGCCCTCACCGCTGTCGGCGGGCACGAAGCGTCGGGCGCTGAAGGCGCCCTGCAGGCCCAGGTAGAGCGCGACGACACTGTCGCGGTCCTCCGCCGGCCCGTCCCGCAGATGGGGGCGGCTGAACAGCGCGCGCGATAGCAGTCGAGCGCCGAGGCTATGGCCGATGGCAACCACCGTCGGGAAACGGGCCGGCGTCAGTTCCTCGCGCAGCTCCGCGAGCTCTTGGTTGATCAGCCAGTTGGCGATGGTATAGCCGATCTCGTCGGCATCGTTGCTCTTGTTGGTGTAGCTGCCGAGGTGGCCGAGCAGCTTCTTCTTGAGCCAAAAGTCCTCGATGCTGAACCAGGCCGACGGCCAGGTCAGCCCGATGACGAGTGGCCGGAAGCCGGCGTCCGGCTCGCCGGCGGCCACCGTCTTCAGGTTGCGCATGATGCGGTTGTAGCGGTCGATGGAGACATGCTGGTCGTTGTTCCAGCCCATGCTCATCAGCACGATGTGACTGTATGGGGCGCCGTCATCGATCGCCCGCAGCAGCCGCGCCTTCAGGTCGTTGCGCAAGGCCACAATGCCGTCCTCGTAACCCTTCCTGTAGTTCAGATCGCCCTTGAGGATCGAGGCGTAGGCGTTGTACAGGTAGCTGCGCGTCGGAAAATAGGCCACCACGTGGGTGACGAGCATCGCCTTGATGTCGTCGGTAGCGCTGACGAACTCCTTGTTCTGCGTTGCGATCAGGCGATTGTTGGCTTCGTCTTCTAGCTTGGCGAAACGGTCGGGATACTCGGGTTCAGGCCCGTCAATGATGTTGTCGCGCGGGTATTTCTCGATACCGACGATGTAGCCGTCGACATCCAGGTCCAGGTGCGCAGCGCGTCCCAGTGCGTTGTAGGCGCGGATGGTCTGTTCGCTGCCGCCGAAGCAGCCGCCGCACAAGGACACCGCCAGAACGGCCACCGACCAGCGTCCAACCATCGTTGCCTCCCCTGTTGACGTCGCGCGCCCAGTCCGCTTGGTGCCGTCGGTGTCGCCGTCGAAGGTGTCGAGGCGGCGCGGCCTTGGGGCTCGATAACACCGAGCACCTCCATTACCAAGCATAGTCCATGGGGCCTCGCGGGTAGGCATCTCGCGGCGTCGCTGGACCTCGCCGCCGAGCCCTTGCCGGGATGAGAGGCGGGGTCCCGGTCCTGGCCAGTATCAGAAGCGACCCGGTCTCATTGCCTGTCGGTGGGTCAACGATACGACCGCATCTGCCCGACAAGCATCCCCTGAATCTGCACCGCGTCGGGATCGAGCTCCAGCGCCTCCATGGCGCTGTTTTCCGGGTACAGGATCGTGCGCCCCGGCTGCTGCAGAATCCGTTTCAGCGTGACCTCCTCGCCCTGCACTAGGGCGACGACGATCTCGCCGTCGCGGGCGGTCTCGCGCTGCTCGATGACCACGTAGTCGCCGTCGAGGATACCGGCCTCGCACATGGAGTCGCCACGGACCTTGAGCACGTAGCACGGCCGGTCGGTGCGCAGCTGCGGCGGGACTTGCATGAACTCCGGCTGGGGGACAGCCTCGATCGGCCGGCCGGCGGCGATGGTCCCGAGCAACGGGAGTCCCTCGTCAGCGGGTGCCTGCTGAACCAGCCGTATCCCGCGGTGCTGTCCATCCATCGGCTCCAGGAACCCCGCGGCCACCAGGGCCTGCACGTGCTTGTGCAGTGAGCCCCGTGAACGCAGCCCGAGCAGCACGCAGAGCTGGTCCAGCGTCGGTGGATAGGCGGACTGCTCGGCGTGCTCGCGCAGGACATCCAGGATCTCGTGTTGGCGTCGAGTCAGTCGCATGGGCGTCATGTTCTCCGTTGGTTCTCCGATTGTATGCTAGGCTGATGGAGAACGAACAGAGAACGCTTGTCGCCGCCACACCGGAGCCCGCCATGCAGAACGTCGCCTGCCTCTTGCCGAAACGCCAGCACACCATCTGGAATCCCGTGCTGGAGCCCTTGGAGCTGGCTGCGGAGCCCGGTGTCGAGATCCCCCTGCTGGGCTATGTCACCGCCGGGCAGCCGGTCGAGATCCCCGAGGAGCGCGAGACCGTCACCGTCCCGCGCCACATGGTGCGCAAGAACAGCTATGCGCTGCGGGTGCGGGGACACTCGATGATCGATGATCACATCCAGGACGGCGACATCGTCATCGTCGAGCAGCGGGAGACGGCCGAGAACGGCGCGTCGGTGATCGCCATGATCAACGGCGAGCAGGTGACCCTGAAGCGCTTCTATGTCGAGGCCGACGGCATTCGCCTGCAGCCGGCCAACCCGACGATGGAGCCGATCTACCTGCGCCACGAGGAGCTTCAGATCCTCGGTATCGTCGCCGGCGTCATCCGCCAGGGCTGAGGGCAGCTGCGCGGCGCGAACAGCGCCGGCGGCTTAGGCCGATAGGCGATCGAACCGACCGGTTGCGATCCGGACGGCAGTGGAATCCTGTTCAGGCCGGCGAGGCGTCGACGGATTAGCCGGCGCCCGCGGCTCCGCTCATGCCTTGGCGTCGTCCGGCTCTTGGGACGGTTCGTCATCGGCTTCCTTGGCCTCGATCTGTTCGATGCGCCTGACCCAGCGGTGGCCGAGCTCGGTGAGCCGGACATAGTCCGCCAGGTCGAATGCCTTGCCGGTTTCCATCTGTCCCACGGTGCGCTCGGGCAGCATCTCCAGCAGCCCGATCGAGCGCAGGCGGCGGATCTCGGAGCGAAGCGAGCCGCGTCCCTTGTAGCCGTCGGTGCGTCCCTGCTGGAGATTCATCAGGTGCTTGCGCTCGCTTTTCGGCAGGAGCAGCGGCAGCATGAGTGAGATGTCGTCGATCGTATCGGCCTGCCGGCGCAGTGTCTGGTCCTGTTCCTGCTGCTTTTCCCTGACCCGCGCCAGCATTTCGAGCCTGAAGCCGGCACCTTCGAGCCGCTTCAGCCGATCCGCAATATCCGGCCTCAGCAGCATGAGCGCCGCGATGCTGGCCGCCAAGATGATGCCGAAGTGCACCGCATCGATCCGCTGCGTCTCCGGGATGACGCCGAGCACGACGGCCACCGTGTACAGCGCGACCAGGAGCGCCAGCCCGGTCGCGAGTGCGAGCCGCAGCAGCCGGTGCCCGGGTGGGGATGTGCTGGAGGCA
>CALOBA010000056.1:0-15846 GCA_942491465.1 uncultured Gammaproteobacteria bacterium
GGATCGCTTGATCATCGAGACGGCCCTTGCGCAGGGCGTTCCCCGGCTCGTCGAGCACCTGGGAGCGGGTGCGCGTTCAGCGCTCCGGCGGCAGCCCCTTGCCCGGGTTGAGGATGCCGTTGGGGTCGAGCTGGTGCTTGATGCCGTGCATGACCCTGAGGGTGGCCGGGTCCAGCTCGCGGTGGATGAAGTCGCGTTTCTCCAGGCCGACGCCGTGCTCGCCGGACAGGGTGCCGCCGAGGCTCACCACCAGGTCGAAGACCTGGTCCAGGCAGGCTTCGGCGCGGTTCATGGCGCCGGGCTCCTCGGGGTGGACCAGCAGGTTGACGTGGATGTTGCCGTTGCCGGCGTGACCGAAGTTGACGATCCGGATGCCGGTCTCGGCGGCGAGTCGGTCGAGACCGTCGATGAAGGGGCCGATGCGCGAGACGGGTACCACCACGTCTTCGTTGATCTTCTTCGGCGCCACATGGCGCAGCGCCGGCGACAGGGCCTTGCGGGTGCGCCAGAGCGCGGCGACCTGCTCGGCGTCGGCGGCGACGGTGACGTCGATGAGCCCCGGCACGCGGGCCGCAGTGCCGACCGCCTCGGCGGCCAGGTCGACGCAGGCGGCGGGGCCGTCCACCTCGATCATCAGCAGCGCGCCGGTGTCCTGGCTCAGGTGCAGGTCGGAGAAACCGCGCACCATGTCGATGGCGCCGCCGTCCATGAACTCCAGCGCACAGGGCGTCACCGGCTGGGCCATGACCGCGGCCACCGCGGCGGCGGCGGCGTGGATGTCGCGATAGGTGGCGCGCAGGGTGCGCTTGGCCTCGGTGGCCGGGGTCAGCTTCAGCGTGGCGCCGGTGATCAGGGCCAGCGTGCCCTCGGAGCCGATGATCAATCGGGTCAGGTCATAGCCGACGACGCCCTTGGTGGTCAGCACGCCGGTGCGGATGACCTCTCCGGCCCCGGTCACGGCGCTCAGCCCCAGGGTGTTGTCCCGCGGCGTGCCGTACTTGACCGCCCGTGGCCCGGCGGAGTTGTAGGCCAGGTTGCCGCCGATGGTGCAGACCGAGGCGCTGGTGGGGTCCGGCGGCCAGAAGAAGCCGTGCTCGCCCACGGCGCGCTGCAACCGCTCGTTGATCACGCCCGGCTCGACGATGGCCAGCCGGTTGGCGGGATCGATCTCGATGATCCGGGCCATGCGGTCGAAGGCAATGACGATGCCGTCGCGCGTCGGCACCGAGGCGCCGGTGGTGCCGGTGCCCAGACCGCGGGCGGTCAGCGGGATGCGCTCGGCGTTGCCCAGCGCCACCAGGGCCGCGACCTGCTCGGCCTCGGTGACGAAGGCCACCGCCAGCGGCAGCGACTGACGGCGGCTGTTGTCGTAGCCGTAGGGCCAGCAGTCGGCGGCATCGGTGAGCAGCCCGCCGGCGCCGACGATACCGCGCAGGGCCCGCTCGACGGCGCCGGACAGCACCGGCTCAGCCTTGGCTTGGGGCGGCTTGGGCTTGCGGTGCCACATGTTCGAATACCTTCACTACGCGGACCACGCCGGGGATCCGGCGGACCTTCTCCGCCGCGGCGTCGCCCTCCTCGGGGGTGACCAGACCCATCAGGTAGACGGTGCCGTTCTCGGTCACCACCTTGACCCGCATCATGTCGAAGTCTGGGATATGCACATCCTGCAAGGCCAGCTTCACGCGCGAGGTCAGGTAGGTGTCCTCGCTTTCGCGGGCGAAGCTGATGTAGGGGCCGACCTCGACCTCGTTGAACACCCGGCGGACCTTCGGCAGCCGCGAGACCAGATCGGCGAAGCGGTCGGCGACCTCCAGGTTCTCGGCCTGTCCGGTCAGCAGCAGCGACAGGTTGTAGCTGGTGATGGAGATGCGGCTGTACTTGTGGATCTCCGGGTGGGCGGCGCGCAGCTGCTTGGCCTGCAGCTCCAGCACCTCGTCGTCGAGCACCATCTTCGCCGAGCGGCGCTCGTAGGCGACGGCGCCGCCGTAGGCGATGCCCCCGACCACCAAGGCGCCGCAGCCTTGCAGCAGCGGCAGCAGACAGAGCCCGGCCAGCAGCGCGGCCGGCAACAGGCGTTGATCAAGTTTCATCGAAGGCACTCCTGATCCAATGGACGGCATCCCCGTCGCCGATGGCCAGTACATCGAACCGGCACGGCAGCTCGGTGGGATGGGATTGCAGATACTGCCCCGCCGCAGCGCTCAGCCGCCGCTGTTTGTGGCGGTCGACGCTCGCTACGGCCCCGCCGAAGCGCTCGGAGCGGCGGTAGCGGACCTCGACAAACACCAATTCGCCGTCGTCATCGGCGGCGCGGTCGAGCATGACCAGATCGATCTCGCCATGGCGGCAGCGCCAGTTGCGGGTGACGAGCCGCAGCCCCTGACGCTCCAGATAGCGACGTGCCAGGGACTCCTTGGCGCTGCCGACGGCCGCCTTGCTGCCGCCTAGTCCGAACATGGCTGGGGCGGGAGGAGGCAGCGGCCGAGCGATGGCGCCGCATCGCAGCGCACTGTGGGCGAGCCCTGCCGCGCACCGACCCGGCCGGCCGGGTAGACTGTCGCGCAGAGCAATGCGCCGCTCGCCGGCGGGTCGTTGGCGCGCAAGGGTGTCCAAAGGGGCCTCATGGTAAGGGGCGGTCTGCAAACAACTTAATCGCGACGGACCTGGGCTGGGGCAGCGCTATGCGCCGGCGCCGCTGGTGGATTTCGCTTTGCTCATCCACCCGGGACAGTTTAGGTTTGGCGGGGCGCATGACCGATCACCTGACCGTCGCACCGACTCGAGGCTGAACGAATGAGCGAGACCTCCGGCGTACTATACGTGGTCGCCACGCCGATCGGCAATCTGGGCGATATCGGCACCCGCGCCGGGAGATCCTGGCCGATGTCGACGCTATCGCCTGCGAAGACACCCGCCACAGCCGCCGCCTGCTGACCCATCTGGGGATCGATCTCGGCAGCGGGCGCGCGCTGATCGCCTACCACGAGCACAACGAGCGCGATGCCGCCGAGCGCCTGCTGGCCCGGCTGGCCGACGGCGCGCGCATCGCGCTGATCAGCGACGCCGGCACGCCGCTGATCAGCGACCCCGGCTTCGTCCTGGTCCGCGCCGCCCGCGCCCGCGGCATCGCCGTCGTGCCCGTGCCCGGCCCGAGCGCCCCGATCTGCGCCCTGTCCGCCGCCGGCCTGCCCAGCGACCGCTTCCTGTTCCTCGGTTTCCCGCCCCGCACCGCGGGTCAGCGCCGGGCCTGGATCGAGGCCGTCGCCGCCGAGCCGGGAACGCTGATCTGCTACGAGAGCCCGAAGCGCGCGGCGGCGACGCTGGCCGACCTCGCCGACCTGCTCGGCGCCGAGCGCCGCGCCGTGGTTGCCCGCGAGCTGACCAAGCGCTTCGAGACCTTCCTCGACGGCACCCTGAGCGCGCTGGCCGAACGCGTCGCCGCCGACCCCGAGCAGCAGCTCGGCGAGCTGGTGCTGCTGATCGAGGGTGATCGTCGCGACGACGACGCCCGCGCCGAAGACGAGCAGCGGCGCATCCTCGCCATCCTCGCCGACGAACTCCCGCTGAAGCAGGCCGTGGCCCTGACCGCGCGCATCACCGGCGGCAATCGTAATCGGCTCTATCGGGAGGCCCTGGCGCGCGGCGGTTAGTCAAGGTTCAGAAACAAGTGGTGCAGACGCACCCACGAAACGGCGAATCCAAAAGCTCAGCGAGCGGGCGTCTGTGCCACTTGTTTCTGAACCGATCCTTAGTGCGCTGCTGCGGAAGGTGCGAGGCCGTTCCCAACCTCACCGCACCTGCCGATCCGTGTCGGCCTGGAGATACCGACACTCCCGGGTCGACGCTCCCACCGTAGGCCGCAGTGGACGCGGTAGCCGGGGCGCCCGGGAGGGTCGCCCTCCAGGGCGACACGTAGTCGCGGACGGCGAACGGTATCGGGACGCTCGCATCGATGCGCTACCCCGTATCGACGCACCGCGCCTGGGGGCTATACTCGCGGGGCCGATCCCGATCCCGATCCCGATCCCGATCCCGAAGCCTGATCCATCGAAAGGAGCCACTGCGCGCGATGTTCGTCCGCTATCTATTGGTATTCATGGCGCTTGCCGCCCTCGTCGGCGGCATCGCCTGGGTAAAGTACGGCCAGATCCAGGCTGAGATGGCGATGTCCGGCCAGGGCATGCCGCCGGTGGCCGTCTCGGCGGTGGCCGTCGAGAGCCGACCCTGGCAGCCCCGCATCCAGGCGGTGGGCAACGTCCAGGCGGTGCAGGGGGTCATGGTCAACAACCAGGTCGCGGGCCAGGTGCTGGAGGTCCTGTTCGAGTCCGGCGATCAGGTGCGCGCCGGCCAGGCGCTGGTGCGGCTCGACACCGAGGTCGACGCGGCCGACCTGGCCGGTCTCAAGGCCGGCCTGGAGCTGGCCCAGACCAAGCTGCGCCGCAACCAGCGCCTGCTGCGCGACCGTGCCGTCTCCCAGGGCGACTTCGACGAGGTCAGCGCCCAGCTGCAACAGGCCCAGGCCGAGGTCGAGGCCAGGGAGGCGCTGATTCGGCAGAAGACCATCCGCGCCCCGTTCACCGGCCAGCTCGGCATCCGCCAGGTCAACCTGGGTCAATACCTGCCCCCCGGCTCCGCCATCGTCGCCCTGGAGGCCCTCGACCCGGTCTACGTCGACTACGCCCTGCCCGAGCGCAACCTGCGTGACCTGAAGGTTGGCCAGGCGGTGGAGGTCGGCGTCGCCGCCTTCCCCGAGACGGTCTTCCCCGGCGAGGTCCGCGCGATCAGCCCGGCGGTGAGCCGCGAGACTCGCAATATCCAGGTCCGCGCCCTGCTCGCCAACCCCGAACAGCGGCTGCGCCCCGGCATGTTCGCCAAGGTCTCGACGCTGCTGCCGACCCGTGAGCAGGTGTTGACGCTGCCGCGCCGGGCCATCACCTTCAACACCTATGGCGACTCCGTGTTCCTGATCGAAGACGGCAGCGGCGAGCAGGCAGGATCGCTCGTCGTGCAGCGCCGCCAGGTGCAGACCGGGGCCGTGCGCGGCGACGAGGTAGAGATCGTCGACGGGCTGGAGGATGGCGACCGGCTCGTGCTGGCCGGCCAGGTCAAGCTGCGCAACGGTGCGGCGGTGCAGATCGTTCCCGAGGCAGGCGATTAGGACCGGGGCGCCCAAGTGCTGCTGATGACGTTTATTGTGATGTTCCACCCATAGAGAGAGAAGTTGACCATGACCAATAACGACCAAGCCGGCCTGCCCGCGGGGGCCGCACTGTTCGGGGAGCTGGAGAAGAACTGGGGCTGGCTGATGGGCTTCGGTGTCGCGTCGATCATCCTCGGCACCATCGGGCTCGGCATGAGCTTCGCGCTGACCCTGGCCAGCGTGGTGCTGTTCGGCGTGCTGCTGGTGGCCGGCGGCGTGATTCAGGTGCTGGATGCCTTCAAGTGCCGCGGCTGGAAGGGCACCGCCTGGCATGTCCTGATCGGCCTGCTGTATGTGGTCGGCGGTGTCATCGTCATGGTCGACCCGGTGTTCGCCTCCGAGACCTTCACGCTGGTGCTGGCCGCGGTGCTGATCGCCGTCGGCCTGGTGCGGGCCATCATGGCGTTCCAGCTGCGCCCGGCCATGGGTTGGTATTGGCCGCTGATCTCCGGCCTGGTCTCGCTGGGCCTTGGCGGCGTCATCCTCGCCCAATGGCCCGCCTCCGGCCTGTTCGTCATCGGGGTGATCATCGCCATCGAGCTGATCTTCAACGGCTGGGCCTATCTCTTTGTTGCCCTGGCCGCCCGTGCCGCCGGTAAGGCCCGCGCCGCAAGCGGCACCTGATCGGTCGTCCCACCGGCAGAGCCGGTCGCGCCCGGGCGCGACCGGCTTCAGCCGGTGCCGAGGGCATGGCGCACCGGCTCACGCCGGCCGCCAACGCGAATTCCCCGCCAATCTCATCCACAGCGCGATGTCCCGCCAAGCTGATCCGTCAACCCACCGCTCCCCGCTCCGATCCGACAGGCCCCGCGCCGTAGCGACCCCGATGCAAGACCCGGCAACGCGACCCGGGCTAGAGCCATGGCCATCCTGATCTTCCGCCTCAACGGCGTCCCCGACGATGAGGCCGCCGACGTGCGCGCCCTGCTCGACGAGCACGGCCTCGCCTACCGCGAGACCAGCGCCGGCCTGCTCGGCTTCGGCGTCGCCGGCCTCTGGCTCCTGGACGTCAGCCGCAAGGCCGACGCCCGCGCCGTCATCGACGCCTATCAGGATGCGCGCAGCGCCCGGATCAGCGCCGAGCACGCGGCGCAGCGCCGCGCCGGCCTCGCCGAGACCCCGCTGCAGCGCATCGCCCGTCACCCACTGCGCTCCCTGCTCGCGCTGGCGGGCGTGGCCGCGGTGCTCTACCTGGTCCTCTGGCCCTTTCTCACGCTTGGGCGATAGACGCCGCAGCCCATGGGCGGCCCCGCGATCCCGATCCCAGACCACGTAGACCGTGCCCCATGACCCGAATCGCCAGAGTCGGAGTCAGATCGGGATCTGGTCAAACCGCGTGACCCGCCGATGGGCCGCCGCCAGCGCGGGTGTGCCGTCGCGCACCAGCCAGATGGTCTGCCAGCCGGCCCCCCGGGCCGCGTCCAGCTCGTCGCGCACGTCGGACAGGAACAGGATGCGCCGCGGCGCGACGCCGATGGCCTCGGCGATGTGCCGGTAGGAGCGGAGCTCGCGCTTGGGGCCGATGCGGGTGTCGAAATAGCCGGACAGCAGCGGGGTTAGGTCGCCGGCGACGGTGTGGCCGTAGATCAGCCGCTGTGCATGCACCGAGCCCGATGAGTAGATGTACAGCCCGAGCCCGCGGGCATGCCAGCGGCGCAGCGCCGGGGCGACGTCCGAATACAGGTGGGTGACCAGCTCGCCGCTGCGGTAGCCCTCCTCCCAGATCAGCCCCTGCAGGTCCTTCAGCGGCGTGACCTTTTGATCACGCTCCATCCAGTGGCACATGCGCACCACCACCGCCTCGTCGTTGAACACGCCGCCGGCGATGCGGGCCTCGTCGAGGATCGCCGCCACCTCGGGCTCGCCGCGGTAGCGGCGCACGAAGTTGGGCATCCGCTCGCGGGCATAGGGGTAGAGCACGTCGGTGGCGAAGGCGGTGGCTGTGGTGGTGCCCTCGATGTCCAGCACCACGGCGTCGATGGGCATCATCAGCTTTCTCTGCATCCTCGTGTGTCTGCGGTTGGATTCCTGAAGTCTCTCACAATCTCCATGACGTAGGCACGCCGGCGCGGCGCGCCAAAGGCCATGTACTGACCGACCATCCCGAGGCCACTCATCTGCGGACCCTTGCCGCAGCCTGGCCCCCTTCAACCTAGAACGAGCAGTTGACCGCTCTGGGGCACACTCAAGCGAGCAACCACATGCTGCTCGGCGGAGGACTACCCGATGGATATGAAGACGTTCAAAATCCTTGAATTTGCCGTGATCTTCGGCGCACTTGGCTGGTTCTGGTGGGGACAGCGCCGCCCACGGTCCGAGGAGACGCAGCGCGACGAGGAGGCGTCCAAGGGGTCGGACGACGCCTCGACCAAGGAGTGAAGCCGATGCCTCGCCGGGGGTTATGACCCCGGTGCCGGCCCGGGGGTCGGCGCCGCGTTCGCGCAACGCACGCCTCGGCGCGGCGCTGATGGCGCTGCCGTTTTTCGTCGTGGTGGCGCGGTGGGAGCGGACAACGCCGGGACCGCGGCCTGGGGTCGGGGACCGGGCGGCGCTGATCGGCCTCGGCGTCATGGGCTACTACCTGGCGAGCCTGCTGGATTTCATCGGGCTGGAGTCGATCCCGGCCGGGCTGGAGCGGCTGATCCTGTTCCTGTATCCGACCATCGTGGTGGTCCTCACCGCCCTGCTGTACCGACGCCCCATCGGCGTGCCGCAGGGCTGGGCGCTGCTGTTGAGCTATGCCGGCATCCTGCTGATGAGCCTCGCCCGGCGCTAGCGCGACCGTCGGCAGTGCGGGTGCCCAATCCCCGGCCTGCTCGGCATCGGCTAGCCGACCTGGATCGTCTCCCCGTATCCGGTCATCTCCAGATAGCCGCGCCCGATCTCACGCTCGTCCTCCAGCACCCGTACCGCGCCTTCCCAGTAGATGGTGCCGGTGGAGCGACGGCTGTCCAGTTCCTGGTCGTCCATCAGTGGTTGCAGGGTGAGCCGGCGGGGGCCGACGCGCAGCTGCCAGGCCACCGGATAGGTGATGTCGGTGCGTGGGGAGCGCCATTGGCGCAGCGGCGAAAAATCGACCTCCTCGCCCGAGAACCGCTGGGTGTCGCCGTCGGGGGCACGCAGGGTGGCGCCGGTCCAGAGCGCGCCGCCCTCGGGGGTGCGCATGCGAAAGGCCATGACGGCGCCGCCGTCGTGCAGGTTCAGGCCGACCCAGTCCCAGCCGTCGGCGCCTTCGGGGATGTAGGCGCTGGACCATTCGTGGTCCATCCAGGCGCGGCCACCGACCTGATGGCTGCGACCGTCCAGGGTGACGGTCCCTTCCACCTTCAGCTGCGGGCGGCTGTAGTAGTAGCTGGCGTTGGTCGGGTCCGGTGCCTTGCGGCTGAAGCCCTGGTCGCCATTGAGCACGGGGGGGCCGTCCGGGATGAGCGCCAGGGCGTAGGCGAAGTCATCGGCGTCGACTCGGGTGGTGTAGCGCTCGCCGGTCTGCTCGAAGGACCAGTCGTCGAGCCAGGCGTGGGCGTGGTCGACGGCGTAGCCGGCGCGATCGAAGGCGACGCGGGCGGCGCGCTGGGCGTGGCGCAGGTGGCCGAGGGCGGGGTCGGCGATGGCCGCATGGGCCAGGATCAGCTGGCGCGGGGCGAAGGCGCTGGGGTTGTCGTCGCCGATGCCGGTGCGTACCCGAAAGAAGGTGACCTGGAAGCCCAGCGGGCTGCTGTCCGGCAGGTCGAGCCAGCCGGTGACGTACCACCATTCGGTGCGGAAGCCGGGGTGTGCGCCCTCGTCCTCCGGGAAGCGCAGCGTGCGGCCCGGCAGCACCGGGTCGAAGGCGGGCGCGGCCTGGGGCGCCGCGGCGAGGCCGATCCGGGCCAGCGGCAGCGCCGACAGTCCGAGCAGCCAGGTGCGTCGATTCATCACCAGTCCTCCCGCACGGCCAGCACCGCGTCCTCGCGCATGGCCTGGCGACCGGCGAGCACGGCGGCCAGGCCGGCCAAGACAATGAGTGTGGTGGCGAACGCGGCCAGCGATCCCCAGGGGACGTGCAGGTCCATGCCCCAGTGGAAGCTCTGGCGATTCACCACCTCGATCAGGATCAGCGCGATGGCGCCGCCGGTGGCGAGGCCGCCGATGACCCCCACCGCCGCCGCCAGCGTCCCTTCCAGCGCCAGCATGGCGCCGATGTCGCGGCGCGTGAGCCCGAGATGGCGCAGCATGCCGAACTCGCGCCGCCGCGCCGCGGTCAGCGCGGCGAAGCTCGCCGCCACGCCGGCCAGGCCGATGAGCACCGCGGCGGCCTCCAGCACGTAGGTGACGGCGAAGGTGCGGTCGAAGATGCGCAGGCTGCGGGCGCGGATCTCGCCGGGGAAGCCCACCTCCAGCGCACCGACGCTGCCCGTCGCCTTCAGCGCCTCGCCGACGCGTACGCCGTCGGCGCCGGGGGCCAGCCAGATGGCGGCATCCTGGGCCGAGGTGTCGCCGCTCAGGCGCCGGTAGTCGGCGCGATCCATCATCAGCCGACCGCCGCCGGTGGAATAGTCGCGCCAGATGCCGGCGACATGGACCGGCACCTCGACCCCGGCGAGGGGGAGGTGGATGCGGTCCCCCGCACGCCAGCCGTAGAGGTCGCGCAGGGCCTCCGAGACCCAGACCGCGGTTTCACCTGCCGGGGCCGGTCGTGCCGAGCCCACCAACGGCAGGTCGCTGCCATCCGCCGAGACCCTGCGCGCGATCAGCCCCACCGGCGCTTGCCCCGGTGCCAGGCGCAGGCGCTCGCGGCGGCTGAAGTCGATTCGGGCCACGCCGGGGACGGTGGCGAGCCGCGCCTGCAGGTCGGCATCGAGCGCGGCACTCTCCGCGCGTCCGGCGCGCAGGTACAGGTCGGCGGGCAGGATCTGGCCCAGCCAGACATCCACCGAGACGCGGAAGGAGCCGACCATGATCGCCATCGCCGCCACCAGCGCCACGCTCGCCAGCACACCCGTGGCCGCCACCACCGACAGCCCGGGTGCCGCGGCCAGCCGGGCGGCGGCGAGCCGCGCCGGCACCGGGCCGCGCAGCGGGATACGCCGCGCCAGCACCGATGCCAGCGACGGCAGCAGCATGACCGCCCCGGTGAGCAGCAGGAGGATGGCCAGATAGCCGCCGATGGGCAGGCCGGAGATCGGCGGCAGCAGGCAGGCCGGCAGGCTCACCGCCAGCATGGCCAGCCCGAGGACCGGATGGCCGTGCCCCCGTGACAGCGACGCATCGTCGCTGGCCTTGAGCGCCTGCGCCGGCGCGATCCCGGCGGCCTCGCGGGCCGGCAGCCAGGCGCCGGCCACCCCGGCACCGACGCCGAGCAACACGTAGAGCGCACTGGCCCAGGGGTCGACCCGCAGCGTCGGCGTCAGACCGGCGAAGAACCCGGCGCCCAGATCGCCGCCCAGGATCTCGAGCAGGCCGAAGGCGATGGCGTAGCCGATCACCACCCCGAGCAGACCGCCGGCGAGCCCCACCACCGAACCCTCCACCAGCAGCCACAGGAACAGACGGCCGCGGGTGAGGCCGATGGCGCGAAGAAAGGCCAGCTCGGTATGCCGACGTACCACCGACAGCGCCTGGGCCGAGAACACCAGAAAGCCGCCGGTGACCAGCGCAATGGCGGCCAGCATGGTGAGGTTGACCCGGTAGGCGCGGGAGAGATTCGCCGCGCGGCCCTCGGCCGCCTCCGGCGCCTCCAGCAGCACGCCGGCGGGCAGCAACGGCGCCAGCCCCGCGCGGGCCGTTTGCCCATCGACACCGTCGGCCAGCTTGAGATCGATGCGGGTCAGCCGCCCGAGCCGGTCGAACTGCCGCTGCACGGCGGCGATGTCCATCACGGCAAGGTCGCGTTGCTCGGTGCGGCCCGGAAGGTCGCCGGCCACGCGCACCTCCAGCGGCTGCGCGCCGGCGTAGACACGCAAGCGATCGCCGGGCGCCACATCGAGCGCGGTCTGCGCCGCGGCACTGAGAAAGAGGCTGTCCTCGGCCAGGGCCACAAGGCGCGCCCCGCCCTCGGGGCGATCCGCCAAGTCCGCCGGGCGCGGCATCAGCGCCGGCGTGACCGCGCCCATGGCGAACAGATCGACGCCGAGGATGCGCAGCGCATCGGTGCTGCCGATGCGCTCGGTACGCACCTCCACCACCGGGCTTGCCTGCGCAACCTCGGCGCGGCCCGCGAGCACGGCATAGAGCCCCTCGTCGAAGCCGCCCCGCGGGCCGACCACTTGCAGATCGGCGGCCCCCGCCATGGCGCGCATGCCGCGACCAAGCTCGGCGAGCGCCGCCTGGTTGACCGCCTGCACCGCCATGCCAAGCGCGATCCCGAGCACGATGGCGGCGAACGAGAACAACGTCGCCGCCCGGCGCCGCGCCAGCGAGCCGAGGAAGACCGGAGCCAGTTTCATACCCCGGGCCCGGCACCTGCGAGGGTGCGATGAAGGGACGCTGCCAGCGCAGACTGGTCGCCCTTCGTGCCATTACCATTGCTGACCGCGACGCGGATATCGCCCCCGTGGCGCAGGCTGAAAAGCCCCCCTCGCGCATCGATGCGGAGGTCTTGAAAATGCTCGCCGCCCGCGGCGAAACCCTGTCGCCCGCGAGGGCGACCTTCCCAGGCCCCCCCGGCCACGCCGTCCGATGCGGTCCAAGGCGGGAGCGTCGACCAGGGAGTGTCGTCCCGGGAGTGTCGGCCTCCAGGCCCACACGGATCAGCACGCGAGGTAAGCTTGGGAATGGCCTCGCACCTTCCGCCGCAGTGCACTAGACGCATGGCAGCAACCCCTCCGACGTCAGATGCAGCACCCGATCGGCACTCTCGGCCGCCGCCGGCGAGTGCGTGACCAGGATGCCCATGGCCCCCGCGGTACGGACCCGCTCGGCCAGCAGCGCCAGCACCCGGGCCGCGTTGGTCGGGTCCAGATTGCCGGTGGGCTCGTCGGCCAGGACCAGACGCGGCGCATGCACCAGGGCGCGGGCGATGGCCACGCGCTGCATCTCGCCGCCGGAGAGTTCCCGCGGCCAGCTATCGGCCCGATCCGCCAACCCCACCGCATCGAGCAGTCCCTCGGCCTCGCGGTCCGCCGCCGCACCGTCCCGGCCCTTGAGCCACAGCGGCAGCGCGACGTTCTGGCGCAGCCGCAGGTGCGGCAGGATATGGAAGGCCTGGAACACGAAGCCGAGCTTGTCCCGGCGCAGGTGCGTCAAGGCATCGTCGTCAAGACCCGCATAGTCGGTGCCGTCGAGGTGCAGCCGCCCGCCGTCCGGCCGGTCCAGTCCGGCGACCAGATTGAGCAGCGTGGACTTGCCGACGCCGGACTCGCCGGTGATGGCGACATACTCGCCGGGCTCAAGGCGCAGCGAGATGTCTTGCAGCACGGGGCGGCCGTTGAAACGGCGATGGAGGTTGGAGATCTCCAGCATGGGAATATGGGTCTGCTGTGGCTAGCGGCCAGGGGGCCGCCGGGCCTAACAGGGTGGTGTCGCTTCGGGCCTGCGGCAAGAGCGTGGGGCCGTGAGCTTGGCACTTGGTGCACCCCAGCGGAGGGTTCCATGCCCTTCGCCCGACGCTGTGTCGTCCTGTCAATACGCTGCTGCGGTATCGGCTTAGGTCCCTTCGATGCGATCGTAATATCGCGCCCGGTACAACAGCCGCGGCACGGCACCGTCGTCGAAGCCGGTGCGCGTGTGCAGCACGTTGTTGCTGACCAGTCCCCAGCCGGCCTGCAGCCGGCCGCTGAGGTGCCAGGGCGTGTCCAACTCCAGGCAGCGCTTCAGATAGGCCACCGCCTCGGTGGTGGTCGGGTCATCGCGCCAGACGATGTTGCGCGCCCGGTTGGTATAGCGCATGTGCAGGCGCCCGTCGGCACGCACCGCGAACACCGGGCCGGTCCGGTCCGGTCGCACCTGCTCGCCGTCGAACTCGACCGCTGGGATGGTCATGCACTCGGGATGCATCAGCGCGCGGATGTAGTCCGGCGACTGGTCGCGGACCAGGATGTAGGCGATCTCGTGATCGAGCAGGTCGTTGGCGCCGCCCTGCTCCGCCGGGTGGACGCAGTGCAGCAGCAGGGCGTCGATGCGTTGCTCGGGGGCGTTGTAGTAGCCGTCGGTATGCCAAGCGATGGGCCGATTGGAATACGGGATGTACTCGCGGTGCAGGGCGTCGGTCTGCACCGTCAGCGAGGTGACGGCATCGTCGTCGGCGCCGCGGTTGTGGTCGAGCCGATGCAGGCCGAAGGCGGCGCCCATGGCGGTGGGGATGGCCTTGTCGGGATCTGTACCGGTGTTGCCGACGTAGATGGCCATGTTGGCGCGCCGGCAGCGCTCGAGGATGGCCCCGTGCTCGGCGGCGGTGAGGCGGCGCGGGTCGTCGATCTCGACGACCAGATCCTCAAGGCGGATCGGCGCCTCGGCGAGCTTGCGCTCGCGCCAGCGTAGGTAGGCGGTATCGGAGGCGAGATCGAAGGGGGAGTCGGGCATCTGAGCGGGTTCCGGTGGGATGGCTGCGGAGCAAACCGGATATTCTTGCACATCGGCTACGGCCTTTCGTCGCCGGGTGCACGCCTAGGCCCGTTCGGACCGCGCACTCGAACCGGCAGCATCTTCGCCATCGCCCACACTTCAAGACGGCCCGATTCGGGTCGTTTGCAAGCGGCATCGAGCGATGACACCGTTGCGCGCGAAGATGATCGAGACGTTGACCATGCACGGCTATTCGCCGCGCACCCATGAGAGCTACCTGGCCGCGGTGCGGGACTTGGCGAAATTCACCCGTCGCTCACCCGTGGCGAGGTCGCGCGCATCATCGGCGCCTGCACGAACCTGCGCTACCGCACCATGCTGTTTCCGGTGCGTGCGCTGGCCCGGCATGTGCGCGGCGGCCTGGTCAGCCGCCTGCGCGCCGCGGCCGCTGCCGGCAAGCTCGAGCGCATCGCCGCGGGCGAGGTCGATGCGGTGCTCGATCGGCTGATGCGCCATTTCGGCTTCCTGGCCAACCGCTGCCGCAAACGCTGCCTGGCGCAGATCCGCAGCGCGCTCGCCGCCGCGCCGCCGGATGATGCCGGCGACGACGAAGACGGTGCACCGGCAGAGATGACCCTGCCCTGTCCGAAGTGCCGGCGCGGGCGCATGCACGCGGTCTCGACGCTGCCTGCACGACCGCCGATGCGCGGCCACAGCCGCCTCTATGGAGGCTGATGTGCATTACTGATCGTCCGCAACACCGAGCAGGCTCCGTAAGGCGGGCCGCGCCGATCTGCGTGCGCGGCCCGACGGGCGCGCTCGCGCGGATGCCGGCTCTTGAAATTCCATTTTATTTTTGCGAGCATCCGCGCCACCCTTTAGTCGGAGCGCATGATGGCATGAACGAATTTCCAGGTTACGACGCAGGCCATGAGGAGGCGATGCGCGTGTACTGCCGGTCGTTGCCGGAAGATCATCGGCGCCGTTATGCCGCAATCGAGTCGTTGAAGATCGGTTATGGCGGCATCGCCTATGTCGCCCGGGTGCTCGGGATGAGTCGTCGTACGATCCACACCGGGATACGGGAACTCAAGCAGATGGGCGACGACGATCCGGATGATCCGAAACGCCCGAGCGGGGACGCCGGGCGAGTACGCCGGCGCGGGGGCGGTCGACCGCCGATCACCGAGCGCAATCCGCTGTTGAAGTCCGTTCTGCAAGAGGTTCTCGACGTGCACAGCGCCGGCAGTCCAACCGATGAGCGCGTGCGCTGGACAGATCTCAAGCCATTGCAATTGGCGCAGCGGCTGCTCGAGCACGGCATTGAGGTCAGTCGCAATACCGCCGCCGACTTGCTCGATCGGGCCGACTTTCGTCGCCGGGCGCTGTGCAAGCAGTTGATCACTGGGCAGGTCGACCCGCACGAGCGTGACCGACAGTTTCGCCACATTGCCGCCTTGCGCCGCTTGGCATGCCGACGCGGTATCCCCGTGCTGTCCATCGACACGAAGAAAAAGGAACCGCTCGGCACCTTGCACCGACCCGGGCAGTGCTACAGCACCGCCCCACAGGCAGTGTACGACCACGATTCAGCCACCTCGCCGAAGGCCGCCTGGTGCCTCACGGCGTCTACGATGTGCATGCGAACGTAGGGTTCATCACCCTGGGCACCTCGCGGGAAAACAGCGCCTTCGTTTGCGACGCCATCGCCTTGTCTTGGGAGGTTCTCTTCAGTGCAATGTACCCCGGTGCCACCGAGGCGATCCTGCTGTGCGACTGCGGCGGAGCCAACGCGGCCCGCTCCCTGCGTTTCAAGGAGGACATGATCGCGCTCGCCCGCCGTCTCGGACTGCGTGTGCGCATCGCGCACTATCCGCCCTATACCTCGAAGTGGAATCCGATCGAACACCGCCTCTTCAACCAGGTCGAGCGTGCCTGGAGCTGCGTGATGCTCGATTCTCCCGAGACCGCTCTGGAAACGGTTGATAATGTCCGCACGCAAACCGGTCTACGTGTCACCGCGCGCATCTTTGATAATGCCTATGAGATCGGTCGCAAATGCTCCGACACGTTCCGCGATATCAAGGACCGATTCATTCGCAATGATGAGGTTCTCGGGCAGTGGAACTACGTGATTGACGCGGATGGGTTCTCTTGATAAG